>JAYSXW010000253.1:0-40950 GCA_043716935.1 Pseudonocardia sp.
CCGCCGTCTGGACGCCGGAGCGACACTTCCACCCCTTCGGCGGCCTGTACCCCAACGCGGCCGTCACCGGCGCGGCGGTGGCCGCGGTGACCGAGCGGATCGGGGTCCGGGCGGGCAGCGTCGTGGCACCGCTGCACCACCCCGCCCGGATCGCCGAGGAGTGGTCGGTCGTCGACAACCTCTCCGGGGGACGGGTGGGGGTGTCGTTCGCGTCCGGCTGGCACGCGGGCGACTTCGTTCTGCGCCCGGAGAACTACGCCGACCGCAGGGGCGCGCTGGTGGACACCGTCGACACCGTGCGCAGGCTGTGGCGGGGGGAGGAGGTCGCGTTCCCCGACGGTGCCGGGGAGATGCACGGGGTGCGGGTCTTCCCGGCCCCGGTGCAGCGGGAGCTGCCGGTGTGGATCACCAGCGCGGGCACCCCCGCGACGTGCCGGACGGCGGGCCGGCTCGGCGCGGGCCTGCTGACCCACCTGCTCGGCCAGGACGTCGAGCGGCTGCGGGACAACATCGCGGCCTACCGCGAGGAGCGGGGCCCGGGCGCGCACGTCGCCCTCATGCTGCACACCCTGGTCGGGGCGGACCGGGACGCGGTGCGGGAGGTGGTGCGCGAGCCTTTCTGCGACTACCTGCGCAGCTCCGCCGACCTCGTCGCGCAGGCCTCGTCAGGGCTGCTGCCCGACGGCGTCGACATCG
Organism: Pseudonocardia sp.; assembly: GCA_043716935.1. GTDB lineage: Bacteria > Actinomycetota > Actinomycetes > Mycobacteriales > Pseudonocardiaceae > Pseudonocardia. The sequence goes on from JAYSXW010000253.1 coordinate 697, forward strand.
ACCGGCTGCCCGAGCGGGACCGGCGGTTCCTCATCACGCACGCGTTCGAGCGCTACTTCACCACCAGCGGCCTGTTCGGCACCGTCGACGACGCGGTGCGAACCGCGCGCGGGCTGGAGGAGATCGGCGTGGACGAGATCGCCTGCCTCATCGACTTCGGCGTCCCCCACGACGACGTCCTCGCCTCGCTCCACCACCTCGCCGAGGTGCGCAGGCGGACCAGCGCCGAGCCGGCCGGGCGGCACCTGACGGGCGAGCGCGCGGGAGTCTCCTGATGGACCTCGCTGCGGGACGGCACCTCGTCGAGCGCTGGCGGTCCGGCGCCGCGACACCGGCCGCGCCGGGCCCGGCGCCGGTCTCCACGGTCCAGCGCGGGGTCCTGGTCTTCGAGCGGCTGCACCCCGGCACGCCGGTGTTCACGCTGCGGCAGGACGTCCGGCACACCGGCGCGCTCGACGAGGACCGCCTCGACCGCGCGCTGTCGACGCTGCTGCGCCGGCACCCGGCGCTCCGCAGCACCTTCGCCGACGCCGCGGGCACCGGTGTCACGCGCACCGTGCACGACCGGACCACCCTGCGGGCGCAGTGGACCGACCTGCGCCACGTGCCGGCGACCGAGCGCGACGACCGCGCGTCGGCCGAGGCCGCGCGCGCGGCCGCCGAGCCGTTCGACCCGGCGACCGGGCCCCTCGTGCGCGTGCACGGCATCCGGCTGGCCGACGACGAGCGCCTGCTCGTGCTCGTCGCCCACCACCTGGTCTGCGACGGCGTCTCGATGCAGGTGCTGCTCGACGAGCTGGCGGCCGCCTACGACGGCCCCCCGGCCCCCCACCCGGCCCCGGTGCCCGAGCCCGTGCCGGAGCCGGTCGCGCCCGCGGCCCTGGAGTACTGGCGCGAGCGGCTCGCGGGCCTGCCCGAGCTGGACCTGCCCACCGACCGCAACCCGCCCCTGCGGCCGTCCTTCACGGCCGCCACGGTCCCGGTGGAGGTCCCCGACGACGTCGTCGCGGCCGCGGAGCGGCTGGCCCGCGACGAGGACACGACCCTGTTCGTGGTCCTGCTCGCCTGCTACCAGCTCCTGCTCGGCGTGCACAGCGGGCAGCAGGACTTCGCCGTGGGCTCGCCCGAGGCGGGCCGGTCCGGCCGGGGCCGCCACCGCGCGGTCGGGCTGCTGGCCGACCTCCTCGTGCTGCGCGCCGACCTCTCCGGCCGGCCGAGCTTCCGCGAGCTGGTGCGCCGCGCCCGCGCGACCTGCCTGGGCGCGTTCGCCCACCGCGGTGTCCCGTTCGAGGACCTCGTCGGCGCCGTCGCGCCCGGCCGCAGCCTCGACCGGGGGCTCGTCTCCGCCACCCTCGTCTTCCACGGCGAGACCGCCGGACCCCGGCTGGGCGACGCGGTGCTCGAACCCGTCGCGGTGACCCGCCCGGGCCTGAACTACGACGTCGACCTGCACCTGTGGCGGGACCGCGGACGGCTGCGGGGCAGCTGGAACCACCGGACCGAGTTGTTCGAGCCCGCCACCGCGGCCCGCTCGGCCGCCCGCTTCCCCGTGCTGCTCGCCCGCGCGCTGGCCGAGCCGGACCGCCCCGTCGACGAGCTCGACGTCCTCCTCGACGAGGACCGCGAGTTGCTCGCGCGCTGGTCCTGCGGCCCGGTCACCGACGACCCGCCGGCGAGCCTGCCCGATCTCGTCGCGCTGCAGGTGGCCCGGGTGCCGGACGCGGTGGCGGTGCACGACCCCCGGCGCAGCCTCACCTACCGGCAGCTCGACGAGCGCTCCACCCGGCTCCGGCACCTCCTGCGCGAGGGCGGCGTCGGCCCCGGTGACGTGGTCGGCATCCGGCTCGGCCGGACCGTCGACCTCCTCGTCGCCATGCTCGGCATCCTCAAGGCGGGCGCGGCCTACCTGCCGATCGACCCCGCCTACCCGGCCGACCGGACCGACTACATGGTCCGCGACAGCGGCGCCACCACGGTGGTGACCCCGGCGGAGCTGGCGCAGCTCGACCGGTACCCGCCGACCGCGGAGCCGGCCGCGCCCGTGCCGCCGGACTCCCCGGCCTACGTGCTCTACACCTCGGGCTCGACGGGCCGCCCGAAGGGCGTCCTGATGACGCACCGGAACGCGGCGGCGATGGTCGGCTGGCTGCGGCGCCGGTTCACCGCGGACGAGCTGTCCCGGGTGCTGGCGTCGACCTCGATCTGCTTCGACGTGTCGGTGGCCGAGCTGTTCGGGCCGCTCTGCGCGGGCGGCACGGTGGTGGTCGTCGACAACGCGCTCGCGCTGCTCGCCGGGTCCCCGGACGTGACGATGGTGACCGCGGTGCCGTCGGTGGCCAAGGCGATCGTCGAGGCCGGGGCCCTGCCGCGCAGCGTGCGCGTGGTCGGCCTCGGCGGCGAGGCCGTCACCGGGACGCTGGTGGACGACCTGTACGCCACCGGGCACGTCGAGGCGGTGGTCAACCTCTACGGCCCGACCGAGGACACCACCTACTCGACCCACGCCCACCTGCACGCGGGGGAGGAGCCCCCGCCGATCGGGGTGCCCATCGCGGACGGGCGGGCCCACGTGCTGGACCGCTCGCTGCGCCCGGTGCCGGTGGGGGTGGTGGGGGAGCTCTACTTGGCCGGACGCGGGATCAGCCACGGCTACGTGGGCAAGCCCGGCCTCACCGCGGCGCGCTACGTCGCGGACCCGCACGCCCCCGTGCCGGGCGAGCGCCTGTACCGGACCGGCGACCTGGCGCGCCACCGCTCCGACGGCGCCCTGCTCTACCTCGGCCGGCAGGACTTCCAGGTGAAGGTGCGCGGCCAGCGGATCGAGCTCGGCGAGATCGAGACCACCCTGCAGCGCCACCCGGGCGTGCGCGAGGCCGTGGTGGCGCTCTGCGGCGACCGGCTCGTCGGCTACGTCGTGGCCCGCGGCGACGGGCTCGACCTGGAGGACGTGCGCGCCCACCTGCGCGCCACCCTCCCCGTCGTCATGGTGCCGGGCAGCCTGGTCCGCCTCGACGAGCTGCCGCACACCCCCAACGGCAAGGTGGACCGGCTCGCGCTGCCCGAACCCGCCGACCTGGCCACGACCAGCCTCGTCCCGCCCGACGGTCCCGACGAGGAGCTGGTCGCGGAGGTGTGGCAGCAGAGCCTGGAGATCGACGGCGTCGGCCGCGACGACGACTTCTTCGACCTCGGCGGGGACTCCCTGATCGCGGGCCAGGTGCTCGCCCGGCTGCGGGAGCGGGCGGGCGTGGAGCTGTCGCTGCGGTCGATCTTCGAGAACTCGCGGCTCGCCGACCTGGCCGCCGCCCTGCGCGCCCCCGCGGACGAGGCGCCCGCCCGCCCGGTGGTGACGCCCCGCCCGCCCGGCTCCCCGCCCGTGCTCTCGCTCGACCAGGAACGGCAGTGGCTGGAGTGCCAGCTGCGGCCCGGCACCGCGTACAACGTGCACGGCAGGCGACGGCTGCGCGGTGCGCTCGACGTGCCGACGCTGCAGCGCAGCGTGCGGGCGATCGTCGACCGGCACGACGTCCTGCGCATGACGTTCCCCGTCTCCGGCGGCCGCCCGATGCCGCACGTGTCGCCGCCCGTCGCGGACGACCCCGTCGCCGTCGTCGAGGCGGACGGCCTCGCGGCGGCGCTGCGGCTGGCCGACGAGCAGGCGGGCACCCCGCTCGACCTGGCCCGCGGCCCGCTGCTGCGCTGCCTGCTCGTGCGGCTCGGCCCGGCCGACCACCTGATCGCCGTCACCATCCACCACCTCGTCTCCGACGCGTGGTCGATCGGGCTGTTCCTGCGGGAGCTGTCCACCCTCTACGAGGCCGGCGGCCACGCCGGTGCCGCCGCCCTGCCGGCGCTCGCCGTGCAGTACCTCGACTACGCGGCGTGGCAGCGCGGCCAACACACCGACGAGCTGCGCGCGGCGCAGGTGCGGCACTGGCGCGAGCGGCTGGACGGCGCCCCGCCCGCGCTCGACCTGCCGACCGCCCGCCGCAGGCTCCCCGGGCAGGGCCGGACCGGCGGGCGGCTGCGCACCGAGCTGGGCGCCGACGACGCGGACGCCCTGCGCCGGCTGTGCCGCGAGCACGGGGTGACCTCGTTCCTGGTCCTGCTGGCGGTGCTGGCGACGGTGCTGCGCCGCTGGTCCGGCCAGGACGACGTGGTGATCGGGGCTGCGGTGAGCACCCGCCGCGACACCGGTGTCGACGCGCTCATCGGCCTGTTCGTCACCACCGTGCCGCTGCGCGTCGACCTCACCGGCGATCCCGCGTTCGACGAGCTGCTGCGTCGGGTCCGGCGCACCTGCCTGGCCGACTACGTCGACCACGGGGAGACCCAGCTCGACGTCCTGGTCCGCGAGCTGCCCGTCGCCCGCGACCCCTCGCGGGCCCCGCTGTTCCAGACGCTGCTGAGCATGGTCGACACCGCGGAGCAGGAGTGGCGGCTGCCCGGGATCGTGGTGGAGGAGGCCGAGGCCCCCGCCCAGCCCGGCAAGGTCGACCTCACCGTCGACGTCCACGACCGCGGCGACGAGCTGCGCCTGGAGCTGCACTACCACGCCGACCGCTACGACGCCGCCACGATGCGGGCGCTGCTGGACCAGGTCGCGGCGCTGCTGTCCGCCGTCACGGCCGACCCGACGCGCGGCGTGCTCGACTACGAGCTCGACCCCGCGCCCGCTGTGCCCGCGGCGCCGGCACCCGGCGGCCGGGCGGACTGGGCTGTCGCGTGGCTGGGTCTCACCGAGCACGACCGGGTGGCCGTGCTGGCCGACCGGCCGGAGCTGGTGGCGGTGGCCCGCTCGGCGTCGGCCGTGGTGCTGCGCCCACCTCCGGAGGACCGCGGTTCCGCCCGGCTGCTCGGGTGGCTGCGGACGGCGTCCGTGACGGTCGCCCACCTCACCGCCCCGCAGTTGCGGGCGCTCGCCGCCGCCGGCGCGGGCACGCTCCTGCCCCGGCTGCGCTACGCCGTCGTGCCCCACACCGGCGACCTCACCGCCCATGACGTGCGGGCGCTGCGCGCGCTCGCGCCCGCCTGCCGCCTCGTCGCCGTGCACCGGACGGTCAGCGACGGGCGGCCCCTGGCCGGCTGCGTCGTCCCCGAGACGTGGCCGGTGGCGACCGCGCCGCTGCGGGTGCCGATCGGCGCCGAGCTGGTCGAGGGGGTGGCCGTGCTCGACCGGGCCGGGCGACCGGTCGCGACCGGCGAGGTCGGCGAGTTGCACGCCGGCGGGCGCGGCACAGGTGACCGCGTGCGCCGGCGACCCGACGGCCTGCTGGAGTTCCCGGGTGGCGGACCGGCCGGGCGGCCCTGGGCCGACCCGCTGGAGACGGTCGCGGCGCTGCGGGACGTCGCCGGGGTCAGCGACGCCGTGGTGACCAGGCCGGACACCGCGTACGCGGCCGCACCCGCGGGCGGGGTCGACCTGCTCGCGCTGCGCCGGCACCTGACCGCCCACCTGCCCGGGCACCTCGTGCCCGAGCACGTCGTCGTGCTGGACCGGCTCCCGCTCACCGCGCGCGGCGACCACGACGTGGCCGCGCTGACCGCCCCGCCGACCTGACCGCCCCTGCCGGTGCGCCGCGGCGCACCGGCAGGCCCGGACGCGGCGGTGCCCCCGGACGCAGCGGTGGCCCCGGGCAGGGCCTGGTGGCTCCTGCCCGGGGGCGACGCCGGAGGACGGTCAGCCGGCGGGCGAGAGCTCCCGGTAGGCCAGGGCCAGCGTGCGCGCCGCGGCCTGCACGGTCTCGAACGGCCGGGCCAGCGACAGGCGCACGAACCGCAGCCCGCTCGCGGGGTCGGCCCAGTGGAACGGCGCGCACGGCAGCACGTGCACGCCCCGCGCCAGCATCTCCTTGTGGAGCAGCGCGGAGTCGGGCCCGCCGTCGGGCAGCTCGATGCGGGCCACGCTGATCTGCGACGTCGGGTCGGCCAGCCGCAGCCCCACCGTCGCGATGGCCTCGGCGACCACGGCGCGGTTGCGCTCCACGTGGTCGCGGGCCCGCTCGTAACCACCGCGGACCCAATCCCCGGCCAGCGCCTCGACCAGCTGCAGCACCACCGGCGACGCGGCCAGCAGCGACTCGGAGAACGCCCGGCCCAGCGGCAGGGTCGTGCGCGCGCTGTGGGCGAGCATCCCGATCTTGAGCTCGTGGGTGGGCCAGAGCTTCCCGGTGTCCTCGATGACGATCCAGTCCGCACCCGCCTCGTCGAGCACCGCGTACGTGTCGTACTGGGCGTCGCGCACCTGGCCCCGGAAGCTCGCGTCGATGATCAGGGTCTGGCCGTGGCGCACGGTGTGCTCGGCGAGCGAGCGCAGGTGCTCCTGCGGCGTGACCAGCCCGGTCGGGTTGTTCGGCAGGGTGAGCACCACCGCGGCGACCGGCGCCCCGGGCCACTCCCGGGCGAGCAGCTGCTCCTCGGTGAACGGCACGAGCCGCAGCCCGCGGGTGACGAACAGGTCCGCGATGTTGTCGAACGTCGGGTGCAGGACCGCCACGGTCGCGCCGACCGGCAGCGCCCTGGCGACGATATCGGTGGCGAGCGTCGAGGAGTAGCAGCTGAGGATCCGGCCGCTGGCCACCGGCGCGCCGTGCTGGCCGATCGCGGCGAAGAACGCGCGGTGGGCCGCGGTCTCGATGGTCGGGAACGGGCGCGTGGTCGCCGCGGCGAACATCTCCGGGATCCGGGCGACGATCGCCGCCTGCTCCTCGGTGAGGTCCAGGCGGGCGTGCCCATCGGTGAGGTTGAGACCACCGTCGACGTCGCTCAGGGCGTCGACTTCCATGGTGGTGAGGTTGGTCGTCTCGCTCATGGGTGATCGACCCCGCGTACGTCCTCGCACCGCGGTCACCGCGATGTGCTGCTCCGGCTGTCTCGTCACGTCCCAAGCTAGGTCGGCCCCGTGCCGGACCACCTGTCCCCGCTATCGGGGACCGATCCCGAGTCCGGTGCTGCTCCTACGATCGCGGTGCAGGTCGGACGCCCACGTCGGCAGGAGGCCCTCCGTGATCCACCAGCTGGCGCTGACGCCGGACGACAACGCCGCGCTCGCCCCGGTTCTGGCCGGTCTCGCGGCGACCCACGACACCGTCGAGGACCCGCGGCTAGTGCGCCGCGCCCCGGTGCTGGCCCGGACGCTGCCGGGCCACCTGCTGGAGTTCCTGGAGGAGTTCCGCCTGGCCGAGCCGTCGGCGCTGTGCGTGGTCTCGGGTCTGGACGTCGACGGGGAGGCGCTCGGCGACACCCCCGAGCACTGGCGCAACTCGCAGTCCGGGTCGCCTGCGCTCACCCAGGAGATCTTCTTCCTGCTGTGCGGCTCGGTGCTCGGCGACGTGTTCGGCTGGGCCACCCAGCAGGACGGCCGCCTCATGCACGACGTGCTGCCGATCCGCGGCCACGAGCACTACGAGCTGGGCTCCAACAGCCTGCAGCACCTGTCCTGGCACACCGAGGACGCGTTCCACCCGTGCCGCGGCGACTACGTGGCGCTGATGTGCCTGAAGAACCCCGATGAGGTGGCGACGACGGTGTGCGACGCCGCCGACGTCGACTGGTCGGCCCTGGACGTCGATGCACTGTTCGAGCCGGCGTTCACGCAGATGCCCGACAACTCCCACCGCCCCGAGAACGCGTCGGAGTCCACCGGCGACCCGGTGGTCGACCGGTTGCGGAGGCGCAGCTTCGAGCTGATCCAGTCGTGGAACGACGACCCGGTGGAGCGCCCGGTGCTGTTCGGCGACCGGCAGGACCCCTACATGGCGCTCGATCCGTACCACATGAAGACCGACGGCTGGTCGGACCGGTCGACGCGGGCGTTCCGGGGCCTGCGCGACGGGATCGACGCCGCGATGCAGGACGTGGCGCTGCGGCCGGGCGACTGCGTGTTCATCGACAACTTCCGCGCCGTGCACGGACGCCGCTCGTTCCGGGCGCGGTACGACGGGTCCGACCGTTGGCTCAAGCGGCTCAACATCACCCGCAACCTGCGCGGTTCGCGCGCCTGGCGGCCCGCCCCCGACGACCGCGTCATCTACTGACCGGCGCTCCCCGCGCGCCGGCCGCGGCGAGCCGCTGGACGAGCACGGCGGTGGCCGCCTCGTCGGCGTTGCTGACGCTCACGCGCACCACCGCCCGGTCGTCGGGCAGGAACGCCGTGCCGGGCAGCACCAGCACGCCGTGCGCGACGGCCAGCTCGCGCACCACGTCCTGCGTGGAACGGCCGGGGAACGGGTGGCGGACCCACCCGAAGAAGCCGCCGCACGACAGCAGCTCGAAGCCGCCGGGCCGGGCGGCCATCGCGTCGGCGAAGCGGGCGCGCTTGCCGGCGATCTCCCGCACCCGCTCGGCCCGCCACGTCCCCGCTCGCGTGAGGCCCGCCCACGCAATCTCCTGCCCGATGCGCGGCGAGCAGATCGCCACGCAGTCCATCAGCTTCAGCACCTCGCGGTTCAGCTCCGGCGCGGCCACCACGGCGCCCACCCGGTAGCCGGGGATCGCGAGGTCCTTGGAGAACGAGTGCAGGCTCACCACCGTCGACCGCCAGTCCGGGTCGGCGAACAGCTCGTGCGCCGGCCCGGTGGTGTCGCGGAACGAGCGGTAGGTCTCGTCGAGGACCAGCGCGACGTCGTGGCGGCGGGCCAGCTCGGCGAACGCGGCGATCTCGTCCGGCTCGACGGTCACCCCGGTCGGGTTGTTCGGCGTGACCAGCACGATCGCCCGCGTGCGGGAGGTGACGAGCGCCGCGGCGTCGGCGGCGCGGGGCACGAGGTCGGGGCCGGGTTCCAGGTAGACCGGCCGGATGCCGGCCATGCGCAGCCACATGTCGTGGTTGAAGTAGAACGGCAGGGGCAGGACCACCTCGTCGCCGGGCCCGGCCAGCGAGGATGCGACGAGGCTGAACGCCTGGTTGCACCCCGCGGTGACCACGACGTCCCGTTCGGCGACCCCGCCCGCGTAGTCGCGGCCGATCTCGTCGGCCACGGCGCGGCGCAGCTTCGGGATCCCCGGCACCTCAGTGTAGGTGCCGCCGTCGGCGCGACGGGCGACCTCCGCGGCGTGCTCCACCATCTCGGGGGCCGGCGGGTACGGCGGCGCCGCCTGGGCGAGGTCGAGCAGACCGGTGGCGCTCCCGCGCAGGGCCAGCAGTTCGTAGGCCGCCCCGATCGGTGAGTCGACCGCACCGCCCGTCATCCCGGTCAGCCGCACGACTCACCCCTCCGTGGTCCCCGGCCGAGCCTCGCCGAGGTGCCCGCCCGCCGCAATCCCCGCTTCGCAGGACGTCTTCGGTGGAGCGCCGTCTTGAGCACGATCAGCAGCACCGCAGGTTCGCCCTGACCCGCGTCCAGGCCCGGTCGCCGGGCCGGCTGATCCGCGAACCGAGCACCGTGGCGTAGAGGTGGGCGAGCGAGTACACGACCAGCATGAGGACGACGGACAGCGCGATCGCGCCCGTCCTGTCCGGCTGCACGCTCACCACGGTCATCGCCGCGGCGGCGAGGACCGCGCCGTAGAGGATTGCACCGGCGTTCTCGTCGAAGTGCCCGGTGAGCACCGCGGCCGGCCGTGTCCGAGAGCTGTCATCCACCACGAGGAGTCGTTCCGCCCCTGTCGGTACCGCCCCGCGCGGTGCGGGCCGGCCGATCGTGACCGCTTCGGGACCGCGTCCCCTGCGTGGGGGAGTTGCGCGGTCGTCGTCGGCCGGAGGGCGCCGGGGACCTGTGGCGGACCGCTGCGGACATCGGGCCGTATCCGGAACGTCTCGACACCGGACCCCGCGGCCGTCCCGACGGCCCCGTGACGAGCGGTCCCCGGGGCGGCGGCTGCGGCCGAGCACCCGGGGGCCCGAGCGGGGATCCGACGGGCACTGCGCTCACCCGCGGATAGCCGTCGCCGGCAGCCGGCCTCCGTCACGGCGGGGCAGGACGGCCCCTCGGCGTGGAGCGGGAGCGCCGCGGAGTGCGTGCCGTCCTCAGGCAGCGCGCACGGCCCGAGGAAGTAGATCCGGGGGAGCGATGAGTCCGGCCGGGTGCCGTCGCCTTAAGGACGACACACCACCCGCGACACCACTCCACGGAGCACACCATGACCAAGATCATCGCTGGCCTGTTCACCTCGGTCGACGTCGTCGTCGAGGACCCCCAGGACTGGCACTTCCCCTACTTCGACGACGAGGTCGGCGCCGTCGTCGGTGACCTCATGAAGCCGCGCATGCTGCTCGGCCGCACCACCTACGTCGGCTTCGCGGAGCACCTCGGGCCCCTGGCCGGCGACGAGTTCGCCGACCAGATGGCCGCACCGCCGAAGTTCGTTGTGTCCACCACCCTCCGTTCGGCCGACTGGGGCAACGCGACCGTCCTGGGCGCCGACTGGGCCGACCGGCTGCGGGAGATCAAGGCCGGCGACGGACCGGACCTGGGCATGAGCGGCAGCGTCAAGCTCATCCGGTCGCTCATCGCGGAGGGGCTGCTCGACGAGCTGCACCTGCTCGTGCACCCCGTCGCCGTCGGCAAGGGCGCCCGGCTGTTCCCCGAGGACGGCGAGTCGTTCCCGCTGCCGCTCGCGTCGGCGACGCAGCTCGCCAACGGCACCGTGCACGCCCCCGCCACGCGCTGACCTCGCCGGGCGTCATCCCTGGGCGCGCTCCCCGTCCCACCAGTCGAGCACCGCCGTCGCCCGCAGGGTCAGCCACCGGGAGGGCTCGCCCGCGGCAACGTCGACGTCGAACCACACCCGGCCCGGGTACGGGCCGTCCTGGCACCAGCGGCCGTCGGCCCCGCGGCGGGCGCGGAGCAGGTCGAACGCGTCGGCCATGCGGGGGTCGGGCGGGGTGCCGTCGTGCAGCGCGGCGGCGCGGAGGTGGTGCGCCGCGTCCAGGACGCTGTACTGCCAGCGGTGCGGGTACGTCAGGTGCACCGCCCACGGGCCGACCAGCTCGCCCGTGGACGCCCGGTGCAGCAGCCGCCTGGCCAGCAGGTACTCCGCGCCCGAGCGACGGGCGTCGCGGACGCGGTTCCGGTCGCCGGTGGCCCGCTCGTAGTCGAGCAGGGCCCGCAGCGCACTGAGCGTGGAGTGGAAGGAGGACACGACCGACCCGTTCACCCACTCGCAGTTCCAGCCCCCGTCCGGCATGCGGTGCTCCAGGAACCAGTCAACGAGCCCGTCCACGTCGGCCTCCAGCCACAGCCCGCAGGACAGGACGGAGGCGTTGACGCAGCAGTCGACCTCGCCGGCCCAGTACGGCCGGTCGTCCTGGTCCCACCGGCTGTTCGCCGCGAGGCGCTCCGCGGTGTCGCCGAGCTCGGCGGCGTCGACCCCCCACTCCCGCAGCGCGTCGAGCGACCAGCTCGTCGCCGTCCACGGCTGGGACCCCTGCTGCGCCTCGGGGCCGCCCCAGTCCCAGTCGGCGGGGAAGTACGCCCCGCCCGCCCACTGGCCGTCGGCGTCCTGGCGGGCGAGCAGCCGCGCGCCGAAGCCCTCGGCCGACACCTTCGCCCGCGTCGCCTCCCACACCTGCTCCGGGGCACCGAGCACCTCCCGCTCCACCTGCCAGCGCAGAGCGGGGTCGGAGTCGAGCAGCCAGTCTGTCGTCGCGGCGTCGGGTATCCGGCGACGATAGCGGCCCTCCCACCGGTGGGAACGGGTGCTGCCGCGGACGGGCCGTCGCCCGTTCACGTGACCCCGCGCGCGCCCCCCGCCTCCCTAGTGTCGAACGCGGGAAGCCGTGCTAGGGAGGTGCTCGTGATGAGCCACGCCGACGTCGTCACGCCGCCGACGACGAGCGGGACGGGCGTCCACGACCTCGTCCGGGCGCAGGCGCGCGCGGACGGCGGCGCCCCGGCGCTCGTCGCCGCGGACGGGTCGGGCGCGGTGACCACCTACGCCGAGCTCCTCGACCGGGTCGACGCCCTGGCCGGCCGGCTGCGCGCGAGCGGGGTGGGGCCCGACGTCCCGGTCGCCGTGCTGCTGGACAGCGCCGCCGACACCGTCGTCGCGATGCTCGCGACCGCGGCTGCGGGCGGGGTGCACTGCCCGCTCGACACGACCGCCTCGGACGCCCGGCTGGCCGCGCTCGTCCGCGCGCTCGGCGCCGGGGTCGCCGTGGCCGGGGACGCCACCGCGCACCGCCTGCCCGCGGGCGTTGTCGTCGTCCCGCCGTCGGCGACCGGCTCCCCGCTGCTGCTGCCGCTGCCGGCGCGACCCGACGACCTGGCCTACGTCCTGCACACCTCCGGGTCGACCGGGACGCCGAAGGGCGTGGCGATGACGCACGCCGGGCTCGACCGCCTGCTGCACTGGCAGGTCGGCGACGGCGAGCCGGGGCTGCGCACGCTGCAGTTCACCGCGACCTCGTTCGACGTGACGTTCCAGGAGGTGCTCTCCACCCTCGCGACCGGAGGCTGCCTCGTCGTCGTGCCACCAGCGGTCCGCCGCGACCCCGACGCGCTGCTCGGCGCGATCGTCGAGCACCGCGTCGAGCGCCTGTTCCTGCCCTACGTGGCCCTGCAGCTCCTCGCCGTCGCGGCGCAGCGGCGCGGGATCGTGCCGGCGACGCTGCGGCACGTCGTCACCGCCGGCGAGCGACTCATCGTCACCACGGCCATCCGCGCGCTGTTCGCGGAGCTCCCGCACTGCCGCCTCGACAACCACTACGGGCCGACGGAGGCCCACCTCGTCACCCGCCACACCCTGCGCGGCCCGGCTGCGGGCTGGCCGCTGCTACCGCCCATCGGCACGGCCGTCGACGGGGTGGTGTGCCGGGTGCTCGACGACGAGCTGCGCGCGGTCGCACCGGGCGAGGTCGGCGAGCTGTACGTCGGGGGCACCGGCGTGGCGCGCGGCTACCTGGGCGACCCGGGGCGGACGGCCGAGCGGTTCGTGGCCGACCCCGCCGGCTCCGGCGGGCGCCTCTACCGCACGGGCGACCTCGTCCGGCGGCGCTCCGACAGCGGCCACGAGTTCGTGGGCCGCACCGACGAGCAGCTGAAGGTGCGCGGGTTCCGTGTCGAACCGGGCGAGGTGGAGATCGCGCTGTCGAGCCACCCGCGGGTGGCCGCGGCCGCCGTGGGGCTGCGCGAGGTGGCCGACGGCGTGTCGGTGCTGGTCGGCTACCTCCAGACCGACGGTGCGGTGAGCCACCGCGACATCACCGGGCACGTGCGCGGGCTGCTGCCCTCGTCCATGATCCCGTCGCGGTTCGTGGCCGTGGCGGAGCTGCCCCGCACCACGACCGGGAAGGTCGACGGCCGCGCCCTGGCGGAGCTGCAGCTGCCGAGCTCGCCCGAGCCCGACGGCGGCGCGCCCGCCGCGTCCACCGCCGACCCGGCGGAGCTGCTCACCGCGATCTGGACCCGCGTGCTCGGGCACGATGACTTCGCGCCCGACGACGACTTCTTCGACGTCGGCGGCGACTCGATGCTCGCGACCTGGGTCGTGGCCGAGCTGAGTCAGGCGCTGGGGCGCCCGGTCGAGCTGTCGGTGCTGCTCGACCACAGCACCGTGGAGGAGCTCGCGCAGGCGCTGGGTTCCGGCGACGCCCTGGCCGCGCACGCCCGGGCGTCGCAGGTCGTGACGCTGCGTCCCGGCCCGTCCGGCCGGAGCCTGTACCTGCTGCACCCGCTCGGCGGCGAGCTGCTCGGCTACCGGGAGCTGGCCCGGGCCTCGCGGGCGCCGATGCGCCTGCTCGGCGTCGGCTGGCGCGGGGACCCGCCCCTGTTCGGCGCCGCGCTGGAGGAGATCGCGGCGGTGCACGTCGAGCAGCTGCGGGTGGTCGAGCCGGACGGCCCGTACCGTCTCGCGGGCTGGTCGTTCGGCGGGGTGCTGGCGTTCGAGGTCGCCCAGCAGCTGGCCCGGGCCGGCGCCGACGTGGAGTTCCTCGGGCTGCTCGACGCCAACCCGGTCATCGACCCGATCACCGGGCTGGCGATGGACCGCACCCCGTTCCTGGACGTCCTGACCGAGGTCGTCGACCGACTTGACGACCCGGACGCCGACCTCGCCGAGCTGACCACCGGCGCGACCTGGACGCAGCTGATGGGCGCGCCGATCGCGGCGGGCGCCTCGGTCGCGCACCTGCGCACCGCGCTGGAGACGGCGAGGGCGTGCATGAGCGCGGCGATGCGCTACCGGCCCCGGCCCTACGCCGGGCCGGTACACCTGTTCCCGGCCGAGGGCCCCGGCCCCGAGCGCCGGGAGCGGCTGGTCGCGGCGCTGCGCGAGCTGTGCCCGGGGGAGCTGACCGTCACCCCGGTCCCGGGTGACCACTGGACCTTCCTCCGGGGCGAGCACGTCGCCGGGGCCGCCGCGGAACTGGACGCCGCGCTCGAACGCGCGGGGCGGAGGAGCACCACAGATGGATCTTGAACAGGACCGCAGGACGTTCGCCGAGCAGGGCTACATCGGCCCGTTCACCCTCTGGGAACCCGGGGAGATGGCCGCGTGGTGGAAGGAGCGTCGCAAGGCGCTGCTCGACCCGGCCCGCAGCGCGCGCAAGGTGTTCGACAACTTGGTGAATTACGACCGGCACCTCGACGTCCCGGGGCTCGGCTCGCTCATCACCGAGCCGGAGATCGTGCGGCGGATGCAGGCGATCATCGGGTCCGACGTGCTGTGCTGGCGCACCGAGTTCTTCCCGAAGAACCCCGGCGACACCGGCACCGGCTGGCACCAGGTCGAGACGTACGCGATCGGCGAGGCGACGACCGGCATGCTGGAGGCGACCGACACCACCGACGGCGCCCCCATGGAGCTCACGGCCTGGGTGGCCTTCACCGAGGCCGGCAGGGAGAACGGCTGCATGAAGGTCATCCCGGGCAGCCACCGGGAGTGGAAGTACGACGAGCGGGCGCCGATGGCGTGGAACGCCTCGGCGCGGGACAACTCGTTCTTCGGCTACGACTACAACGACATTAAGATCGACGCCGACTGGGACCCCGACCAGGAGGACGTGCGCCACCTGGAAATGCGGGCGGGCCAGTTCTTCCTGTTCACCGCGCGCTGCATCCACGGGTCGAACCCGAACGTCAGCAACCGGCAGCGGATGGGGTTCGCGATCCGGGTGGTGCCCACCCAGGTGCGCGTCTACGGCGGGATGACCGGGTTCGATGAGTTCGGCCACCACTTCGACCTGGACCGCCACGGCTGCGTGCTGGTCGCCGGCCAGGACGACCACGGGCACAACCGCCTGAGCCGCGAGAACGCGTGGGGCGAGCCGTTCACCCCGCTCGACCGGCTGGAGGAGCGCACGGACGCCGTGCCCGCCCTCACCCGAGCAACCCGAGGAGAGACGACATGACCGCGACGTTGGCGTTCGGCGACCGGCTCGCCGCGAGCCCCGTGTACCGGGGCTTCCGCGACCACCGGTTCTTCGCGGCGGTTGACACCGCCAACCTGACCCGGGAGCAGGTGGCGGTGCTCGTCGAGCAGTGGTGGCACCCGCTTCACTACTTCCCGACCTTTCTCGCCCGCTGCGTCGCGGTCCTGCCCGACATCGCGGCCAAGTCCGCGATCGCCCGGATCCTCGACGAGGAGGCCGGCGGCGGCGTGGTCGCCGACGCGCACGAGGTGATCTACGCCGACTCGATGGAGCGCTGCGGGTTCGACCGCGCGCGGGTGACCGGCACGGAGCCGTACGCGGAGACCGCCGCGCTCGTGACGGGCTACCGCGCCGCCACCGAGGCGCCCGAGGACGCGCTCGGGTTCATCTTCGCCACGGAGACCACGGACCTGCTGATGGTCTCCAGCATCGGCCGGGCCATCGAGCGGACCACCGGGGTCACCGACAACCACTGGGTGTCCATCCACGTCCAACAGGAGCCCGGCCACGTGGAGGGGGCCAACGACGCCCTCACCGACGACCTCCACCCCGGGCAGCAGGACGCCGTCATCGCCGCCGCCGACGAGATGTGGCGGCTGTGGACGGCGTTCTTCGACCGGCTCGCCGCCGAGACGGGCCTCGCCCCGCGCGCCTCATGAGCACCGTCGACGTCCGGGAGACCTACCTGCGGTTCCCGGCCTGGACGCAGCACTTCTGGACTTGGCAGACCGGCCGCGCCCTGCCGGGCCAGCAGCCGCTGCTGCGGCACACCTGGGCCAGCTACCTGGCGGTGACGGTGGTGCTGTTCCTCAGCGGGCTCGCCGTCTCCACCGCCGCGGTGGCCCTGATGCCGCCGCTGTGGTTCCTGCTGCTGCTGGTCGGCTGGACGCTGACCGTGACGGGCGAGCGGATGCTGGTGCTCGTCATCGCCCACCAGGCCCTGCACCGCCGCTTCTCCGGCTCGGCGGCCGGCGACCTGTTCTGGGGTGAGGCGGCGACCGTGCTGTCGGTGTTCCACACCCTCGGAGCGTTCAAGGAGGAGCACTTCGACAACCACCACCGGCGCGAGATCTTCGCGACCGAGGCCGACCCGGCCGCGCACTTTCTGCTCGACCTCGGCCTGCGGCCGGGCATGTCGCGCCGGGCGCTGTGGCGCCGCGCATGGACCGTGTTCCTCTCGCCCGCCTTCTACCTCCGCGGGTCCCTGGGACGGCTCCGGAGCAACCTCGGCGCCCGCGGCTGGCGGCTCGCCGCGTTCGTCGCCTGGGTCGGGTTCTGGTGCTCGCTGCCGTTCTGGTTCCCGAACGGCCTGCTCGTGCTGCTGCTGGCGTTCGTGATCCCGGTGATCCCGTTCGCGCAGCTCAGCGCGCTGCTCGACCGCCTGGGCGAGCACGAGTGGCTCGCGCCGCGCGACCCGGCGCTCGGACACCGCTTCTACACCGCTGCCAACACCGCCGCGCGGTTCTGCGGGGCGCCGGTGCCGGCGCGGTCGCTGCCGGCGGGGGAGCAGGCCGCGGCCTGGGTGCGCTGGACCGCGGCGACGCTGTTCTACCACCTGCCGTCGCGGCTGCTGGTCGTCGTCGGCGACCTGCCCAACCACGACTACCACCACCGCTACTCCTCCACCCCGGAGTGGACGACGGTCGCCTACGCGCGGCAGCGCGACATCGACGGTGGGCCCGAGGGCCCGCCCTACCAGGAGGTCTGGGGGATGGGGGCGGCGGTCGACCGGCTGTTCCGGTCCTGGGAGGAGGCCGCCGCCGGTGCGCCATCACGTGGTTGACACGTTCGCCGACGAGCGGTTCGCCGGCAACCCCGCCGCCGTGGTGCCCACGCCGGCGTTCCCCAGCGAGGCGGAGATGCAGGACGTCGCCCGGCGGATCGGCCTGCCGACGACGGCCTTCGTCGTCCCCGCCGGGCCGGGGGAGTACGGCATCCGGTGGTTCACCCCGCACGCGGAGATCACCCTGTGCGGGCACGCGACGATCGCGAGCGCGCGCCACCTGTTCGGCGACGGCGACGCGGGGCGCACGACGCTGCGGTTCGTCTCCCCGCGCGGCGTGCTCGTCACCGAGCGCGCCGGGGACCTCGTCTCCATCGACCTGCCCGCGGCTCGGCTGACCCCCGTCGACCCGCCGCCGGGGCTGCTGGAGGCGCTGGGTGTCGGGGCGCTGGGCGTCGGAGGGGCCGGGGCGCTGTCGTGCACGACGTCGGGCGACGACGTCCTGGTCGAGCTGCCCGACGCGGCCGCCGTCGCCGCCGTCCGGCCCGACTTCGCGGCCCTGGCCGCCCAGCCCTTCCGCGGGCACGTCGTCACCGCACCCGGCCCGACCGGCGTCGACTTCGCGTCCCGCACGTTCTTCCCCTCGCTCGGTGTCGACGAGGACCAGGTCTGCGTCAGCGCCCACTGCGGGCTCGCGCCGTTCTGGGCGCGGCGGCTGGGCCGGCGCGCGCTGTCGGCGCTGCAGCTGTCCGGGCGCGGCGGGCGCCTGGCCGTCGAGGACCGCGGCGACCGGGTGCGCGTGCTCGGCGCGGCCGTCGTCCGCGGCGGCGCCCGGGAGCTCGTGGCCGAGGAGCTGGCCGGATGAGCGGCGCGTCGCCCTGGCTCCAGCGCCCGCCGTCGCCGACGGTCGCGGGCCGGGTGTTCTGCATCCCGCACGCCGGCTGCGGCACCAGCGTGTTCCGGAACTGGCCGCGCGAGCGCGGTCTCGTCGAGTTCCTGCCCGTGGAGCTGCCCGGCCGGCTCACGCGGTTCGCCGACCCGATGCCCGGCACCGTGCAGGAGCTCGCCGCCGCGATGGTCGAGGGCCTGCGCCCCCACCTCGACGTGCCGTTCGCCTTCTTCGGCCACTGCTGGTCGGCGCTGCCCGCATACGAGGCGACCGCCCTGCTGGAGCGCGACGGCGGCCCGGAGCCCGCGCGGCTGTTCGTCTCCTCCCTCATGGCGCCCCAGGAAGAGGTCATCGGCCGCCTGATGAGCATGGACGGGAAGCAGCTCGCGGTGGAGCTGGAGAAGACCCTGCGCGACACGGGCGCCACGCCGCACCCCGAGCTGGTCGAGATCTACGCCGACATCCTGCGCGCCGACCTCGACGTCACCCGCTACTACACCGCGTCGGCCGGCCCGCTGTCCTGCCCGGTCACCGCCATCGGCTGGAGCGAGGACGACGAGGTCACCCCGGCGCAGATGCACGGCTGGGACGCCTGCGGCGACACCACGTTCGTCGTGCACCCCGGCCGGCACGACCGGCTCGTCGACGCCCCGCCCGAGCTGGTGGACGGGCTCGCCCGCGACCTCCGCGCCGCCTCGACGGCCCGCCGCTAGCGCGCCCGCGGCCGTCCACAACGGCTGCGCGAGCGCCCGCGCAGCGGTTGTGACCCCCACGCGGCCGTTGCAACGGCCGCGCCAGTCCCGGAACGGGTGCGCGGGTCGGCGGGCCGGGCGCCGCGACCCGCGCGGCGGTCTGGGCCGGGCGGCGCGTCCCGTCAGCCGACCCCCGCGCCGGTCCCGGCGGCCAGCACCCGCTCGCGGACGGCACCGGGGGCGTGCCCGTCGGCCAGCCAGCCCGCCACCAGGGCGTCCGCCACCCCCGCCGCCGTCGGCACGCCGAGCAGGGCCTCCAGCGGCACCGGCAGGCCCAGCGCGTGCTCCAGCACGGCCGCGGACTCCGCCGCCCGCACCGAGTCGACGCCGAGGGCGACCAGGTCGTCGGCCGGCCCGCAGTCCTCCACCTCGCAGACCGCCGCGAGGACCCCGCACACCAGCGCGGCGAGGTCGCCCGCCGTGCCCGCCCGTGCGCGGTGCTGCTCGATCGCCGTCCGGGTTGCCGGGTCGGCCGTCACCGCGGCGTCGAACGCGCCCGCCACGAACGCGTCGCGGGCGGCGGAGCGGCGGATCTTCCCGCTGGACGTGCGCGGCAGCGACCGCGGCGGCAGCAGCGCGACCGCGCCCAGACGCAGCCCGGTCCGGGCCAGCACGGCCGCCCGCGCGGTCGCGGCGAGGTCGTCGTCGCGCGCGCCGCGGGTCTCCAACACGAGCACGGGAACCGGGTCGGGCCCGGAGTCGAGCAGGAAGGCTGCGGCCAGCCTCCCCGCCCGGCCGACGGCGTCCAGCGCCGCCGCCTCCACGTCGACGGCGTGGTGGTTGACCCCCCGGAACACGATCACGTCCTTCGCCCGCCCCGTCACGTGCAGCTCCCCTCCGCGCAGGTGTCCGAGGTCGCCGGTGCGCAGGTGTCGCACGCCGTCGAGCTCGCCGAACAGGTCCCCGGTCCCACCGGAGAGGTAGCCGGGGGTGACGTTAGGGCCGCCCACCCAGATCTCGCCCTCGACGCCGTCGGCCACCGGCGCGCCCCGACGCGGGTCGACGACAACGACGCGCTGCCCGAGCACCGGCGTGCCGCAGCTGACCACGGGATCCGGCCCGCCGCCGGTCACCGGCCCCGACCAGTGGCCCGCGCTGACCATCAGGGTTGCCTCGGCCAGGCCGTAGCAGGGCAGGAACGCCTCCGCGCGGAACCCGGCCGGGGCGAACCGCTCCGCGAACGCGGCCATCGTCCGGTACCGGACCGTCTCGCCGCCGCTGAAGGCGACGCGCCAGCGGGAGAGGTCGAGCCCGGCCAGTGCGTCGTCGCTGCGGGCGCGCAGCAGGCACAGTGCGTAGGCGAAGTCCGGGCCCCCGGTGTGGGTGGCGCCGGTCTCGCTGATCTGGCGCAGCCACCACAGCGGGGACTTGAGGAAGTCGCCAGGCGCCATGATCCGCATCGGGATGCGCGCGGCGACCGGCGTCAGCAGGCCCCCGACCAGACCCATGTCGTGGAACGGGGGCAGCCAGGTCACGGCGCGGGACTCCGCGTCCAGCCCGAACCGCTCGGTGATCGCGGCGGTGTTGGCGGCCAGGTTGTCGTGGGTGACGAGCGTGCCGCGGGGGTGCCCCGTGCTGCCCGAGGTGTACTGCACGACCGCGACGCGCGACCCGTCGACGGCGGGCAGGCCCGTCGGCGCCGTCCCGTCCGCCTCGGCGCCGGGCACGCCCAGTACGACGGGCACGTCGATCCCGTCGTAGCGGCGGGTCGCGACGACGGCCGTGGGGCGGGCGTCGCGCAGGACGCCCGCGAGCCGGTCGCCGTTGAACGCCGACGCGGGCCCCGGCGGGGCGGCCGGGACGGCGGGCCGGCCGGCGAGAAACGCGCCGAACACCGCGACCGCGTAGTCCGGCCCGGCCGGGAGGGCCAGCAGCACGGGCCCGTCGGGGGCGGCGGCGATCCGGCGGGCCAGCTCCGCGGCGCGGCACGCGACCTGCGCGTAGCTCAGGGGCGCGCGCCCGCCGAGCGGGTCGACGCCCTCGTAGGCCACGACGTCGGGGGTCGCGTCGGCGCGGGCGAGCAGCGTCCGGGTGAGCAGGGCCGGGGTGAGGGAGGTGAGCACGTCAGCCCCGCCGCCGGATGCCGGGGCCGTTCGGCAAGAGGACGGTGCTGAGCGACGCTCGCCGCCGTGCCGTGGGGGGTGTCATCCGCTCTCCTCGGAGCGCTCGGCGCGATCTCCGGCCCCACGGTCTCCGACGCCCGCCGACTGGACCTGTCCCCGGTTCGGCCGACACCGCCCCGCGCGCTCGATGAACCCGACCGCGGCCTCGATCGACTCCCCGTCGGCGAACAGCGCCGCGTGGTCGGTGTGGTCGTCCAGGCGCAGGGTCCCGGCCGACAGCCCGGCCGCGACCCGCCGCGACCCCTCCGGGTGGGCGGTCCGGTCGTCCGCGCCGGTCACGACGAGCGCGGGCTGGTGCACCCGGGGGAGGTAGCCCGCGACGTCGGTGCGGGCCAGCGTGCCGTTGAGCCGGCAGTACCGGTGGAGCCGCTCGGCGCTGACGAAGGGGTGCAGCACGAGGTGCGCCAGGTCGGCGGGCGCGTCGGCCAGCGCGACCTGGGAGAACGCGGCGTGCACCGACCGCGCCGCCGCCCGGCTCGCGGCGGCGAGGGCCATCAGCTCCATGAGGTCGTTCTGGAAGCGGGTCCGCGGGGAGTCCCCGGCGAACGTGTACGCGCCGTGCCATAGGCTGAGTGACGCGACCCGCTCTGGCCGGTCCGCGGCCGCCGCGAGCGCGATCACAGCGCCCCCGCACAGCCCGACGACGTGCGCGCGGGCCACGCCGTGGTGGTCCAGGACCGCGACCAGGTCGGCGGCCTGCGACCCGGTGTCGACGGCCCAGCCACCGCTCTCCTCGCCGCCGCCCCCCTCGCCGCCGCCCTCCGGCCCGCCGAACAGGCCGCGGCTCTCCCACGTGAGCACCCGGTGGTCCCGGGCGAGGCGGCGCAGCCACGGCTCGGCGAGCGACGCGGGCATGCCGCAGGCCGGGACCAGGACGACCGCCTCGCCGTCGGCCGGGCCCGCCGAGTAGACGTCGAGCGGCACCCCGTCGGCCGAAGCAGCGCGCTCCTTGCCGAAGACGGCGTCGAAGCCCGCGGCGACGGCGTCCGCGACGATGCCGTCCACCTCGATCCCGTCCGGGACGGCGGCCGGCCCCAGGGCGGCGGTGGCGACGTCGGCCAGGGCCAGCCGCTCCCCGACCACCCGCTCGAACACGCCGGTCCCGCCGCCGCGCGCGAGGACTAGCCCGGGCGCGCCCGCGCCCCGCGCGACCCGGTCGAGCAGCGCCGCCAGCGCAGCCCACTGCTCGTCCGGGAGCGCGGCGCCGAGCACCGGGACCCGCACCGGCGCGTCCATGCCGCCGACCAGCGGCCGCACCGACAGCACGGCGGCCGCGAGACCCGCGACGGCCGACCGGGCCCGCAGCGCGTCCCGCGCCGGTGCGGGCCCGGCCGTCCGGGTCACCGGACCGGGAACATGTGGCCCCGGGTGGTCGCGGTGACCTTCCGGTTGTGGGTGTGGGTGTCGACCCCCGAGACCAGCACCGCGCCGTACTTCTGCAGGCTGACCTGGCCGCCGTACTCGTCGACGTCGTCGGTGTCGGGATAGACCTCCACCGAGGTCGGCACGTACCGGCCGGCGAAGCCCAGGCGCATCGGCTTGTCCGGGTTCGAGTGCGGCTTGGAGGCGTGCATCATCGTCGACCAGAACATGACGGCCTCGCCGGGCTTCATGACCATGGAGACCGCCCGGTCCTCCGGGGGCCGCCAGTCCGGGTCCTTCTGCAGCTCGCGGTAGTCGTAGCCGTAGAACCCGCGGTTGACACCGTCCTTGCCCAGACCGTTGATCTTGTCGGGCTGGTAGTGCATCGCCTTGGTCTCGTCGTAGTGCATCGTGCGCTGGCTGCCCGGGATGAACTGCAGGCAGCCGGTGTCCTCGGCGGCCTCGGTGAAGGCCGTCCACACCGTGATCGTGCCGCCGAACTCGCGCTCCTCCGCGGGCCACAGGATCTGCGGCTTGCCCGAGGCGAAGGCGAACGTGTCGGCCTGGTGCCAGTCAGTGCCCTCGTCGCCGGGGTACTTCGGGAAGAACTCGCTGCGCCAGCAGAGCACGTTCGGCCCGAGCACCGCGGCGACCCGGTCCACGATCTCCGGGCGGCAGACGTGGTCGGCCAGGAACGTGGAGTCGAGGTGGCGGTCGTAGTTGGCGATGTTGGTGTTGCCCGCCTGGGCGTCGTCCTCGTCGTAGACGGCCCCGCTGCGGTCCATCAGCCGCAGGCGCTCGCGCCGCCACAGGCGCTTCATCTCCTCCTCCTCGTAGACCGTGAACGGCCCGAGGTAGCCCTGCTCGTGGAACCGGGCCACCTCGTCGACGGTCGGGGTAAAGCACTGGTTCAGGGTGTTCGTCATCGTCCGTCCTCTCGTCCGTCCCGCTCCTGGGCGACCACCTGGTCGACGACCATCTGCGACAGCAGGTCGATGCGGGCCTCCTCCAGCTCCGCGACGTCGACGGTGACGCCGTACCGCGCGCCCACCTCGGCGATCATCCGGATGAACGCCAGGGACGTGGTCCCCTGATCGAACAGGTCGACGGTCGGGTCCACGTCGCGCCCGAGCACCCGATGCGCGATCCCGCCGATCGTGTTCAGCACCTCAGAGATGTCGGTGCCGGTAGGGAGGTCGGTGCCGGTGCTCCGCGTCGACGTCATGCCCGGACCATCTCCCCGGCCGTCGGTTCATCTGCCCAGCGCATCGCGATCCACCTTTCCGTGCAGCGTCAGCGGGATCTCCGCGACGACCTCGTACAGGGACGGCCGGAGGTGCCGCGGCAGGCTCGCCACGGCGTGCCGCTCCGCGTCGGCGGCGAGGCGCCGCGCGGCGTGCGGGCCGGCCTCCGCCCCGGCCGGCGGCAGCAGGTAGGCGACCAGGCGCAGGTCGCCGCCGCCGAAGTCGTGGGGCACGACCGCGGCCCGCGCGACGCCGGGAAGCCGGGACAGGCAGTGCTCGATCTCGCCCGGCTCGATCCGGTACCCGCGGACCTTGAGCTGGTCGTCCGCGCGGCCGAGGAACGCCAGCTGCCCGTCCGGCAGCCGCACCCCGAGGTCGCCCGACCGGTATAGGCGACCGAGCGCCGGGACCGTCGCGAACCGCTCCCGGGTGAGCTCCGGCCGGTTCAGGTAGCCCCGCGCCAGGCCGCCGCCACCGATCCACATCTCGCCCGGCGCGCCGTCCTCGACCGGCTCGCCGGCGGCGTCGAGGACGTGCACGCGCACGTCCGGGATCGGGAGGCCGATCGGGCTCGCGCCCGCGGCGCCCACCGCGTCCGGGTCGGCCGGCTCCAGGTCGGCCGCCACGATGCGCCGGTACGTGCAGTGCACCGTGGTCTCGGTGATCCCGTACATGTTGACCAGCACGGGCAGCCGGTCGCCGTGCCGCTTGATCCACGGGCCCAGCAGCCCGGGGTCGAGGCGCTCCCCGCCGAAGACGACTAGCCGCAGGCTCGCGGGCAGGACGTCGGCCTCGGGGTGCGGCCCCAGCGCGGTCTGCAGCTGGTGGAACGCCGACGGCGTCTGGTTGAGGACGGTCACCCGCTCGGAGCGCAGCAGGGAGATCAGCAGGGCGGGGGAGCGGGACGTGGTCTCGGGCAGCAGCACGAGCCGCCCGCCGTAGAGCAGCGCGCCCCAGATCTCCCAGACCGAGAAGTCGAAGCTGATGGAGTGGAACAGCGTCCACGTGTCGCGGTGGTCGAAGCCGAACAGGTCGTGGGTCTGCTCGAACAGCCGCACGACGTTGCGGTGCTCCACGGCGACGCCCTTGGGCACACCGGTGGACCCGGAGGTGTGGATGACGTAGGCCAGGGTGCTGCCCTCGGCCCCGGGCACGGCCGGCGCGGGGCAGGTGGCGCCGGCCCGGTCCTCGACCATCACCGCGTCCCCGTCGACCCACACCATGGCGCCGGGGCGGGTGCCGACCGTCGCGGCCGCGACGTTCGCGGCCACCACGACCGACAGCGCGCAGTCGGCCATGAGGAAGTCGATGCGCTCGGCCGGGTAGGACGGGTCGACCGGCACGTAGGCCCCGCCCGCCTTGAGGATCCCCAGCATCCCCACCACGGCCTCCGGGCTGCGCCCCGCGCACAGCCCGACCAGCACGTCCGGCCCGACGCCCAGCGCGGTGAGGTGCTCCGCGAGCCGGTCGCTGCGCGCGTCGAGCTCCCCGTAGGAGATTGTCTCCGTCGACGTGGACAGCGCGATGCGCTCGGGGGCCTCCCGGGCCCGCGCCCGGAACACGGCGTGCAGGCTCCGGCCGGGCAGCGCGGTGGCGCCGGTCGTGGCGGGGAGGGTGGGGGGCACGGTCAGCAGACCTTGTGCATCCAGTGGTGCGGGTCCGGGCCGCGGCCGTACTGGACGGCCAGCAGCTCGTCGCGCAGCCGCTGCGTGACCGGCCCGGGCCGGCCGTCGCCGACCGTCCAGCCCTCGGTCGCCGACTCCACCCGGCCGACGGGGGCGATCACCGCGGCCGTGCCGCAGGCGAAGACCTCGGTCAGGGAGCCGCTCTCGCAGTCCCGCCGCCACTGCTCAGTGGACACCGGTCGCTCCTCGGCCTCCATCCCCAGGTCGCCGGCCAGCGCGAGGAGCGACTCGCGGGTGATGCCGGGGAGCAGGGCGCCGGTGAGCGGCGGTGTCGTGATCCGCGGCCGGTCGCCGCCGTGAACGAAGAAGAGGTTCATGCCGCCCATCTCCTCGACCCAGGTGTGCTCGGCGGCGTCGAGCCACACCACCTGGTCGCAGCCCCGGGCCACGGCCTCCCGGCTGGCCGCGAACGCCCCGGCGTAGTTGCCCGCGGCCTTCGCGGCGCCGGTGCCGCCGGGGGCCGCGCGCACGTGGTCTCGGCTGAGCCACACGCGGAGCGCAGCCGGGCCCGCCGGGCCGAAGTAGGGCGACGCCGGCGAGGCGATCACGCAGAACAGGTAGCTGCCCGACGGGTGGGTGAAGCCCAGGCCGGGCTCCGTCGCGATCATGAACGGGCGCAGGTAGAGGCTGTGCCCGTCGCCGCTCGGCACCCACTCGCGGTCCTGGGTCACCAGCAGCTCGACGGCGCGGACGAAGTCGTCGACCGGCAGCGCGGGCATCGCGAGCCGCTCCGCGGAGCGGATGAAGCGCTCGGCGTTGGCGGAGGGCCGGAACAGCGCGACCGAGCCGCTCTCCTGCCGGTAGGCCTTCATGCCCTCGAACACGGCCTGGCCGTAGTGGAACACCGCGGTCGACGGCGGGAGCGTGAACGGGGCGAACGGCTCCACGCGCCCGTCGTGCCAGCCGCGTCCCGCCGTCCAGCGGGCGGTGACCATGTGGTCGGTGAACACCGCGCCGAACCCGGGCCGGGCCACCGCGGCCCGGCGCTCGGCGCCGCTCGCGCAGCGCGCGCTCGGGACGATCTCGAAGTCGGCCACGGGTCCTCACCTCATGTCGGACGCTAGGGCGGGCGGGGCGGGCCGTCGTGTCGCAGGAACGGGCGACGGCCGCCCGACGGGCGCGTCCCGGGGGCCGCGGGCCGGGGTCACGACGCCGCGCCGACCGAGCGGAGCAGGGCGACCCGCGTGAGCTCCGCCTTGTTCCCGACCCCGAGCTTGGCGCGGATGCGCTTGACGTAGGTGTCGACGGTGTGCACGCTGATCCCCAGCCGGGTCGCGATCTGGCCGTGAGTGAGCCCGCGGGCGATCTTCGCGAGGACCTGGGACTCGCGATCGGAGAGCCCGTCCACGCCGGTCGCCTCCGCCGGGGCCGCGGGCACCTGCGGGGTCCGGCGCGGGGCGGCGCCACCGGCCGCCCGCCGCACGGCGCACAAGATGCGCTCGGGGGACTCCCGGCGGCCCACGACCACGTCGGCCCCCGCGGAGAGGTACGCGTCGTCGGACCCCACCGCGCCGCGCAGGACGACGATCGGGGCCCGGCCGGCCAGCCGCCCGAGCGGCCCGCGGTCGTCGGTCGGGGGCAGCGTCTCGACGTCGAGCAGCAGCGCGTCGCCGACGAAGAACGGCGGCACGTCGGCGGAGCCGCTCGACGCGATGACGGCGATGCCGCCGTTCCGCAGCGTCGTCCGCAATCCCGTCAGGTAGATCGGGCACCCGGAGAGCACACCGGTTCGGATCACTGTTCCCCCTGGGGTGGAAATGGTCTTTCCGGTGGTCGCCGGGCGATCCCACCGGGACGGCCCGAGGGTCGCAGGCGGGTCGTCCGCCTGCCAGGTCACCGGTTCCGGGGACTGACGGGGGCGCCGGGAGTGGGGCAACGGCGCGCGTTCCCGCAGCGCATTCCGATGCTCCCCCGTTTCCCGGAAGGCGTGCCGCATGTGGTTCCGGGCGCCCGATGTGCAGTTCTCCGCCGCCGATGTGCGGAACAGGTGCGCAGGGGTGCTTCGCTGTGCCGGTACTGCCACCGAGCGGGGGGTCCGGATGCTGCGGGTAGGGATCGTGTCGGGGTGTCCGGTCTACCTGATCGGGCTGACGCACGCGCTGCAGGACTCCGGCATCACGGTGCGCGAGCAGCCCACCTCCCCGGACCTGCCCCGGTTCATGGTCGTCGACGCCGTGCTGGTGGACGCGGAGCTGTTCGCCTCGCAGGGCGACCTCGCCCCGATCGCCGCGGCCGCCGCCCACGCGCCCGTGCTCGTGGTCAACGGCGAGACGCCAGCCGCCGTCCCCGACTACCGGCGGGCGGGGGCGTGCGGCGTCGTCGGGCGGGGGGAGTCGGCGGAGGGCATCGTCAGCGCGCTGCGGGCCGTCGCCGCGGGGGGCGAACCGGGCCCGGCCGCGGCGCGGCGGGACGCGGAGACGGCCGCCGCGGGGCCGCCCGAGCAGGCGGGGCTCTCCGACCGCGAGCACCAGGTGCTGCACCACATCGCCCGCGGGTTCACCCACGGCCAGATCGCGACCCGGCTGGGCATCAGCCCGCACACCGTGGACACCTACGTGAAGCGCGTCCGGGCCAAGCTCGGCGTGGGCAACAAGGCGGAGCTGACGAAGGTCGCGCTGCTCGCGCAGACCCCGGCCGACGTCGCGCCCGTCCCGGCCGACGTCACCGTCGTCCCGGCCCCGCGGCTCCCCGCACCAGGGTCGTGAGCGCCGTCGACCGACGGCGCGGTCAGCCGGTCTGCTCCGGGGACCTCTCCGGGACCGCCCGGATCCGGGTGAGGATCTCGGTCGCCCGGCGGTCCGAGAGCGCCGCGGGCGCGGTCCGGCCCGCGTCGAGGTCGACGTCGCGCAGCGACTGCAGCGCCCGCGCGACGCCGAGCGGATGGTCGGACGAGGCGTGCAGCGACACCGCGCGCCCCGCGAGGGTCGCGGCCCGGTCGAGCGCACCGGCGGCGCGGTTGACGTCGGCGAGCAGCCGCAGGGCGTGGCCCTCCAGCAGCCGGAGGCCGAGCTCGTGGCAGCGGGCCACCGCCTCGCGCGCGGACCGGGCCGCCCGGTCGCGGTCGCCGCGTAGGTGGTGGACCTGACCGATCCCGATCATCGCCTCGGCGGCCCGCCCCCGCTGGCCCGTCTCCGTGGCGAGGGCCAGCACCGCCTCGAAGCGCGACAGCGCCGTGTCGAGGGCGCCGTCGCCCGTGTCGAGGGTCGCCAGGCACAGCAGCGCCGAGACCTGCTCGAAGGTGTCCCGCACGTCGTCGGCCAGCGCCAGCGCGCGGTCCGCCCGGCGGCGCGCGGCGGCCGAGCGGCCCTGCTGCCAGTCCAGGATCGCCATGTCGATCAGGGCGCCGGTCTCGATGTGCCGGTCGCCGGCGGCGTGCGCGGTCCGCAGCGCGGCGGACAGCGCGGTCGCCGCCTCCTCCAGCTGGCCGGTGTCGCGCAGCGCCCGGCCCAGGTTGTGCAGCGTCAGCCCGTCGTGGGAGTCGTCCCTGACCTCCCGGTAGATCTCCAGCGCGCGCCGGAACGACGCGACCGCGTCGACGAGGCGGCCGGACTGGTACTGGATCCCCCCGAGGTTGTTGAACGCGGTGGCCTCGCGCGCCCGGTCGCCCAGCTCCTGGTTGAGCGCGCGCACCTCCTCCAGGCCGGCGACGGCGAGGTGGAGGTCGCCCATCTCGGTGTGGATGATCGAGATGTTGCTCAGCGTCGCGACCCGCGACTCCGTCCACCCCGCCTCCTCGCTGTGCGCCAGGGCCGTCCGCAGGTGGTGCAGCGCGCGCGGCAGGTCGCCCCGCGACCGGCAGGCCGTCGCCACGGCCAGCTCGGCGACCGCGCACCCCGGCGCGTCCCCGGCCGCGCGCGCCGCGGCCCCGGCGGCGGCGGCGATCTGGTCGAACTCCGCGGTCAGGCGCCGGCGGAACAGGTGCATGCGCAGGGCGTCGCACAGCTGCCACGCGATCTCGGGCGCCCCGTGCGCAGCGGCCTCGCGGGCGACCGCGACGAGGTTGACGAGCTCCGCCGACAGCCACTCCTCGGCCGACTCGTCGTCGGGGAACGACGGGCCCGGCCCCTCGTCGGCCGGCGCACCGGGCAGCCGCAGGACCCGGAGGTGGAGCCGCCGCCCCGCCCGGTCGGCGCCGGCGAGGTAGGCGCCGGCGCAGGCGAGCCAGGGGCCGTGCGGGTCGGCCGCCTCGCGCTCCCCGATCTCGCGGGCGTAGGCGCGCAGCAGGTCGTGGAAGACGTAGCGGCCGGGGACGTGCTCGGTGAGCAGGTGCGCGTCGACCAGCTCGGCCAGCGGGCGCCGGACCTCCTCCTCCGACGCCCCGCAGGCGACCGCGGCGACGGAGACCGTGACGTCGGTCCCCGGCGCCAGCCCGAGGGTGCGGAACAGGGTCCGCGCCGGCCCGGAGAGGATCTCGTAGGACTGGTCGAAGGCGAGCCGGACCGTCGCGCGGTCGTCGCCGGGCACGGTGAGCGCCTGCCACCGCTCGCCGCCGCGTAGCCGTCCGACGAACGCGGCGACGGTCTGCGCGGGGTGCCGGACGAGGTTCGCGGCGGCGATCCGCAGGGCGAGCGGCAGGTGCGCGCACGCCGCGGCGAGGTCGGCGACGGCGTCGGGCTGGGCCCGCACGGTGGCGGTGCCCAGCAGCTCCGCGAGCAGCTCGACCGACTCCGCGGGCTCCAGCACGTCGAGGTCGATCCGCCGCGCACCGTCCACCGCGACCAGCCCGCCGAGCTCACCGCGGCTGGTCACGAGGACCAGGCACCCGGGGGCGCCGGGGATGAGCGGCCGCACCTGCTGGGCGCTCGCCGCGTTGTCGAGCACGATGAGCATGCGCCGGCCCGCGAGCACCGAGCGGTACAGGCTCGCCGCCTCCTCGCCGTCGCGGGGCACCTGCGCGTCGCTCAGGCCGATGTCGCGCAGGATCCGCCCCAGCACCGTCACGGGCCTCGCCCGCTGGTCGCGGGACACGCCGTGCAGGTCCACGTAGATCTGGCCGTCGGGGAAGCGGTGCGCGACGCGGTGCCCCCACCGCACGGCGAGCGCCGTCTTGCCCACGCCGCCCGCCCCGGAGATGGCCGTCAGCGGGATGGTGGCCGGGGCGCCGTCGCCGTCGCCGTCGCCGAGCAGGGCGTCGAGCTCGCGGAGGTAGCGGGTCCGGCCGGTGAAGGCGTGGGCGACGGCGGGGAGCTGCGCAGGCGCCGGCCGGTCGGGCACCTCGACGGCGGGGGCACGCGCCGCCGCGGCCCGCTCGTCGTGCTGCAGGACCTTGACCAGCGCCCGGCTGACCTCCCGGCTGGGCTCGACGCCGAGCTCGTCGCGCAGGCGGACGCGGAGCAACTCGTAGGCCTCCAGCGCCGCCGCCTGCTGGCCGGACGCGGCCAGCGCCTCGAACCAGGCGGCCTGCAGCGCCTCGTCGAGGGGGTCCTCGGTGACCAGCGGGGCGAGGGCGTAGAGCGCGCGGTCGGCGTGCCCCGCGTCGATCGCGAGGCGGGCGAACTCGCGGGACGCCGCCGCCCGCTGGTTGGCGAGCTGCCGGAGCACGGTCGCGTCCGCGCTCTCCTGCGGGACGTCGACCAGCGCGGGGCCGCGCCAGAAGTCAAGCGCCTCGGCAAGCAGGTCGGCGCGGTCGGCCGGCGGGACCTTCGCGCTCCGGGCGAGGAGCCCGCGGAACCTCTCGACGTCGATCTCGCCGGACCGGACGTCGAGCGCGTAGCCCCGCGTCGTCCGGCGGACGGCGACGGCGTCGCCGACGGTCGTGTGCAGCCAGTGGCGCAGGCGGTGGACCGCGACGCGCAGCGCCTTCGTACCGTCCCCCTCGGGCCGCTGCGGCCACATGCGCAGGTGCAGCACGTCGTCGCTGAGCTCTCGCCGCGGCTCGGCGGCGAGGTTCCCGAGCAGTGTCCGCGCCCCCCGCGAGGGGAGCGCGATCGCCTGTCCACGGTGCCGGAGCACCACCGGCCCCAGGACGAGGATGTCGACCCGGCCGTCCGGTGGTGCGGCGGCGTCAGCCGTCACCGGCGGGCCCGACGCGTCAATTGTCTGGTGAGGACGACCAGTCGCAGGCTCGGGCCACGGCCGTGTCGTCGGCAACGGCGACGCCCCCCGCCGTGATCAGGCCGAAGGCGGCGAACGCCGCCAGGGCCAGTGCGGGTGGGAGGTTCTGATCCGGGTCCACATCGAGAGGTACCTCTCCGGTCCGCTTCGTGCACAGGTTCGCTCGCGCCGGTGGTGATCCTCGCTGGTGCACCCCGACGATGCAACAGATCCGTCCGCCCTGCTCGATCTGGCGGAGCGTGACCGGCCTGGAGGGCGCCACTCCCCACCCGGGGGGGATCACCGGGCGGTCGGGGCGCGGTGGACGTCGGGCTGTAACCGCCGTGTAAGTCCGGCGACCTAGCGTCTCGCTGCGGCGGGGTGGCGTGCTCGACACGGCCGACGGGGGACAGATGCGGATCAACGTGCTGGGGCCGGTGGAACTGCGCGACGGGACCGTCGCGCCGTCCGCCGTGCGGGGAGGGCGGCGCCGCGCGCTGCTCGCGGCGCTCCTGCTGCACGCCAACCGGCCGGTGCCGCGGAGCATGCTCGTGGAGGCCGTCTGGGACGACCACCCGCCGCCGTCGGTCTCCGCGAACATCCGGACCTACGCCGCCGACCTGCGCCGGGCGCTCGGGCCCGCGTCCGACGGCCGGGTCCGGGTGGTCGGTGACCAGCGCGGCTACGCGATCGAGGTGCGTCCCGGCGAGCTGGACCTGCTCGACTTCCGGCGCCTGGCCGACGCGGGCCGCGAGGCGCTGCACCGGCGGGACCGCGACCGCGCCGCCGCGCACCTCGGCGAGGCGGTGGACCTGTGGCGTGGGCGCGCGTTCGAGGGTGTCGAGCTGGGCTCCTGGGCCGAGGCGGAGGTCCGCGCGCTGGAGGAGCGGCGCTGGAGCGTCCTGAGCGCCTGGGCCGACGTCCGGACTGCGCTGGGGCGGTTCGACGACCTCGACGTCCGCCTCCGCGAGATGGTGGCCGAACGGCCCCTGGCCGAGCGGGCCTGGGTCCGGCTGATGCTCGTGCTGGAGCGCACTGGGCGCGCGTCGGAGGCGCTGGCGGCCTTCGAGGAGGCGAGCGCCGCGCTTGGGGACGGCCTCGGGACCGAGCCGGGACCGGAGCTGCGCGCCGCGCACGACCGGGTCCGGCCCGCGCCGTCCCCGCCCGCGCCGTCCCGGTCAGCGCCGCTCCCGCCGGTGCCCTCGCTGCCGGCGTCCTCCCTGTCGGCGCCGTCCCCGCCCGGGCCCGTGGTCGCGCCGGCGCCGCGGGGCGTCGTGTGCTCGCTGCCCACCCGGCCGACGGTGGCGGGCCGCGCCGACGCCGTCGCCGACCTGCGCCGCGCGTTGAGCGCACCGGACCGCCCGGTCGGCGTCGCGCTGAGCGGGCTGGCCGGGTCGGGGAAGACCGCCGTGGCGCTGCACGTCGCGGCCGGCCTGGAGGAGCGGTTCCCGGACGGCCTGCTCTACCTCGGCCTCGGCGGACCGGACCCCGAGTGCCCGACCGAGGCGCTGGGCACGCTGCTGGGCAGCCTGGGCGTGCGGCCCGCCGACCTGCCGCACGGGCCGTGCGGGCGCTCGCACCTGCTCCGCCTGCTGCTCGCCCGCCGGTCGGTGCTGGTCGTCCTCGACGACGTCGCCGACAGCGCGCAGGTGCGGCCGCTGCTGCCCGGCGTGGGCGCCAGCCGGGTCCTCGTCGTGAGCCGCCGCCGGCTCGCCGACCTCGCCGGGGTCGCGTCGCGCCGCCTGGGCCCCCTGCCGCCCGAGGGCTCCCTACAGGTGCTGGCGAGCCTGCTGGGGCAGGAGCGGCTCCGGCGGGAACCGGAGCACGCCGAGCGGCTGGCCCGCGCCTGCGGGGGGATGCCGGGCGCGCTGCGGATCGTGGCGACGCGGCTGGCGGTGCGGCCGGAGCAGTCGCTCGGGGTGCTCGCCTCCCGGCTCGCCGACCCGGCCGCCCGGCTCGACGAGATGGTGGCGGGGGACTGCTCGGTGCGGGACGCGCTGGGCGCGACCTGTGCCGGGCTCTCGCCCGAGGAGCGCCGCGCCGCGCTGCTGATCGCCTCAGCGGGTCCCCGCCTGCTCGCGGCGGAGTCGATCGCCCGGCTCCTGCGCCTGCCGCCCGCCCGCGCCGACCTGCTGATCGAGGGCCTGATCTGCGCGAACGTGCTCGTCACGGTGCACGCCTCGGTCGATCCGCCCCGCTACCGGCTCGACGAGCTCGTCGCTCTGCACCTGCGCGAGGTCGCCGCCGCGGAGGCCCGCTCGCCCCGGTCCGCGCGGCCCCGCGTCGACGCCGGATGAGCGCCGGTCAGCGCCGGCGCGGGAGTTCACACCTGCTCCAGCTGCTGGTCGGGGGTGGCCACCCAGACGGTCCGGGATGCGCGGGGAGCGAGGGCGAGTCCACCGGCGGGCGGACGGAGGAGGGCGTGGAGGGCCTCGCGGTCGTGGTCGCTCAGCGTCGCCAGGTGCTGGAGGCGGCCGAGCCACTGCAGGGCGTACTCCCGCGCCGCCGGCGTCACCGGGGCGGTCGTGGTCAGCTCGGACCCGGTCACCGCGAACCTCGCGGCCCGGATGACCGGCCCCCCTGATCGTGCCGGAGCCTGCGTACGACGCCGGAGCTGTCGACTTTCCAAGTGGTCATGCCCCCAACTCATTGACGGCAGGGTCTGAAGCAAATTTGGAGCACGGACCCGGCGTGAACGGGCGCGACCGCGCTCAGGACCCGTCGATGGCTGCTGCGCTGTGATCCAGCTCGGCGTGGCGGCTTGATCTGGGGCGCGGCTGTCCAGCGCCGCGAGCCCCCGCTCGTTGAACGCATGGATCACGTCGCGGACGGTGTCCTCATCCGCGGCCACGAGCCGGGCGATCACGAGGGTCAGACCCTGGCCCAGATCGTGCGGCGAGGACGCGGCAGCTCGATCCGGGTCCGCCGCGCGACGGCGTCGAGCTCGGGGACACCGGTCGCGGCGATCGGCGAGTTCGGTGTTGAGGACATCCAGGTCAGCGATGCGGCGGTCGAGGCACTGGCGGGTCAGGGCGGAGAGTTCGATCTCGGCGATGTTGAGCCAGGACCCGTGCTTGGGGGTGTGGTGGATCTCGAGTCGCTGGGCCAGGGTGAACGCCTTGGCCGGGTCGAACGCCTCGTACAGCGAGCCGATGGAGTGGGGCCACACGGGTCCGCCGCTCACGGGCGATTACCCGACGGCGACCGGCGAGGGGCTCGACCCAGACGAAGATCGAGCAGGTCCCACAACGGATGTACTCGGAGTCCACCTTGAGGTCGCTGCCGGAGCTGGCTGGGATCGGGGTTCGGGCGTGGTCGAGGAGTTGGTAGGGCTTCTCGTCCATGCAGATCACGGGGACTGCCGGGTCGTGGAGGCGTGCGTAGACCGCGAGGACGTCTTCCATCCTCGCGACGAACTCGCCGTTCGCCTTCGGCGGGATGGTCCAGCACTTCTTCAGATGAGGACGAAGCGCCGTTTTTTTTAAGACCCGCCCGATGGTCGAGTGGTCCATGTCCGGGATGTCGGCGACCAACGCGATGTGTTTCTCCAGCAGCCGCAGAGACCAGCGGGCATGACCCTGCGGTGGGTTCGAGCAGGCCAGTGCGATCAACCGGGCCTCGACCTCACCGGTGATCTTCGGCTCGACCGGTGGTGTGAGACGCTTCTTCCGCTGGATCGTTGCCACGACATCACCGCCACGCTCGGCATAGACCCTGGCCACGTTGGTGATCGTGGCGGGATCGACCCCGACCCGATCAGCCATCTCCCGACGACCGGCGGGCCGTCGACGACTGTCGTCGAGCTCCAGCAAGATCCGGGAGCGACAGACCTCCTGCGCGGGATGCGCGCCAGTCCTGACCACCCTGGTCAACCACTCACGCTCATCGGCGTTCAGCACCACCGGCGGCAACGTCGACATGGACATGACACGTCCTCGCGGCAGGGGGAGGGAAGCTGCCGCAACCGATCTACCGCATCCCAGTCAAATGTTAGAGGCGACACGCTACTGGTCGCCGTGTGAGGGTCGCACGTGACCAGCCAGGGCTGCCTGGTCACGGCCGACGAGTCGCGCCAGGTACGCGAGGAGTGGGGCCGTCATCAGTGTCGTGACGAGGGCCATCAGTACCATCACCGTGTAGACGGTGGTGTCGATGATGCCCAGTTGCAGGCCTAGGTTGAGGATGACGAGCTCGGTGACCCCGCGGGTGTTCATGAGCACCCCGAGGGTCACCGAGTCCGACCAGCGCTCGCCCGCCAGCCGGGCGGCCACCGTCGCCGCTCCGAGTTTCCCGGCGATAGCGACGGCGATGACCGCCACCGTCAACAGCAGCGCCGAGGTGGTGAGCTGGTCGACGCGGGCGCTGAGCCCAGCGACGAAGAAGAAGATCGGCAGCAGCAGGTTGCGGACCACCACGTCGAGCCGGTCGTGGGTCTCTTGCTGCCAGCGGGCACGCCGGGGCATGACCAGCCCGGCAATGAAGGCGCCGATGATCGCGTGGACACCGATCTGCTCAGCGGTCCACGCGCTGACCGCGGCGGCGACGAGCACGGCCCAGATCGGCAGGTCGGGCAGGCGGGCGAGCAGGGGCCGCACGACTAGGAGCATCACAACGACGAAAGCGGTGGCGAGGGCGACGGTGGTCACGGCGCCGAACGGGGCCGTCGCGCCGATCACCGCGACGACGATCGCGATGAGGCACCACGCCGCGATGTCGTTGATCGCGGCGCACGCCAGGCTGATCACCCCGATGCGGTCCCGGTCGAGGCCGACGTCGGCGAGTATCCGCGCCAGCACCGGCAGTGCTGTGACTGACAGGGCGCTGCCCAGGAAGACGCTGAAGCCGACCGGGTTGACCTCCGCACCGAACTCTGGGTACACGAGCGCGGCCAGCCCGATCGCCAGGCCGAACGGCACGATGATGGAGGCCTGGGACACTGCGATCACCGTGCGACCACTCCCGCGCAGCGACGGCAGGTCCAGGTGGAGCCCGACCAGGAACAGGAACAGCACCAGGCCGAACTGCGACAGGATCCGCAGTCCGTCGACCACCGGGCCGGGGAACAGGTAGGCCGCGGTCGCGGGCAAGACGAGGCCCAGCAGGCTTGGTCCGAGCAGTACGCCGGCGACGATCTCCCCGATCACTCTGGGCTGACCGATGCGGGACACGAGCCAGCCGACCGCCTGGACCCCGATGATCACGACGGCGACGGCGAGGAGCAGTCGCACGTTGAGTTCGGTTGTCGTCATGATGGTGTATTTCCGGACCGGCGGATCGGCGATAGGACGAGTTCGCTCATCGTGTTGTCCAATCATGGGTCAATTGCGGCGGACTGCCCGGGTCGACGGGCGCAGCTCAGCGCGGTCGGGAACGGATGAGGGACACATTACTACGTTCCGGCCGGCCGGCCGCAACTTCCTGCGCGCCGGGCGCCCAGGTGATGGTCCGCCGATGGGCGGCGACCGATAGACGCGCCGCTTCGGACGATCCGCGGTGGCCGGTCGGTCACCCCGTTCCACTCACCCTTGCCAGCGTTCTGCCTGGTCAGCGAATCCTCCGGTGGTTGAGGTGATCATCTTCGTCGACTGTTCCTGGGTGATAGGCGATCAATAGGAGGTCGTCGTAAATTTGTTGCATTGATGCACCACCTGGTCATCACAGAGCCAATGGAGAGTTCAATGCGTCGATTCTGCCTGGCCATTCTGGTTGCCGTCGCGACGATGTCGATTTTTGCGGGAGGTGCAGCGACCTCAGTACTGGCGGCGCCCGCCACCTCGGCCGCGGCGAGCCCCACGAACCTGATCTGGTGAGCCTCGTTTCGGCGCGCGGCCGTCATTCGACGAGCCTGGACCCGTTGTTCTGGAGCACTCCGGCCTCGAGCCGGGCCTCCTTGATGAGGAGGAGCGCGCGCGCCTCGTAGACGGGTGTCGACTGGTCCTGGAAGCGTTTCGCGGCCCGCTCGAGCAGCAGCAGCGCCTCGTCGCGCCGGCCCGCGGCGAGCAGTATCTCGCCCATCCCGAGGTCGATGCGCCCGCGAACGCGCTGTTCGCCGGTGTTGACGGCGAGTTGCTCGGCCCGGCGCAACATCCCGGTGGCGGCGGAGTACCGGGACCGCCGGAGGGCCACGAGCCCGGCCCCCAGCAGGGCGTAGGACTCCCCGACCTGGTCCTGGGTCGTCCGCACGAGATCCAGCACCTGCCCGAAGACGGTCTCGGCCTGCTCGAGGTCGCCGATCAGCATCAGCGTCTCGGCCAGCCGGTGCAGTACCTGTGCCGACATCCGTCGGTTCTGCAGCTTGAGGCAGATACCGGCGGCCTCCTTGAGAAGGAGCAGCGCGGCGTCGTACTGCCCGTCGTCGAGTTCGACCTGAGCCAGGTTCCGCATCGCGCTGGCCTGCCCGACGAGATCGTCGACGGCGCGGAAGATCTCCAGCGCGGCCTGGCCGCGTTCGCGGGCGAGGTCCGCCTGCCCGCGGAGCTGGTTCACATAGGCCAGGTTGCGGAGTACGAGGGCCGCGCCCTGGCGGGACCCGATCTTCTCGAAGATGTCCTGGGCGGCACTGAGGAGCTCGTCGGCCTCGGGCAGGCGTTGTTCCAGCACGCGCAGCGAGCCCAGCGAGTAGAGCATCGCGGCCTCCCCGAGCCGGTCGTCGTGCCGGCGGGCCGCTCGCAGCGCGACGTCGTGGGTGTCGCACCAGTCCTGCAGCCGGAAGTGCGCCTCGAAACCCGTGACTGCGCACAGCGCTAGCTCCCAGGCGATGGAGTGCGCACCCATCGCCGCGGCCTGGCGCACCCCCGCCACCATCGTGGCGTGTTCGCGGTCGTAGAAGGCCAGCGGGTCGGCGACGACCACGTCCACCAGTGCCGGGGTGAGGGCGCGCCGTTCGGCCGTGCCGTGGACCATGAGGTAGTCGCCGCCGTAGGCCTGGTTGTGCGCTTTCCCGCAGAGGAACAGGAGCGTCCCCAGTGCGCGGCTCAGCGCCGCGTGGCGGGCAGCGGTGGGCACCTGCCGGCCGGCCTGTTCGCGGGCGAAGGCCCGGACGAGGTTGTGGAATCGGTATCGGGGCCGGGCGTTGGCCGGCTGTGTGTCGACGAGGTGCATGTCGATGAGTTCCTCGAGGATGTCCTCGGCGTCGGTCTCGGACGTGCCGAGGAGCGCGCCGGCGACCCAGGCGTCGAAGTCGGGGATGTCGAGCAGGCTGAGCAGGTGGAACAGTCCTCGAGCCGCCTCGCTGAGGTTGTCGTAGGTGACGGACACGCTCGCGCGGACAGCCAGTTCCCCGTGTTGCAGCTCGTTGAGCCGGGTGTCCTCGTCCGACAGGCGGTCGGCGAGCGCGGAGAGCTGCCAGTGGGGACGGGCAGCCAGCCGGGCGGCGACGATCCGGACGGCGAGCGGGAGGTTGCCGCAGGCACGTGCGAGCGCTCGTGCGCCCGCGATGTCGGAGGCGATCCGTTCGGCGCCGACGACCAGCTCGAGCAGATGGAGCGAGTCCTCCGCGTGGAAGGCGGCGAGCTGGATCCGGAGCGCGCCAGGCACCGCGGTGAGCCGGCGGCGGCTGCTCACGACCACCGCGCAGCCGGCCGTACCGGGCATCAGCATCCTGATCTGGTTCTCCGAGCGCACGTCGTCGAGACAGACCAGCAGACGCCTCCCCGCCAGCAGGTTGCGGTACAACTCGCCTCGTTCGTCGGGGTCCTCGGGCATCTCGTTCGCGGGATGGCCGAGCGCTTTCAGGAACCGTTCCAGGATCCGTCCGGCGGTGGCGGGGCCCGGTTCGTCGTGCAGGTCGGCGTAAAGCTGGCCGCCCGGGTAGGTGCCGGTGAGCCGGTGCGCCACGTGCAGGAGCAGGGAGGTTTTCCCGATTCCGCCCGGACCGGTCACGAGCACCACCGGCACCGAGAAGCTGTCCGCCCCCGGAGCCGCGCTCAGGTGCTCCACCAGCCGGTGGGACTCCGCCACGCGGCCGGTGAAGTCGGTGACGGGGGCCGGTAACAACCGCGGCACCACGACAGGCCGCTCCGGTGGGTCGGGGAGCGACACCTCGATGGCCATGGAGGACAGATTCAGGGCCGGGTCGCCGCGCAGGATGCGCTGCTCCAGCCGGCGGAGCTCGTCGCTGGGCTCGAGGCCGAGCTCGCTCACCGACATCTCGCGGGCGGCCCGGTATTCGCGCAGGGCGTCGGCCTGGCGCCCCGCCCGGTACAGCGCCGTCATCAGCTGGCCGCGCGTGCTCTCCCGCAGAGGATCGCGCTCGATCTCCCCGCGAAGCTCGCTGATGAGCTGCACGTGCTGGCCGAGGGACAGTTCGAGCTCGACGCAGTCGTTGAGCACGGCAGAGCGGTGCTCCTCCAGCCGCACGGCGTGGTCGCCGACGATCGTGCTGGTGGAGGCGAGCCCGGCGAACGGGGTGCCACGCCACAGGGCCAGCGCGGCCCGGAACAGGTCGATCGCCGGCCCCGGCTCGTCGGCGGCCGCGCGCAGCCGGCCCCGGGCCACGAAATCCGCGAAGGTCAGGATGTCGAGCCTGTCGTCACCCAGAGTCAGTACGTATCCGGGTTGGCGGGTGACCAACGCACTCGATGCCCGGTTCGCGGTGAGTAGCCGTCGTAACGACGACATGCAGATGTAAATCTGGCTACGGGCGGTGGCCGGCGGCCTCGAACTCCAGACGGCGTCGACCAACCGGTCGATCGGGACGACCCGACCCGCTTCCAGTAGCAACATCGCCAACACTATCTGCTGCCGCGGGCCGCCGATGTCGACCGGTACGTCGTTTCGGAGTACCGCCAAAGGGCCGAGTGCTCGGTACTCCATTCGGCAGCCCCCAAGCTTCAATGCCGTGGTCAAGCTTAGCCGCAGATCCACGATACCCGTCAACGCAGACTGTGTTACGGGATCCTGAACCCCGAACCAATAGCTCACCGATAGACCGCGGATGGGCCCGGTCCCGAGACTCGACCACGAGGAGCGGGGCACAGATGCGGGTCACTACTCAGGTGTGGGACGTGGCTCATGGCCAGCCCGCGAGCGGTGTCCTCGTCCGCCTCGAGCGGGTGCAGGGGAGCGGGGTGTGGTGCGTAGTCGGCTGCGAGCGGACCGACAGCGCCGGACGCATCGAGTCATGGGGGGATGA
>JAYSXW010000254.1:0-12946 GCA_043716935.1 Pseudonocardia sp.
GGCGCGACCCCAGCGCGCCGAGCCGCTTGATCGGCAGGTCGGCGAGGGTCCGGGAATCCCGCGCGGTCGCGACGATATTCCAGCCACGCTCGTGCACCCGGTCCGCAGCCCGCCCGCGAGGTCGCACGGCGGCACAAGGAGGGGCTGCGTGCGTGGGTGAGTGAACGTGCCGACGCCGCGGGGTTGCGCGATCCCGACGCGTTGTCGTGGCAGCTCATGGCCCTGTTCGACAGCGCGATGGCGAAGCGGCTCGTCCTCGGCGCCGAGGCTCCGACGACGCCGGTGGTCGCCGCGGCGGCGGTCTTGATCGACGCGGCCGGGCGTCCTGACCCGCGCCGACCGCCCGCCCCACGTCGATGGGGGGCGGGCGGCGCGGCGTGACGGCGCGAGATGCGCTCAGACCACCGTCACGTCGACCTTGTGGTAGCCCGTGGCTCCCATCGGGACGGTGGGTCGCTCGTCGGCGGTCTGCGGCTGCCCGGTCGCGTCGGTCATCCGGACGACGAGCGTGACCGGACCCGTCGCGGCCGGGCGCCAGTCGTAGGCCCACAGCGCCCAGGACAGGCGGGTGCCCGGGTAGGTGATGCGCGCGTCCGACCAGGTGCTGCCCCCGTCCACGCTGACCTCGACGCGCGCCACGCCCCGGTTGCCGCCGAACGCGATGCCCGAGAGCACCGTGTTGT
Source organism: Pseudonocardia sp. (assembly GCA_043716935.1). GTDB lineage: Bacteria > Actinomycetota > Actinomycetes > Mycobacteriales > Pseudonocardiaceae > Pseudonocardia. The sequence goes on from JAYSXW010000254.1 coordinate 684, forward strand.
CCTGGCGGCGTGCCATCGCGCCCTTCTGCAGGCTGGTGACGTGTGAGCGGTTGGGCACCTCGAAGTTCGGGCCCCACCCCTGCGTCTCGTAGAAGCCCTTGGTCTCCTTGGTCACCAGCTCGACATTGGTGATCCACTTGAGGTTCTTCTCACCGAACATGCCGGGCACGACGAGCCGGGCCGGGTAGCCGTGGCGCTGCGGCACGTCGACGCCGTTCATCTGCACAGCGAGCAGGGTGGTGGGGTCCATGGCCTTGGCGATGGAGAACGTGTCGCTGAAGCCGTCGACGCCGGTGAGCAGCACCTCCACCGTGTCGTCGGACGGCCCGGCCGCGGTGATGAGGTCGGCCAGCGGCACTCCCGCCCAGACGGCGTTGCTCATCAGGCCGTCGCCGACGCCGTTGCTGATGCAGCACAGCGTGGTCTCCTGCACGGTCTGCGGCATCGCGCGCAGCGCGGCGAGGTCCCAGCTCTGCCCGGAGTTCACAGCACCGTTGACGGAGATGCCCCAGCGGTCGACGTTCACCCGGGGATCGACGACGTTCTTGGTGACGGAGTAGAAGTCCTCGTTGGGCGTGATCGGGCTGATCGTGGGCCCCACGACGCGCTTGCCGTCGTAGGTGAAGGTCGCGCGGTCGAACAGGACCGTGCCCTGTGCGACGGTCGCCGCGGCCAGCCCGACCCCGACGATCCCGACGCCGCTGGCGAGCACCGCGCGCCTAGCCACCTGCGACGGCTCCGGCTGGGCCGGGGGCTCTCCGCCGCCCCCGGCCGTGATCAGCCCCCGCGCGGGGACGACGGCCGGGAACGCGCCGAGCACCCGCAGCACCACCCCGATCGCCGCCCCCAGGAGCGCAAACCCGACGGCCATCGTGACGATCGTGACCAGCCGCGCTGGGCCGGGCGCGAATCCCACGTAGTTGGTGGACAGGATCGGCCACAGCACGGCGACCGCGGCGAGGAACAGCAGCGTGGTGAGCAGCACGAGCAGCCGCCAGGCACGGCGGGCCGAGTGCCGGGCCGCGAACGCGACGGCGACCGCGATGACGAGGCCGACCACGATCTGCCCGCTCGTGCCGCCGAGGATGCCCGACTGCTTGAGGCCGTTGTAGCCCCCGAGCAGCCCGAAGAGGCCGAAGAACTGGTCGATGGTGAGCAGCGGGGCGATCCGGTCGCCGATCAGTTCGGCGGGCGGGGACACGCCGAGCACCAGGCGTGCCAGGGCCTGCACCGTGGTCAGCAGGAAGCCGCCGACCAGGCCGGCGGCGACGCCGCGGCCGACTGTGGCGAGAAGTGAGCGCATGCGGCCGACCGTAGGGCCCTGCGCAACATCGACCTCCGTCGAAACGCGGACCGTCACTCCCCCGTCAGGACTTGGTAAGACCTGCCGACGCCAGCGGCAGCTCGATCTCGAACCGGCAGCCGGGCCCGTGGTTGCGGGCGTGGATCTCCCCGTGGTGGGCCTCGACGATGCCGCGGGCGATCGCCAGCCCCAGGCCGCCGCGGGAGGCCTGGTCGGGGGTGCGCGCCACCGCGCCGCGGAAGGCGACATCGAACACGCGGTCCAGCTCGTCGTCGGGAATGCCGCCACAGCCGTCGTCGACGCGCAGCCAGGCCCGGTCGTCGCGGACGCCGGCGGCGACGACGACGGCCCCGTCCGGCGGGGTGTGGCGGATGGCGTTGGAGAGCAGGTTGCGCACGACGCGGGCCAGCTCGGGGTCACTGCCCGCGACGACGGGCCACTCGCCGTGCTCCTCGGCGCCCACCGCCACGCCCTTGCCGGCCGCCGCCACGCCCTCGACGGCCACCGCCTCGGACACGACATCGTGCAGCGGCACCGCCGAGAGCGACAGCCGCAGGGCGCCGGAGGTGATCCGGGAGAGCTGGAACAGGTCCTCGACCATGCCGGTCAGCCGCTCGGTCTCGCCGAGGATCCGCCGGGCGTAGACGGCGACCTCGTCGGGCTCGTCGACCACGCCGTCCGCGACGGCCTCGCTCATCGCCCGGATGCCCGCGAGCGGCGTGCGCAGGTCGTGGCTGATCCACGCCACCAGCTCGCGCCGCGATTTCTCCGCCGCGCGCTCGGCCTCGTGGGCGTCGTGCAGCCACATGACGTCCTTGGCGATCCCACGGCCCAGCACCAGCGCGGCCGGCACGGTGACGGCGGCGACCACGAAACAGACCGTCACGATGATCGCGAGCTGCGGGGTGTACATGAACCCACTGGTGCCGATCACCCCGGCCAGCGTGGCCAGCACCGGCACCAGTACCGGCACGGTGGTGGCGGCGGTGATGGAGCGCGTCCGCATCCGGTGGAGCAGGGCCGCGCCCAGCAGCGCGACGGGGAGCGACAGCAGCAACGCCACCGGGACCACGGCCAGGATCTCGGTCATCCCTCGGCCCCGTCGTAGCGGTAGCCGACGCCCCATACGGTCGCGATGCGCGTCGGTGTCGTCGGGTCGGTCTCGATCTTCTCCCGCAGCCGCCGCACGCGGACGGTGACCGTGGACTGGTCGCCGAAGTCCCAGCCCCAGACGCGTTCGAGCAGCTCACCGCGCGTGAAGACCTGACCGGGGCGGCGGACGAGGAACGCGAGCAGGTCGAACTCGCGCACGGTCAGCGCCAGCTCGCGCTCGCCCATGGACGCCCGGCGTCCCAGGACGTCGACGCGCAGGTCGCCGTCGAGCACCGGTTCGGAGCCGGCGTCCCGGGCGGGCTGCTCGCGCGAGCGACGCAGCACCGAGGCGACGCGCAGCACCAGTTCGCGGGGACTGAACGGCTTGGTGACGTAGTCGTCGGCGCCCAGCTCCAGGCCCAGTACGCGGTCCTCCTCCTCGCCCAGGGCCGTGAGCATGACGATGGGCACGCCCACGGAGTCGCGCCGCAGCCGGCGGCAGACCTCCAGTCCGCCCAGCCGCGGCAGCATCAGATCGAGCACGACGACGTCGGGCAGGCGTTCGGCCACCGCGCGCAGCGCCGCCTCGCCGTCGCCCGCCACGTCGACGCGGTACCCGGCGCGATCCAGGTAGCGGGTGACGACGTCACGAACCGTGATGTCGTCGTCGACGATGAGGGCGAGTGGGCGGTCGGTCATCGCTGATCCTGCACCACTCGACGATAGCGGCGAGGACCATCGAACCGTCGATCCGAGATGAATCGTAAGCACCGCATGTCCCACGGAGTGATGTCATCGGTCGGTAAGCCAATTCATCGAGCAGCGTTGGTCGTGACGGCCTAGCTTCCGATCATGCTTGGCGAGATCGACGTCGTCCTGCCCTGCCTCGACGAGGCGCAGGCCCTGCCCGGCGTCCTGGATGCTCTCCCCCACGGCTTCCACGCTGTCGTGGTCGACAACGGGTCCACCGATGGAACACCGCAGGTGGCTGCCGCTCTCGGCGCTACGGTGCTCCACGAATCGCGCCGCGGGTACGGCGCCGCCGTGCACGCCGGGCTCCTCGGCTGCACCTCCGAGATCGTCGCGTTCCTCGATGCGGACGGCTCGCTCGACCCGGCGACGCTGCCGGAGATGGTCGACCTGCTCGGCTCCTGTGATCTCGTCGCGGGTCGTCGGTGCCCGGAGGGCCGCGGCGCCTGGCCGTGGCACGCGCGCGCCGGCAACGCCGCGATCGCTGGCCTGCTGCGCCGCCGCGGGGTTGCGGTGCACGACATCGCGCCGATCCGGGTCGTCCGCCGTCGGGCACTGCTCGACCTCGGCATCACCGACCGCGCGTTCGGTTACCCGCTGGAGTTGCTGGTGCGCGCGGGCGCGGCGGGATGGCGAATCACCGAGATCGACGTGACCTACCGGCCCCGCACCGGTGGCCGGTCCAAGGTCTCCGGCTCGGTGCGCGGCACGCTGCGCGCCGCCCGTGACATGGCGGGGGTGCTGCGGTGACGGTCGTCGTGGTGCTGGCGAAAGCACCCGAACCCGGCCGGGTCAAGACACGGCTGTGCCCGCCGCTCACCGCCGAGCAGGCCGCCGATGTCGCAGCTGCGGCCCTGCTCGACACCCTCGATGCCGCCGCGGGCGTCCCGGGCGGGCACCTCGTCCTCGCGCTGACGGGCGATCTCTCCCGGGCAGCCCGGCGCGCCGAGCTGATGTCGGCACTGCACGGCGTCACGGTCGTCGCACAGCGCGGTGACGGGCTCGGCGCCCGCATCGCCGCCGCCCACCTCGACGCCGCCGCGCTGGTCACCGGCCCGACGCTGCAGGTCGGCATGGACACTCCACAGGTCGGCGCCGACGTGCTCGCCGCCGCCGCCGCCGAGCTGGCCGCGCCGGGAGTCGACGCCGTCCTCGGGCCCGCGCTCGACGGCGGCTGGTGGGCTCTGGGCCTGCGCCGACCCGCCGACGCCGCCCTCATCGCCGACGTCCCCACCTCCCGCGACGACACCGGCGCCGCCACCCTCGCCGCCCTGCGCGGCGGCGGGCTCAGGGTGGCGCTGCTGCCCGCATTGTCCGATGTGGACACCGTGGCCGACGCGCTGGCCGTCGCCGCCGACGCGCCCGGCACCCGCTTCGCCGCGGCCGTCCTGAACGCCCATGAAGGAGCCGTCGGGTGACGGCCTTTGCCGAGCCGCTGACCGGCCACGATGCCGAGCTCATGCGGAGTGACGGAGCCATCGACCTGCTCGACGTGGCGCGCTGGCACGCGCCCGCCTCCGGTGAGGACGGCTGGCTGCTGAACCGCTGCAGCGGTACCACCATCGATCTCGGCTGCGGGCCGGGGCGGCTCGTCGAGGCGCTCGCCGCCCGGGGCGTCCAGGCGCTGGGCATCGACATGGCCGACGAGGCCATCGCCGCCTGCCGCCTACGCGGCGCCGGCGCCGTCCAGGCCGACGTGTTCGGGCCGCTGCCCGACGAGGGCGACTGGGACCACGTGCTGCTCGCCGACGGCAACGTCGGCATCGGTGGCGACCCCGTGCGGCTGTTGCGCCGCGCGGCCCGGCTGATCCGGCCCGGGGGGACGGTCCTCGTGGAGCTCGACGCCGGCAGCGCCGGGCTGTGGCGCGGCGAGGCGCGGGTGCGCTGCCGCACGGACGTCGGACATCCGTTCCCGTGGGCCACCGCCGGCACCGCCGCCCTGCCCGAGCTGACGCGCGGCGCGGGCCTGCGCACCACCCTGCTCTACCGGGGCGAACGGAGCTTCGCCGAACTCGCGGCGTAGCCGGATCGCCGAACTCGCGGCGTAGCCGGATCGCCGAACTCGCGCGTCGGATCTGCGGACCCGCCGCGTCGGGTCGACGGCCTCGCTGTGGCGGATCGGCGACTCACCGTGGCGGACCGACGACTCACCGTGGCGGACCGGCGAACGCGCCTTCCGGGGCATTGGCACACCGGGGCCGCGCCGACGCCGGGAGGGGGTCGCGGCGCCGACGCGGCTGTCGCCACCGGCGTGGGGCACCACGATCCGGCGACGCGCCCAGCAGATCAGATGCCTCCATCCGACGCCATCCCGCGGGCGGACGCTGCTCCGAACGCCAGCGGCTCCCCCCGTCGGAATCACCGAGACGGACGCCGCCGTCCCCCGTTCAGGCGTGCTGGAGTCGCCCGGGCAGCTGCATGGCCAGCAGGGCGCCGCCCTCCGGCGCCCGCCCGGCCCACACGGCACCGCCGTGGCGTGCTGCGGCCTGCCGAACGATCGCGAGTCCCAGGCCGGAGCCGGGCATCGTCCGGGACGTCACCGAGCGGTAGAAGCGGTCGAAAACGCGTGGCAGGTCCTCCTCGGCGATGCCCGGACCGGCGTCGGCCACCTCGAGCACCACCGACCACTCGTCCACCGGTCGCAGCTGCACCCGCACCGCGCCGCCGGGCGGGCTCCACTTCGCGGCGTTGTCGAGCAGGTTGAGCACCGCCCGTTCCAGCGCGGTGGTGTCACCGACCAGCGTGAACGGCACCAGGTCCGGCACGAACTCGACGTCCCCGGCACGTCGCCGAGCCCGCTCCAGCGCCCGCAGCACCACGTCGGTGAGCTCCACCGGCTCGTGGACGACGAGCGGGGTATCGTCGCGCGCCAGCTCCACCAGATCGCCGACCAGCGTCGAGAGCTCCTCGACCTGGGCCTGGACGTCGGTGAGGATCTCGGCGCGGTCGGCGTCGGGCAGCGGGGGGGCGTCGGGCCGGCTCGCGGCGATGAGCAGCTCCAGGTTGGTGCGCATAGACGTCAACGGGGTGCGCAGCTCGTGTCCGGCGTCGGCGACGAGACGTCGTTGCTGTTCCTGCGACGCCGCCAGGCCGCCGAGCATGTCGTTGAAGCTGTGGGTGAGCCGGGCCAGCTCGTCGGAGCCGTCGACGGGGATGGGCCGCAGGTCACCGGTGGCGGCGACCCGTTCGGTGGCGGCGGTCAGCCGGTCGACCGGACGCAGCCCGGCCCGGGCGACGGCCACCCCGGCGAGCGCGGCGAGCACCACCCCGATGCCGCCGACGATGGGCAGCGCGACGCCGAGCTTGGTGAGCACCTGCTGGGTGGGTTCGAGGCGCTGCGCGATCACCAACGCCTGCCCCGCCCCCGCCGGGACGGCCACCACCCGGTAGCTGTCGCCGTCCTGCACCGCCGTGCGGGCCGAGGACTCCACGAGTCCCTGCGCGACCGCCAGCTCGTCGCCGCCCAGTGGCGGCGCCGACGACGCCCCCTCCGCCGAGTAGCCGCGCCCGGACGCAAGGAACAGCGCGAGCCGGATGTCACCGGCGCCGAACACGTCGGTGGGGACGCGGACCAGCTGCTGGGGGTCGACGAGCTCGCTCTGCGCGGCCGCGGTGGCGCGTTGCAGCAGGTTGCTGTCGAGGGTGCCGAGGATGTTGGCCCGGACCGTCACGAACGCCGCGACCGACACCAGCACCACGGCCAGCGCGGACACCATCGCCGCGAGGATGCCGATGCGCGAGCGCAGCGAGAATCGGTCGAGCACCTCGAACCGGGCGGTCGACCCGTCGGCGCGGACGTGGCCGGTGTGGGCGGAGCTCACGGTGTCGACGCGCGATCTCGCCCGCTCGCTCACGGTGGCGGGGTGTCGCGCAGCACGTACCCGACGCCCCGGACGGTGTGGATCAGGCGCGTCTCGCCGTCGGCCTCGGTCTTGCGGCGCAGGTAGCCGATGTAGACCTCCAACGCGTTGCCGGTGGTCGGGAAGTCGTAGCCCCACACCTGCTCGAGGATCTGGGCGCGGGTGAGCACCCGGCGCGGGTGCTCCAACAACAGCTCCAGCAGCGAGAACTCGGTCCGGGTCAACGAGATCGGACGCTCGCCGCGCCGGACGTCACGGGTCGCGGGGTCGAGGCTCAGGTCGACGAACTCCAGCGGCTTGCTGAACCCGGCGGCGCTCGCCGCGATGTCCTCGGGCGTGCGGCGGCGCAACAACGCCCGCAGGCGCGCCAGCAGCTCCTCCAGCGCGAAGGGCTTGGGCAGGTAGTCGTCGGCGCCGGCGTCGAGCCCGGCCACCCGGTCGGACACGGCGTCGCGGGCGGTGAGCACGAGGATCGGCAGGTCGTCGCCGCCGCTGCGCAGCCGCCGGCACACCTCCAGCCCGTCCAGGCGCGGCATCATCACGTCGAGCACCATCGCGTCCGGCCGCTGGGACAGGACGGCGTCGAGCGCCGCCTGGCCGTCGTTCGCCAGCTCCACCTGGTAGCCGTTGAACGCCAGCGAGCGGCGCAACGAATCGCGGACGGCGCGGTCGTCGTCCACCACGAGAATGCGCATTGCGCCAGTGTGGACGGTCGATCTGAGACCTGCCTGAGAGTGGGCTGTGCGGCGCCGGCACCGGCCGATGTGCGACCGGTCGTGCTGGTCGGAGACACGCTCGTCGAACTGGCGCTGGGTAACACCGGCACCGCACCGAGACGTCGCTCCTGCCGGCCCACATGCGACGTGGCAACGGATCATCGTAGCGCAGAATGTCGGGCATGAGCTGGAGATCGGCGGTCGCCGGGACCGTGTTGGTCGTACTCGTCGCAGGTGGCTGCGCCCCGGCGCCGGTCACCACCGCCGCGCCCGTCACTGCCCCGTCTTCGCCGCTCGCCGATCCGGTCACCGCGTGCACGAGCCAGCTCGCCTACTGGGCCGGCGAACAACTGCGTGGAACCAACACCGGCTACGACTACCAGGAAATGGGCCTGACGTCAGCCCAGAACGACGCGCTCAGCGTGATCGTGGACCGCGCACGCGCCGAGGGCACATCGACGGTGTCCGAGATGGCGAACGACGCCTGCGTGTACCTGTCCACCCGGCCGTCCTCGGCGCCCTGGGGTCAATAGGCCAGTTCCCCACGAACGCTTCGAGCGTGGGTGCTCGCGAGATGAGGCGAGAGCCGGTCGAGCGCCGGTGCCGCCGTGGGCCGGGCGGTGATCTCGTCGAGCGGGACGGGGTCGCGGGTGGCAGTGCACCCGGCAGGACGATCCCGCGCAGCAGCGGGACGAACGCGCCGATCAGCCGGGCCACATTCGCGAACCCGACCACCGGCGTGTGCGGACGGTCTCCGACCCCGAGGACACGATCCTTCCCTCGCCCGGCGCGACGGACCATGGGGCTGGGCCCGTCGGTCCGCCACGCCAGCATCTCGGGGCGGACTCCCCGTATGTCGCTGGAGTTCTCTCGGCTGCCGGGCCAGTAGGATTTCCTGATGCGGGGCCGGCCGGTGACGAGCACACCCCCGACGGCGGCGATGTCACGGCGCGGGCACCGTCCCGCGAGCAACTCCTGACGATCAGGAGCGCCGACCGGCACGACGCCGTGATCGTCGAGGTCGAGGGGGACGTCGACGGCCTCACCGCCCACCGCCTGCGCGTCGCCCTCGGAGCCGCCTTCGCCCGGCTCGACGGCCGGCTGCTCATCATCGACCTGACCGCCGTCCGCTTCCTCGGCTCCCCCGGGCTGCGCACGCTGTTCGACAGCGCAGCCGAGGCCGTGCACCACCCGGGCCACCAACCGCTGCGGGTCGTTGTCGACAACACCCGCCCGGTCATCCGGCCGATCGAGATCGTCGGCCTCGATGCGGTCCTCGCGCTCTACGGCACCACCAGCGACGCTCTGGCCGACGACGCGCCCGTCGAACAGCTCCCGCCTGCGCAGTCGACGCGTGAGGACCAGACTCGCCCCGTGGTTCCGCCTTCAGACCAGGATGGGCGACCAGCCCGCCCCGACGCCGCCCACACGTCCGCGGCGACCCGGCTCGGCTTCGCGCTGGGTGCCGACTGGTCGGCGCCGTCCATAGCCCGCGACCGCCTCCGACACTGGTTCGGCGAGCACCGCTGGCCCCCCGCCCAGGCCGAGGAACTGCTGCTCGCCGCCAGCGAGGCGGTGAGCAACAGCGTGCAGCACGGCTACGGCGTGACCATCCACGAACTCGACCACCCCGGCCCCGTCGAACTGCACACCACGATCGTCACCACCGACGACAGCTACCGCTGCGCCGAACTCACCATTCGCGACCATGGCGCCTGGCGCCCACCCGTCGGCGGCCCCACCCGCCGCGGCCACGGACTGCTGATCATGCGCACCTGCGCCGACGAGTGCACGATCGACGGGACGCCGACCGGCACCACGGTCGTCCTGCGCAGCCGCCCGGTCGCCCCGCACCTCGGCCGCTAAGATCGCTGCCATCAGCCCTCGTAGCTCAGGGGATAGAGCATCGGTTTCCTAAACCGTGTGTCGCAGGTTCGAATCCTGCCGGGGGCACCACCGCTGAACAGGCAACACCTAACACGGCGCACGGGCTCCGGATCCAGTGGGGTATGGATTGGGGGATGAACGGGCCCTATCCTGCTCTTATGGCCGGTCCAGCCAGGAAGAACCGCGGCTCGATCGAGGATCGCCCCGATCGGGTCAAGGGACGCTTCCGTGCGGTCGTCTACGCGGGAACCGACCCGCTCACGGGCAAACCTCGATACCTACGCAAGGCCGCCGACACCCGGGCGCTTGCACAGATCGAGCTGACGAAGCTACTGACCCAGGTCGACGAGGGACGTCACCCGCGCAGCTCCATCACTGTCGGCGAGGTGATCGACAAGTGGCTGGAGGTCGCCGAGCTGGAGGAAACGACTCGGAACCGCTATTCGGGTCTGGTTCGGCTGTACATCCGGCCGACGTTCGGCGAACGTACCGTTGGCAAGCTGGACCCCGAGCTCCTGGAGCGGTTCTACGCGCGCCTTCGCCGCTGCAACCTCCTCTGCGCGCGGCCGGCCGCGGACCACACGTGCAAGCCCTTGTCGGCCTCGTCCGTACGGCAGATCCACTTCATCCTGAGAGCAGCGTTCGACCGAGCTGTGCGGTGGCGGTACTTGAGCGTTAACTGCGCGGCGATGGCCGAGCCGCCCTCGTTCCAACGCTCCGAACCCGACCCTCCGTCGGCCGAGGAAGTCGCCGCGGTGCTCAACGACGCCTGGGGCGATCCGATCTGGGGCATGTTCCTCTGGCTGACAATCGTGACGGGCTGCCGCCGCGGCGAGATGTGCGCGCTTCGCTGGTCCGACCTGAATCTCGCCCGCGGCGTCATGACCGTCGAACGCAGCTACATGCAGAGCGGGGGCTCGACCCGCGAGAAGTCCACCAAGTCCGGCCAAAAGCGGCGCATCGCGATCGACGCTTACACGGTCGAACTCTTGACGGCGTACCGCACGCAGCGCGAGACGGAGTGCGCGTCGATCGGTGTGGAGCTCGGCCGGAATGCCTTCGTCTTCTCCGCTGCTCCAGACAGCTCGACCGCTCCGCTGCCGAGCACAGTGACGCAGCGATACCGGCGAACTGCCCAGCGGTCCGGCCTCCGCAGCACCCGTCTGCATTCCCTACGGCACTACTCAGCGACGGAGCTGCTCACAGCCGGCGTTGACCTGCGGACGGTGGCCGGCCGACTCGGACACGGTTCCGGCGGCGCTACGACGCTTAGGTTCTATGCGGCGTGGGTGGCAGAGGCAGACCACCGGGCGGCCAAAGCGATGAGCGACCTCATGCCACGACCGACGCACTCAGCGCGGTCCGCGGGTCCGCCGAGCCCGTACGAGTTGGTCGCCGCCGAACTGCGGCGCAGCATCGAATCAGGCGACCTGGCCCCCGGCACCCCGATTCCCACCTGCACGGAACTGGCGGCAGTACACGCCGTGTCGACTGGCACTGCGAACCGCGCCGTGGCGCTACTTCGGAGTGAGGGCCTTGTCGCCTCGCTTCGCGGGCGCCGAACCTTGGTCACCGGAGAAACGCCTGATCACCTCACTCAGGACTGACATAGCAGTACGCCGCGATGCTTTCGCCTCGACCGACATCGTGTTGGGAGGTGCCGATTCGTCGCCAACCAAGCCGATCATACAGCGCAATCGCGGCCTCGTCCTTGACCATGACGTCAAGAACGAGGCGTCTTCCGTGTGCAACGGCATAGTCGACCGCCTCCTCAACTAGGCGCCGTCCGATGGCATGTCCTCGCGCGGTCGACAGCACGAACAGACGTCCTAGAACTGCGGCGCCGCTGCCCTGCCGTTCAGCGGTCGCCGCCCAAGCCTCAGCGGCAGCGTCACCTGCACGGGGCTCGGTCACGGCTACGTGACCGACGATGTGGTCATCAAGCTCCGCCACCCATGCGCCGAGCAAACCCGGCCCGTAGATCCAGCCAACGGGATCGTCAACTCCCTCAACGGGGTAGCCGTCCGTTTGATGGACAGCGACAAGCACGGCCGCGACCTCCTCGACATCCTGCGGAGTGCGCTCTCGGACACGAACACGTCCGGCGTCTACTTCAGTAGTCATAACGTCCCCCGTGCTGTCAGCGGCACCGTGCCACCAGGCTTGCGACAGATCGAGCCTATGACACCTTGGCTGCCGGGATAGCCGTACGACGTCTCCAACGCCCCTGCCCGCACCCGGCCCCGAACGCCACCCGGACCATGATCTGACGCGATACGCACGACCATACCTGTTACTCCACGGGGAAGCGCCTGAGTACCTGCTCGGCCAGATGCGTCGTGCGCTTATCGATGTCAGCGACCGTCCATACATCCCGATCGCGCAGATCGCTATTGAGAGCGAGCCCATTTCGAAATCCAATAGACCGACCCTTCGGGTCGGTGCGGTCTCGCTTCTCAAGGAAAGACTTATTCCCCAGGTTGCTATTGTAAGCAGTAATCGTAAGGTTTCCGAGATGGTGGACCCTGGCCTGCTGGGCTTCTGCTGCCGCCTTCGCGCCCAATGGCCTTGCTTTAGGTTGCGACACGCCGTCTGAGGTGCGTGGCTTGGTGATCGTGCCGCGGGATGATCGCGGGTGTGGCGCATGACGGATCG
>JAYSXW010000255.1:0-1436 GCA_043716935.1 Pseudonocardia sp.
CCGAGGAGGTCAAGCGTCTGGCGCTGCGGGTTTCCGCGCAGGCCACGATGGGGGATCTCGGCCCGAAGCTGCTGGCGGCGTTGGACGCGCTGGGTGCCACCCCGAAGGCCCGTGCGGCGTCCGGGAAGCCCCCGCCCCCGTCGGGGCCGTCGAAGCTCGCCGGGCTCCGTAGGGGCGCGGCGTGAGGGGTTGCTGGCCGTGCCGCGGCTGCGGCTGGTGCTCGTGCGCGTGCTCGTGCGGCCGGTCGTGCTCGCTGGTCGCGTTGCTGTGGCGTTGGTGGACCCGGTGACGGCCGCCCTGGACGCTCCCCACGCGATGGGGTCGACCATCCCGCGCATCTACACGCGCCCCGTCGTGGGTGGGCCTCCCGGGCCCTGCGGGTGTGGTTGCGCGCTCGCCCCGGCGACGTCGTGGGGTTTCCAGGCCATCGAGTTCGCGGAGTCGGTGCTCGGTCTGAGGTTGTTGCCGTGGCAGCGCTGGTGGCTGATCCACGCCTTGGAACTGCGGTCCGACGGCTCGTTCCGGTTCCGGACGATCGTCACGTTGGTGGCGCGCCAGAACGGCAAGACGCACCTGCTGAAGATCGTCGCCTTGTACTTCCTGTTCATGGATCACGCCCGGCTGATCCTGGGGGCGGCGCAGTCGCTCGACATCGCCCGTGAAGCTTGGCAGGGCGCCGTCGACATGACCCGGGACGTGGATGACCTGCACGCGGAGGTGCAGGCGATCCGCCAGACGAACGGCGAGCAGGAGATCCGGCTGGTGTCGGGTGCGCGCTACCGAATCTCCGCCACGCACCGCTCCGCCGGCCGCGGGTTGAGCGTTGACCTGTTGATCCTCGACGAGTTGCGCGAGCACCGGGACTGGTTGTCGTGGGCGGCGCTGTCGAACACCACCCGGGCCCGCCCGAACGCGCTCACGGTGGGTATCTCGAACGCCGGTGACCTTGAGAGCGTCGTGCTGAACACTCTGCGGTCCACAGCGATGTCGGGCACCGAGGAGTCGGTGGGCCTGTTCGAGTGGTCGGCCCCCGACGGTGCGGCGTTGGACGACGTGGCGGCCTGGGCGGCGGCGAATCCCGGCTTGGGGTACACGATCAGCGAGGGAGCGATCCGGTCGAGCATGTCCACCGATCCCGCGTCGGTGTTCCGAACGGAAACCATGTGCCAGGCGGTTGACTCGCTCGAAGCGCCCGTGGACTTGGCGGCCTGGGCGGCGTGTGCGGACCCTTCGGGGTCGCTCGCCGCCGTGCGGGATCGCCTGGTGTTGTGCCTGGACATCGCCCCGGACTCACAGCATGTGTCCCTGGTCGCCGCGGCGCTGCTCGACGACGGCCGCGTGCGCGTGGAGGTGATGGGCGCGTGGCCGTCCACCGACGCCGCCCGCCGTGGCTTGACGCCCATCCTGGCGGCCTTGCGTCCTCGCGCGTTGGGGTG
>JAYSXW010000256.1:0-4256 GCA_043716935.1 Pseudonocardia sp.
CGAGGCCCTGCTGATCGACGCGGCCGCCGAGCCCGAGCGCCTGGCCGACCTCGTCGGCGCCGGGGAGTCCCGCCCGGAGCTGCGGCACGTCGTCACCACACACCGGCACGCCGACCACTGGCAGGCCCTCGGCGCCGTCGCCGGCATGTTCGAGACCCGCCAGATCGCCCACCCCCTCGACGCCCCCGAACTGCCGATCCCGATGGACGAGCTCGTCGACCAGGGCGACACGCTGCGGTTCGGCGTGATCGACCTCGAGGTGATCCACCTGCGGGGCCACACCCCTGGTTCGCTGGCGCTGGTCTACCGCGGTGACGCCCGCCCGCACGTCTTCACCGGCGACTCGCTGTTCCCCGGCGGCCCGGGCCGCACCACGAGCCCCGAGGACTTCACCTTGCTGATCGGCGACCTGGAGCAGCGGGTGTTCGGCGAGCTCGACGACGAAGCCTGGGTGTACCCCGGTCACGGCGACGACACCACGATCGGCCGCGAGCGCCCGAGCCTGCCGGGCTGGCGGGCACGGGGCTGGTAGCGGGCGTAGGTGAATCGTAGAAGGAACGTCTGTGAGACCACCTTCATGCCGCAGTGGAGCGTCGCGTAGCTCGTGGGGCTACGCCTCATGGGCGTTCCCGCTGCTGCGCCGGGGCCACGGCGTCTCGTCCAGGTCGAGGTCGGAGTGGGGGCCCCTCGCGTAAGGGACGGGACACCACGAAGCGATCAGGCGATCTTGACCAGGTCCACGACGAAAACCAGCGTCGACCCACCCGGGATGGGGCCACGGGTGGTGTCGCCGTAGCCCAGTTCGGGCGGGATCACGATGACGCGGCGGCCACCGGGCTGCATGCCGGTGATGCCCTGGGTGAAGCCCTCCACCACCTGGCTCAGCGGGAACGTCGCCGGCTGCCCGCGGGACCAGGAGCTGTCGAACAGGGTGCCGTCGCTGTAGAGCGTGCCGGTGTACTGGACGTCGACCGTGTCGGCCGGGGTGGCGGCGGGCCCGGTGCCCGTCACCACGTCCTGGGTCAGGAGCTCAGTCGGGGGCTGCCCGGCGCCGGCCTGGGCCTGGGTGGCGGCCGTGAGGTCGGTGGGCGTGCCGGTGAGGGCCGGGACCCCGGCCGATACTCCGACCGCCGGGGCAGTGGGGGCAGCGGGCGAGCCGGCCGGCGCGGACGACCCGCAGGCCGCGACAGCGATGCTGGCGATGAGCCCCACGACACCCTCGACGATGTGGGTGCGACCGGCAACGCGGGTCCTGGTCGTGGCGCGGCCGGCGGACGGATGGGTGGCGGGCGGGGAGCACGTCATGGCGGCAGTCGACCACGCCGACCCCGGTGCGACGGGGGCGGGGCCGGGGCCCGGTGCGGCAGACTGCGTCCGGTGAGCGACAGCTTCCCCCGCCGCCAGGCCCGCACCCGGCGCTTCACCCTCGGTGCCCCGCGCAGCGTCACCATCTGTCCGGACGAGCGGCGGGTCGCGTTCCTGCGCAGCCGCGGCGGCACCGACCCAGTGACCTGCTTGTGGACCCTCGACCTCGGCA
This sequence comes from Pseudonocardia sp., assembly GCA_043716935.1. Taxonomy (GTDB): domain Bacteria; phylum Actinomycetota; class Actinomycetes; order Mycobacteriales; family Pseudonocardiaceae; genus Pseudonocardia. The sequence goes on from JAYSXW010000256.1 coordinate 1,538, forward strand.
CCGGCGAGGAACGGCTGGTCGCCGACCCGCACGTGCTCGACAGGGGCGCCGCCGAGGACCTCCCGCCCGAGGAGAAGGCCCGCCGCGAACGGAGCCGGGAACAGGCGGGCGGGGTGATCGGCTACGCCACCGACCGGCTCGTCACGATGGCGGCGTTCGCGCTGTCCGGGCAGCTCTTCGTGGCCGAGTTGGCCGCCGGCCCGACGCCACGGTTGATCACGACCTCCGGCGGGGTGATCGATCCGCGACCCGACCCGACCGGCCACCGGGTCGCCTTCGTGAGCAGCGGGGCACTGCACGTGCACGACATCGCTGCCCGCACCACGACGACGGTCGCGGAGCCGGACGCCCCCGGCGTGACGGTCGGCCTGGCCGACTTCGTCGCGGCCGAGGAGATGGGCCGGATGCGAGGGTACTGGTGGTCACCCGAGGGGGACGCGCTGCTGGTCGCCCGCGTCGACGACCGCCCGGTGCAGCGCTGGCACATCGCCGATCCCGAGCACCCCGGAACCGTCCCGACCGTCGTCGCCTACCCGGCCGCCGGTACTCCGAACGCAGTCGTGTCGCTGCAGGTGATCGGCCTCGACGGCACTGCGGTCGACGTCGGGTGGGACGCTGTGCGCGACGAGTACCTGGTCGACGCCGTCTGGGATGCCCACGCACTGCTGATCGTCGTGCAGCCCCGCGACCAGACGGCGATCCGGATCCTGCGCGTCGATCCCGCGACGGGGGCCGTCACCTCGGTCGCCGAGCAGACCGACCCGGCGTGGGTCGAGATCGTGCCCGGGGTGCCGGCTCACACGGCCTCGGGCGCGCTGGTGACGGTGGCCGACGTCGAGGGAGCACGCCGTCTCGTCGTTGACGGGGCGCCGGTGACGCCGTCGTCGCTGCAGGTCCGGGACGTCCTCGACGTCGACGACGACACGGTGCTGTTCCGCGCGAGCGGGGACCCGACGTCGATCGGGCTGTATACCTGGGGCGCAGCCGGGATAACCGCACTGACCCCGGAGCCCGGCGTGTACAGCGGCCGCCTCGCCGGCGGCACGCTGGTGGTGAGCCGCCAGGACCTCGACACCGACGGCGCCACACTCACCGGGGGCCCCCGGCACTCCGTTCGTGCCGCAGTCACGATCACCTCGTTCGCCGACCCACCCGGCCTCACCCCCCGCGTCACGCTCCTCGTGGCCGGCCCGCGGGCGCTCCGCACCGCGGTGCTGCTGCCGTCCTGGTACGAGCCCGGCACGCGGCTGCCGGTGCTGATGGACCCCTACGGCGGCCCGCACGCCCAGCGTGTGCTCGCGGCCCGTAGTGCGCACCTGACCAGCCAGTGGTTCGCCGAGCAGGGGTTCGCCGTGGTGGTCGTCGACGGGCGGGGCACGCCGGGGCGTGGGCCGGTGTCCGACCGGGCCGTGCACCGCGACCTCGCCGGCCCCGTCCTCGACGACCAGGTCGACGCCCTGCACACCGTCGCGGAGCGGTACCCGGACCTCGACCTCGACCGCGTCGGCATCCGCGGCTGGTCCTTCGGCGGCTACCTCGCCGCGCTGGCCGTGCTGCGGCGCCCGGACGTCTTCCACGCGGCCGTGGCGGGCGCACCCGTCACCGACTGGGCGCTCTACGACACCCATTACACCGAGCGCTACCTCGGCCGCCCCGACGACGACCCGGACGCCTACGCCCGATCGTCCCTGGTCGCCGACGCGCCGATGCTGACCCGCCCGCTGCTGCTCGTACACGGCCTGGCCGACGACAACGTGGTGGCCGCCCACACGCTGCGGCTGAGCTCGGCCCTGCTCGCGGCGGGGCGTCCGCACTGCGTACTGCCGCTCTCGGGCGTCACGCACATGACGCCGCAGGAGGTCGTCGCGGAGAACCTGCTCCTGCTGCAGGTGCGGTTCCTCCTCGACGCGCTGCGCTGACAGGTCCCGGGCCGAGCTTCAGTGCGGGTCCGGGATGTGGTGGTGGGAAGGGTGGCCGGCGTCGGACCCCGAATCGGGGGCGCCGGGATCGGGATCACCGGCGGCGCGGTGCCGCTCGTTCCGCAGTTCGACGACCCCGCTCAGCAGCGCGACGGTCACCGGCGTCCCAGCCGACCGACCAGCCGCCCCTCGATGACCGCCGAGAACGCCGAGCCGGTCGCGAACGGGGTGACGGCCAGCCCCGGCTGCAGCGGCGTGAAGCCCAGACCCGTCTGGAACTACACGGCGAAGACGAGCCAGATCCCGCTGAACCCGACGAAGTCGGCGAGCCCCAGTGCCGCGCCGGTCGCATAGCCGGGGATGTCGGTGAGCAGCCGGACATCGAGCAGCGGCGGGTGCTCGCCGGTCGCGGCGCGCCGTTCCCAGAGCCAGAACGCGACGAGCAACACCGCGCCCACCGGGAACAGCCACCGCAGCCGCGCGATGCCGCCGGACTCCGCCTGGACCAGTGGCAGCAGCAGCGCGAGCACGCCGGAACCGAGCAGCGCGATGCCGATGACGTCGATCCGGCCCGTCCGTCCCCCGCCACCGCCCTTCGGGATCAACCGGGCTGCGAGCACCAGGCGACGACGCCGATCGGCACGTTCACGAAGAAGATCCAGCGCCGGCCGTCGGGCTCACCGGACAGGGCCGCGATCACCCCGCCCGCGATCGGCCCGACGGCGGTGGAGATCCCGACCGTGGCGCCGAAGAACCCGAACGCCCGGCCCCGCGCTGAACAGCACGAACGCGCCCAGCGC
>JAYSXW010000257.1:0-1433 GCA_043716935.1 Pseudonocardia sp.
GTCCTTGTGGCGTTGCTGCACTCACCGGTGGGCCGCCTGTTCCGTGGACTGTGTGTGCTGGGGCTCGTCGGGCGCACCTCCGGTCGGCTGATCTCGCTGCCGGTGCAGTGCGCCCAGGAGGAGACACGGCTGGTGATCTACGTCGGTCGGGCTGCGGGCAAACGGTGGTGGCGGAACTTCATCGACGGCCGCAGCGTGCGGGTGCGCGTCAGCGGAGCGGACCTCTTCGGCTGTGGGTGGGTCGTCGACTCCGGTCACCCCGGCCGGGCCTCGGCCGAGCGCAGCTATCACCGTCGGTATCCGAAGGTCGAGATGGACCGGACCGATCCGATGGTGGTGATCGACGTCAGTTCCGGGAGGATCAGTAGTACCAGGCCCAGGTGATGGCGATGGCGATGGCGATGGGAAGCGTGTGCACAGCCGAGAACAGAACCGCGGCGCCGAGGTACATCCATGGCCGGTATCCGGGGAAGAACCAGAATGTTGATCGCAGACCGATTCCGGCGAACACGAGGATTGACGTCCACGCGAGTGCGGTGAACCCGACGGCGCTGGTGCTCCATGTGCTCGTGGGTGCCCAGACGACGGCGACCCAGGCCGCGACGTAGGAGGCGAGTCCCACGGAGTAGACGGCGAGCGCAGGTCGCGAGTGCGGCGCGCGCAGCGACAGGGGCATCATCAGCGGGGCGCCGAAGACCACGACTCGTAGCACGGTCTCGCTCAGCGAAACCCAGCCCGGGATGTCCGGTCCGGGGCTCCCCGGCGTCAGGGGCGGCGGCAGCATGGGGACCAGCGCGAGGTCCAGGACCAGGATCGGGATTAACAACCAGAACCGGTTTCGCGTCAGCTGCACCCATCTCCGGTCGGGAGCGAGTGCCCCTGGCGGTCCTGGTGCTGGGGTCATCGAACTCGGTCCGACGTGACGGCGAGACCCACGACGGCCAGCCCGAGCAGGGCGAAGACCACCTCGAGTGGGTGAAAGCCGATCATCAATAGCTCGGCGCCCTCGAACACGACGAGGCCGGCGCCGGTCACGACCGACAGCTCGCGGGCGGGCGCGCCGCCCCGCTGTTCCCAGGTCCCGGTGGCGAGGTAGCCGACGCCGACCAGCACGGCCAGCAGCAGCCCGGGCAGGCGCCAGTCGGTGAACGGGCTGCCCTCCAGCGCCGTCAGGTCGGAGAAGAGCAGCGAGCCCTCCGGTGCCGCGAACAGCAGGGCGCCGCCGACCAGTGCGACGGCTCCGGTGATCAGTTCGAGCCGGACGAGCACCTGGTGGCGGCGGGTGCTGATCGTGGTTTCTGTTATGGGCCCACGGTCGTCGCCGCGTGCTCGCCCCACCAGGACCGAAGGTCCTATTCCCACCGGAAGAAGCGCACGGCGAGGACACCGAAGACGACGGTGTAGCCGATGAGGACCACCAGCGACTCCGCTGG
>JAYSXW010000258.1:0-1433 GCA_043716935.1 Pseudonocardia sp.
TCACGCAGCATCGCCCGCGGCTCGCGCACGGCGCGTGCCCGGTAGGCAGGATCCTTGTACCAGTTGGGTGGCAGCCCGAGCAGCGGCCACGGGTAGCAGGAGCACAGGGTGCAGACGATGACGTGGTGCACGGTGTCGGTGTTCTCGACCGCGACGATGTCCTCGCCCTGCAGCCCGCCGATCCCGAGCTCGGCGCAGGCCTTCGTGCCGTCCTCGAGCAGCCGGGCCTTGAACTCCGGGTCGGTCCACGCCCTGGCCACCACGCTGGCCCCGAGCTGCGGGCCGACCTCGTTCTCGTAGATCTCGGCGAGCCGGTCGACGGCGTCCGTCGTCATGATCCCTTTCTCGATCATGAGCGACTCGAGCGCTTTGACCCGCGCGGCGATCTCTTCCTGGGTCCGGGTGGTGACGGTCATGAGACGGCTCCAACGCTTGCGGTGGCAGACACGATGTAGGGCTCCCACACGTCGAAATGCACGACGCCGTTGGGCTCGCTGTGATCCGCGCCCCACAGCTCGGCGTTGGTGAACCTCACCGTGTAGACGTGCTCGGGGGCGTCGTCGCCACCGTTACCCGCGCTGTCGGGGTAGATGAAGGTGCCGTGCGCCATGACGACGACGCCGGTCTTGCCGCGTACGTACCGCGCCTTGCGGGTGTGCCCCTGGGGGCTGTCGTCGATGACGGTGACGGTGTCGCCCACCTGGTACGAGGCCTGCTTGTCCGACGAGCGCCGCGCCGGAGCACCGCCCTTCACCGCCGCATCGACGAACGCGAGCAGGTCGGGGTCCTTGCGGTCGGGCAGTGGCTCGTCGGGGTGCTCGAGGTAGTAGCGGGTGCGCGCCTCGAGCTCGGCCTCGTCGATGACACCGGCACGGACCGCGTAGTGCTCCGCGCAGTGCAGCCAGTGCTCGTAGTAGCCCGATGCGAGGTAGGCGGCGGGGTGCATCTGCTCGATGCCGAAACGGAAGGCGTCCACACCGAACAGTCCGGCACGGAAGTTCGTCGCGAACAGCGCGAAGGCCGACTTCTCCCACTCCTGGTGGAAGACCGGCTCGCTGTCGGGGGCGACGACCGGGCCGAGACCGTCCGTGCCGCCGAGGTCGTGGACGCCGTTCATGACCTCGTTCCGGCCAGGATCGACGGTGCGGGGAAGCCGCCGACGGCCTGCTCGAAGGTGTTCGCCACCCGAAGCACGGTCGCATCGTCGAAATGCTTCCCCATGATCATCATGCCGGTCGGCATGCCGTTCACCAGGCCCGCGGGGACGCTGCAGGCCGGGTGGCCGGACACGTCGAGCGGACCGGTGTTGGCCAGCATCTCCAGTGCGCGCCCGAGCACCTCCTCCAGGGGAGCGTCGGGCGCCGGGATCACCGTCGCCTGCATCGGCGTCGTCGGCATGACCAGCACGTCGTACCGGGACAGGGCCTCGTCGT
>JAYSXW010000259.1:0-4251 GCA_043716935.1 Pseudonocardia sp.
CCAGCGGGGCCCCGCCGGACGCGACCCCCGTCACCCTGCTCGACCTGTTCGTGCACCGCACCGTGCGGGCGCTCGCTGCGATGATCTCCGGATCGGCCGCCCCGGGCCCCGCCCGGCTGCTGCACCGGCTGACCCCGGCCCGTCCGGTCGCCCGCTCGGTGGTGTGTCTGCCCTACGGCGGCGGCAGCGCGGTCATCTACCAGCCGTTGGCCGACGCGCTGCCCGCCGACACGGCGCTCTGGTCGGTGGCCGTGCCGGGGCACGAGCTCGGGGAACGGGGTCGGTCGACCGAGGACGTCGCCGCCGACTGCGTCCAGGAGGTGCTCGATCGGGTGCCGGGCCCGGTCGTCCTCTACGGGCACTGCGGTCTGGGCGTGATGCTGGCCATCGAGATCGCCCGCGGGCTGCAGGCGGCCGGTCGTCCGGTCGAGGCCGTTTATCTCGGGGGGGTCTTCCCGTTCGCGCGACCGCGCGGTCCGGTCGGGCGGTTGGCCGAGCTGGCCGACGCCCTGCGTTCGGACCAGATGCGGGTCAACGCGCTGCGCGCGAGCGGCCTGGACACCGACGGGATCGACCCGGAGCAACTCCGGCTGATCGTGGCCAACCGGCGGCGGGGCACCCAGGAGGCCGAGCGCTACTTCGGCCGGCTGGCCACCTCCGACCTCGAGCGACTCACCGCGCCCGTGATCTCGGTCGTCGGTGAGCGCGATCCCGCCACCGAGTTCTACCAGGAACGATTCCGGGAGTGGCGGCTGGTGAGCCCGCACGTCATGGGAGTCGTGCTGGACGAGGCAGGGCACTTCTACCTGAAGTACCGGGCGGCCGAGCTGGCCGACATCCTCACCGTCCACCGGGAGGGGACGGCCGACCGGCGAGCGCCCACCGAGACGTCCTCGTGGTGGCGGCACGATGTCCCGCCCCCGACCCGGGCCGAGACAGCCGACCCCGGCGGAGCCGGCGCACCGACCGGCCCCGAGCCCAGCATGCGCCGGTTCGGCGTGGTGGCCGCGGCGCAACTCGTCTCCATCATGGGTTCCGCGCTGACCGAGTTCGCCGTGCCCATCTGGATCTACACCACCACCGGCTCGCTGGTCAGCTTCGCGCTGCTGGCGGTCATCGCGCTCGTTCCCGGTATGGTCACCGCCCCGCTGGCCGGGGTGCTGATCGACCGGCACGACCGGCGCCAGGTGATGTTGTGGGGCGGTATGGCCGCGGGGGCCGTGCAGCTCGCCTTCGGCGTGCTGCTGTGGACCGGGACTCTTCAGCTCGGAGCCGTCTTCGCCCTGCTCGCCCTGCTGTCGGTGGCCTTGACCTTCCAGCGTCTGGCCTACCAGTCCTCGATCGCCCAGCTCGTGCCGAAACGATTCCTCGGTCACGGCAACGGCATCGTCCAGACCACCACCGGAGCCGGGCAGCTGATCGCGCCGCTGCTCGCGGTCGGCCTGATCGCCACGATCGGGATCGAGGGCATTCTGGTCATCGACGTCGTCAGCTACGTCGTGGCCACCGTCGTGGTGGCGCTGGTCCGCTTCCCGGCCACGATGGCTTGGCGCAGGCGGGAGAGCATGCTCGCCGAACTGCGCGGTGGGTGGCGCTACACCTGGGGCAACCCTGCGTTCCGCGCCATGCTCAGCTACTTCGCGGTCCTGAACCTGTTCCTGTCCCCCCTCTTCCTGATGTTGACGCCGCTGGTGCTCGACTTCGCCACCCTGGCCGATGTCGGCCGGGTCGCGTTCGCGGGCGGTCTCGGCGTACTGGTGGGGGGCCTGGTGATGACAGTCTGGGGCGGACCACGGCGTCGCCGCATGATGGGCCTGCTGTGCTCGACATTCGTGCTGGGTGTCTGCTGCCTGATGACCGGGCTGTGGTCCGACCTGGGGCTGGTGACCATCGGCTCGTTCGGCATGTCGATGTCGCTCACGGTGCTGAACGGCATCTACGCCACGATCATCCAGGTCAAGGTGCCGCAACGCTTCCACGGTCGGGTGATCTCGCTCAACACCCTGGTGGCCTGGTCGACGCTGCCGATCGGCTTCGGCCTCATCGCGCCGTACGGCACCGAGTTGCTCGGTGGTCGGATCGGACTCATGTACGTGGTCTGCGCGGTCGGCATCGTCGCGGTCGTCGGCGCAGCGCTGCGGATCCCGGCCCTGCGACGCTTCGATACGGAGATACCCGACGCCACGCCCGACGATCTCGTCGGTCTCGAGGTCGTCCGGGACCGGCTGACGATCAAGACCCGATCGAGCCGCCGGTGACAGTGACGGTCCGACGCCAGACTCCGCGCCGTACGGCAGATCCCCCCGGAAGGTGAAAGTCACCTCCCACGACGACTGTGCCCGTGACGGGAGGGCCGGCGGATCGGGAGCCGTTCCCCATGTTCCGGGCGCCATCACCCATTCCGCCCGCCCCCTGAACACCCTCCGGGGGTAACCGCACCCGGAAACCGTCACGCGGCACCGCCGCCGGGGTGGTGGCACCTCTGTCGCAGTGGCGGCACCGCTGTCGGGACGTGCGTGCGGGCACTAGGACGGCGGTGCCACGCTGTCGTCATCGAGTGGTTGACCACCGGTGCGGGCCGTCGGTCGCGCAGCGATCGGTCGGGGTGTTCGGCACCCCACCGCGGGCACGCGTTCCCGTTCCTGCACGCCCACGAGGTCGTCGGCGAGCGCATCGGGGACCTCGGTGTCGAAGCGACGCAGCACTCGCACGCCGAAAGCGCCGAGGTTGATCGCGGCCATCACCACCGCGAACACGACGTCGGCGAGTCCGATGCCACGACCCGCACCGGCGCCGATGACCTGGCCGACGCTGCCGGCGAGCGGACCGCCCTCGGCGAGCATCGGCCCGGACGCGCCGACGGCCAGTGGGGCCAGCACGGCGAAACCGATGGGGAGCGTGGACCAGGTGATCATCTGGTTGATCGCGAAAACCCGGCCGTGGTAGCGCTGGGGCACCTTGACCTGCACGAGCGTGCCGTAGATGCCCTGGGAGAGGGCCATGCAGGCGCCCAACACGAAGAAGCCTGCCATCACCGTAAGCAGCGACTGGGCCAGCCCGGCGATCAGGCACCCTGCGGCCATGCCGGCGTTGCCGAGCAACACGCACGCCATCCGGCGGCGCCTCGGCCCGCCCCACAGCGCCATGGCGACACCGCCCGTGACCGCGCCGACGGCCTCGGCCAGTGCGACCCGCGCGACGTCGGCGATCGAGCCGAACGACAGCACCAACGGTGAGACGAGCACCAGCGCCGGAGCGAGGAACACGTTGGCCAGCGCGAAGTAGACCAGCATCGGGCGAAAGCCCTTGTGGTTCCACGAGTACGCCAGGCCGTTGGCGATCGCGGTGAGCAGCGGCTCCCGCGGCCGCCAGCCGAGCAGGTCGGGAAAGCGGACCAGCGCGAGGGTCAGGACCGCAAGCAGGTAGCTGCCGACCGCCACCGCGAGCACCCCGGCCAGATCGATCGTCGCCAGTAGCCCGGCCGCGACCAGGGGCATCAACAGCAGGGCGACCCCGTTGGTGAGCTGCGCGATGCCCATGGCGTGCCCGAGGTAGCGCTTGGGCACCAACTGCGGGATGGACGCCTGGAACGCGATCCGTTGGAACGACGCCGCGACGGCGCTGATCGCGAGCAGCAGGTACACGCTCCACAGCACGACGACCCCGGACCACAGCAGCAGAGCAAGCGTCAATTCGACGGCTCCCGCGGTGCAGCTCGCCACCATCATGATCGTGCGACGGTCGGCTCGGTCGACGAGAGCACCGGCGACGGGCAGGGTGAGCACTTCGCAGATCAGCGACAGCGACAGCGACAGGCCGAGGTCGGTGACCGAACCCGTCTGTGTGTAGGGCCAGATCGGCACAGCGAACCCGGCCAACGCGGAGCCCGTGGTGGAGATCATCTGCCCGACGGCCACGGCGAAGAACCGCCCGACGGCGGGCCGGGTGTGCACCACCTGGTCCGCGCCACGATGATCGTCGGATGCGTCGGTGTGATGGTGCTCGACGAACGCCCATGCCGGCTGGTCGTCGCCCGGCCCGGCCTCCCGCGGGAGTTCGGCGGTGTGCCCGGCGGCCAGCGCGGGATGCACGGTCGTGATGATCTCGGCGAGCTCCCGGGCGCGGTGGCGGACGAAGAAGTGCCCGGCGCGGTCGAGCACGACCAGCGCGGTGGTGTCGGTCAGGAACTCCCACTCGCGGTACCGCTCGCGGTAGTAGTCGGTGACCGGGTCCTCGGTGCCGACCACCGAC
>JAYSXW010000260.1:0-1428 GCA_043716935.1 Pseudonocardia sp.
TGGCAAGCTATCGAACATACGGTCGAACATCGAGCAGGCCCGCGGGCAGACGGACGGGACCGTCGACGCCGTCACCGCCGCGCTGCTCGCCGACCTCGCCCGCTTCACCCACCACGCCACCCACCCCGACCGCTGTCCCGGATAGTGCTGTCCTGATGGGGTGCGGATCGATCGGATCGCGGCCCTGGAACGCTGCGCTCGCGGCGGTGCAGCACACGGAGATCGTGGCGTTCGCCCGCTCCCAGGTCGAGGCCCACCTCGCGCAGGTCGGGGTGGGCGGTCTGGAGACCGCGGTCGGGCGGGGTGTCGGTGATCAGATCGGGTTGGCGTGCAAGGTGTCCGCGTTCCACGGCTCGTGGCGGCTGGATGTGGTCCGGGCGTTGGGCACGGATCTGCCGGCGACCGCCGGGTTGTTGGCGGCGGGACAGATCAGTGAGCGGGTCGCGGAGATCGTGGTGTCGGATGTTGGCGCAGGTGATGCGGGACCGGGATCGGTGTCGGGACCCGTTCTGTGATGCCCCGATCCGCCATCTGGATCACATCCGGCCGGCACGGTCGGGCGGCCCGACCGGTTGCACCGACGGGCGCGGAGTCTGCGCCCGCCGGAACCATGTGCGGGAGATGCCCGGATGGGACGTCGACCTGGTCCACGACGGCCTCGGCCGACAATCTGACACCGTGCAGACGACGACCCCGGCCGGACACACCAACCTCAGCACCGCCGGACCAGCACCGTGATCTCGCTGACGCGCCGAATCATCGGCCCAGCTCGGCGACTGACGTCTCATTCAGCGTCCCCTGGGCGAAAATTTCGACGCCCGTACCCGAACAGCGTCTTCGGGAATGGGCGAAGCTCGCGCAATCAGTTCCACCGACGAGCAATTGACGGCCTGGCCGCTGGACGTCCGGATCGAGGTCGCCGGTTCGTCGTCGGCCGCGTTGCCGAGGCCTCCCCGCGCCCGTTCGGGTCTGCGGCGTATCGGGGGTGCTCCGGTACGGTTCCGACTGATTTCTACTCAGTCGGAGAGGAACCAGCTCGATGACCACCGCGCCGCAACCCGGCCGCTCCTCGTCCCGGCCGCAGATCGCCACGGCGATGATCACCGTTGCGGCCCTTGTGGCGGGGGCCATCGGTATGGCGACGTCGCCGTCACCGCCGAATGTCCTGGACACGGTCTACCGTTGCCTCCAGCTGTTCGTCCTCGACGGTGCCGCCATCGACGGCCTGCGGCCGCTGAACGGCGGGCTGGAGGTCGCGCGTTTCCTCGCCCCCGCTGCGACCGGTCTGGCCGTGATCCTGACGTTGCGTCGCCTGGTCGACGAGCAATGGCGGCGGCGCAGCATCGCGGCCACCCGGGGCCACGCGATCGTGTGCGGCGACACCGACGCCGCGGTCGCGCTGGCCCGCAACCTGCGCGAGGACGGCGG
>JAYSXW010000027.1:0-2163 GCA_043716935.1 Pseudonocardia sp.
CGGATCTGCGCTGGTGGACCTGGGCGGGGTACCGGGCCAACGCCACTCTCGCGGCGACGCTGTCGGAGCTCACCGACGGCCTCCAGCGGTTCGACGACACGTCGATCCGGCTACGCAGCGACTTCACGATCGAGCATTGGCGAGCAGGCACCGCGGATGCGGCTGACCGGTTGTGCCTGCCCGAGGTGGACGACCGCGCGCTGGAAGGGCTCAAGTTCTCCGAAGCCCTGCCGCACCGGCTCGCTGTGGCGACTCTCGCGGCGAGGCTTGCCGACCTCGACAGCGCTGCGACCGTGCTGGGCGAGCGAACCCGGGTCGTGTACACGAACCCGTGACCGGAGCCAGCGTCGTGACCGAACGTCCCGCCCGCGGACGAAACCGGCACGACCCGGGGGCTCATCGCCACTCTCCGGGCCCGATGCGGCCGGGCCACGGCCTTCAGACCCTGCCTCGCGGGGCGGGCGGCGAGCAGGCTGGACCCAACCCACCATCCGAAGCAGAGGTCAGGCATGAACGCTCGGGACACGGCCACCACCACCGCGCCGCTACCGGTTCCTCAGTTCGGTCGATCTGGAGCGGGACCGCAAGGTCGCCACCGCGATACAGGTCGTCGCCATCGCGATCGTCGCTGCCATGGTCGGGCTGGCACTCCTCCTCGACCCTCCCTTCGCCAGCAGTTGGGGCACCGGCCTGACTCGCGGCCTGCCTGGTCTACATGGCAGTTCACGAGCTGACACACGGCGGTCCTGTGGCTGCTCGGCGGTGTCCGGCCGACGATCCCCCTGCGCTTCCGCCCGAGCGGACAAGCGTGCCGTCCATGACCCGAATGACCACACCGGACGCGCGTTGACGCCGCTCGACCGGTGCGCGGCCCCCCTTCACCGGTACCGCGATCGCTCTCGGCGTCGGCATCGGCATGACGATCGGCGTCGTCGTCGGCGGCGGGCCCGGGATCGCGCTCGGGATCGCCCTCGGTGCCGGCATCGGCGTCGCAGTCGGAGCAGCGTGGGCGAACGACCCTGCCGGACCGGACGAGCGTCGGCGTCCATGAGCCGCATGACAGGACGGACCGACGAGAGCCCGCGGGTGGAGACACCGGGCGCCGAGGCGCCGTCTGCGATCACGGTGTCCGGGCTCCGCAAGACCTATGGCGACACCGTCGCCGTCGACGACGCGTCCTTCACGTCGCCGACGGCGAGATCTTCGGGATCCTGGGACCCAACGGGGCCGGCAAGACCACGGCCCTCGAATGTTTGACCGGGCTCCGCTCCCCAATGCGGGGGTCGTACGGATCCTCGGGCTCGACCCGCAGACCGACCGCGCCGCACTCCACGCCCTCGTCGTCGGCGTCCAGCTCCAGGCGAGCGCGCTGCCGAACCGGCTGAGGGTTGGGGAGATCCTCGACTTCTTCCACTCCTTCTACAGGCAGCCCGCCCGATCTCGATGAGATCACCGACGCATTCGGTCTGCGCGACCGGCGCCACGACTACTACAAGGCCCTGTCCGGCGGCCTCAAGCAGCGGCTCTCCATCGCCCTCGCGCTGCTGGGCCGTCCCAGGATCGCCGTGTTCGACGAGATGACGGCCGGGCTCGATCCCCAGGCGCGGCGCGACACCTGGAAGCTCGTCGAGGACGTGCGCGACCGGGGCGTCACGATCGTCCTGGTCACCCCACTATATGGACGAGGCGCAACGGCTGTGCGACCGCGTGGCGCTCGTCGACCGCGGGCGCGTCGTCGCGCTCGACAGCCCGCAGCGGCTGGCCGACCGGGCCGGAATCGACACCCGCGTCCGGTTCACTCCGTCCCGGCCGTTCGACGACCGGCTGCTGACCGACCTGCCGCAGGTCCACACGGTCGAACACCGGGGGCCGTGCGTTGTCGCGACCGGCACCGGGGACCTGGTCAACGCCGTCGTCCTCAAGCTGGCTACCGCCGGTGTCACCACGGGCGACCTGCACCTCGAGTCCGCCGACCTGGAGGACGCCTTCGTCCAGCTCACCGGCCGCCACCTCGACGGCGGCATCGGAAGGATCCACCGACGACGCCCGGCGCCCTCTCGACGTCGACGCGCCCGCCCGGCGCGGCCTTCGGACAGCTCCTGGCCCGCGAGACACGCATCGCCTGGCGGGTCCCCGTCGGGCTCCTGCTGGGTGTCGCCGCAC
>JAYSXW010000261.1:0-4235 GCA_043716935.1 Pseudonocardia sp.
AGCTCTGCATCACTGACGGCCGGCGCGGACACGCTGCCAGGCTAGATCGACGATCCCGTCGCCCGTGGGCGTTTGACCGAACTCGTCAGCCGGCCGCGCGACGGAACTCCACCTCGCCGATCTGGGACAGGAATTCCGACCCGCCCCCACCGAGCCGGCCGATCCACAGCAGGACGTGCGTGACCGGCTGGCTGCCGGCGAGCGACACCGGCGTGGTGCCGTCGCCGAGGGTGATGTCGGTGATCGGCGAGGTGTCGGCGAAGGCCGCGTCGTCGGTGGGGGCCGAGCGCACCTGCACGACCGTGCCGGCACTCGGCGAGTCGATCTCGAGCGACGCCAGCCGCACCGCCGAGGCGAACGACACCATCACCCCGACGCCCGGCTTGAGCGCCGGGAACTGCTGCCGGTAGGTGGAGGTGTGCCAGGTCGAGTCGGGGTTACCGTCGATCACGCGGGCGACATGGGCCGAGTCGTCCCGGTCACCGACCTTGTCGTAGACCTTCACACCCGCCACCGCCGCGATCCCACCCTCGGCCTGGCCGGTGCCGGCGGAGCTGGCGCCCGAGGGCGCCACGGTGCCGTCGACCCGGATACGGGGCCCGCTCCCGTCGGAGAACAGGGCTCCGACCTGTACGCCGATGTAGCCGAGCACCACGAGGACGGCCAGGGCGAGCGCGGCGAGCCCGATGCGTAGGTTGCGGCGGCGGCGTGGGTCGACGGCCGCACGCCCACCGTCCTGCCAGACGTCGCCCGGATCGGACGGCACCCCGTCGTGGACGGGAGGGAACAGGGCGATGCGGTCGTCCTCGGAGACCACCTCGCGGAGCATCCGGTGCACCGCGGCGGCGGTGTGGACGTGGCCGGGGTGCCCGTCGGGCCCCAAAGTGCCGTACACGATCGTGTCGAGCTCGACCGGGACGCCGGGTCGCTGGGCCGAGGGTGGCGTCGGAGCCCCGTCGGGGCCGCGCTCGGCCGCGGCGAGCCCGGCGCGGGCCGCATCGGCCCCTGAGAGCGGCCAGCGTGACGTGAGAAGCGTGTGGACGACCGCGCCGAGCCCGCGGACGTCGTCGGCCGGGGCGATGTCGGGCCGGGGCAGGGCGAACGAGAGCTGGGCGCGGCCCTCGGGGGTGATCCGGACGCGTTGGGGGTGATCGCAGCCGAGCACGAGGCCGTGGCGGTGCGCCAGTGCGGCGGCCGCTGCGAGCGGGGCGATGGCGCGGGCCACGGCGAGCGGGCGGATCAACCCGTCGGCGACGATCTCGGCGAGGCTGCGGCCGGGGACCCACTCGGTGACGGCGGCGCCCAGGACGTCGGCCGGCACGCCGGGGGCGCCGGGGTTGAGCACGTCGAGCAGCCGCGCGCAGCCGCTGTGCTCGAAGGCGCCGGAACGCAGGGCCCTGACCATCATCTCGCCGGCCCGGGAGGCGCCCGTCGGGTCCTCGTCGCCGCCCAGCGCGCCCGTCTCGGGGGTGAGGCGGCGCAGCACGGTGATCGCGACGTCGCGCTGCAGCACGGTGTCCTCGGCCCGCCAGAACTCGGCGCCGGCCGCGGTGTCGGAGCCGACCCGGGTACGGAGCCGGTAGCGGCCGGCGAGCAGGGTGCCGGCCGTGGTGGGGGACGGCGTGGCGGGAAGGGTGGGGGCTTCGGCCGACAGGAGGGGTTCGTCGACAGCAGGTGTGGGCGTCGCCGCCCCCGATGGTGGGCTCGCCAACTCACTCACCGGACCTACCTCCCCCGGACACGTTGCGCGACCCGCCGAGCACAGCCTACGTCAGCGCGCTGCTTCGTGCCGACCCCTTCGGCGGAGTCGGCCTGGTCGGTTCAGTGCGGCGTCGAGCTCGCGAACACGTAGGACCGCCATCCCGGTGGCGGTGACCGGCGTCAGCACGACGAGTGCCACCACCAGCTCCGACCAGGCCCGGGGCAGCGGGGCCAGTGCGTCGAGGGGCAGCAGTGCCACGACGCCGACCGCCGCCACCCCGCCGACTACTGCCGCCGCGGCCGTGCGGCCCACGGTGCCGAGCACGGCCCGGGTCGGTATCGCGCCCAGGCGACGGCGCAGCAGCACCTGACCGAGCACCGCGCCCGCGACGAAGGACACCCCGTTCGCCGCGGCGAGGCCCAGCACGACCTGCCCGGGCGGCAGCGCCGAGCCGGCCAGCAGCAGCAACGGGATCTTGACCGCCACGGTGAACAGCTGGATCAGCGTCGGCGTGCGGCTGTCGGTGAGCGAATAGAACACCCGCAGCTGCAGCATCGTGATGCCGTAGGGCAGCAGCCCGAACGCCGAGACGGCCAGGGTGGCGCCGAGTTGCGTCGCCCCCACGACGTTGCCCGAGCGCAGCCCGAACAGCGCGATCCCGATCTGCGGGCCGAACGCCGTGAGCAGCACCGACACCGGCACCAGCAGCACGGTGAGCAGGCGGCTGCCCAGCGCTAGGTCCGCGACGACGTCCCCGCTGCGGCCCTCGGCGGCCGCGCGGCTCATCCGCGGCATGAGCGCGGTCAGCAGCGAGACGCCCAGCACGCCGTAAGGCACCTGCAGGAGCAGCCAGGCGTTGGCGTAGTTCGCGTACGCACCGGCGTCCGAGGCCGTGGCCACCCGGGTGGTGACGACGTAGCCGGCCTGCCCGATCAACACGTAGACCACCGCCCACGACGCCAACCCGCCGGCCGTGGACATACGCCGGTCCCAGCCCCACAGCGGCCGGAACGAGAAGCCCATCCGACGCGCCGCCGGCACGAGCACCAGAGCCTGCACGGCGATGCCCAGCGTCGGGCCCAGGCCCAGGACCAGCAGCTTGGGCTCACCCATCCGGACGGGATCGAGGCTCAGCTCACCGGGCACCAGCACGTAGGCGCCCAGCACCGCGACCACCACGACATTGTTGAGCACCGGCGCCCACGCGAACGGCCCGAAGTTCCCCCGGCTGTTGAGCATGGCGCCCAGCAGTGCACCCAGCCCGTAGAACAGGATCTGCGGCAGCAGCAGGTAGGCCAGGGCCGTGGCGAGCTCGGGGTTGGCGGTGCTCGTGGCCTCCCCGCCCAGGTAGAGACGGGTCAGCAGCGGGGCCGCGACCATCGCCAGGGCCGTGGCGGCGAGCAACGCGGTGGCGGTCAACGTGAACAGGCGCCGGGTGTAGGCCGCTCCCCCGTCGGCGTCCTCGGTCCGGGCCCGGACCAGCAGCGGGATCAGCACGCTGGAGAGCACCCCGCCGAGCAGCAGTTCGTAGACGATGCTCGGCAGCGTCGTGGAGATGGTGTAGGAGTCGTTGAGCACGGTTTTGCCGAGGACCGCGTACAGCACGATCTGCCGGACGAAACCGGTCAGCCGACTGACCAGGTTCGCAACGGCCATCAGGCCGCTCGAGCGGCCCAGCGACGCCGGCTCCGGTGTCGCGGAACCAATCGTCGGCGACGTCGTGTGGAGCTGCTCGGTCGGCGTCTCGGCCGCGTCGGGCTGAAGTGGAACGTGGACATGGGGGACGAGCCCGTCGGGGACGACCGGCAGGACGACCGGCAGGACGACGGTCGGGGCGTCGGCGGTCGGGACGTGGCCACCGTGCGGCGCAGCGGCCCGGACCCCGGGATCGGGCCCGGTCACGGGCTGGGCACCCGGGGTGGCGGGCGACCTGGTCCGGGGGGCCGTGGGAGGCGGTCGGTGGGCAGCTCCGGAAACGGATCGCCGGTCGTCGGATCCGTCGACCCGGCGCCCGGCGACCCTTTCCGGCCGGTTCGCTGCTCGGTGGCCAGGCCCCCGGTGGCCCGCTGCTCGGTGGAGGTCCGGTCCGGCCGGCCCGCCGGGCCCCGGGGTCGGACCGGGCGCCGGCCCGGGGGCTCGTGCCGGATGCGGCGTACCACCCGCCGCCCCGCCAGGACCACGAGCAGGACGCCCGCACTCGCCGTCAACCACACGGTGATGGTGCCGTAGGCCGTCGACCGCACCCGCAGCCGGCTGGGCGGGCCCAGCAGCCCGCCGTCGGGGGTGCGGACCGAGGCCTGCACGGTGAACTGGCCCGACCGCACCACCTCGGCGCTCACCCGGATCTGGCGGCGGCCCAGCGGCGGTATGTCCGGCGGCTCGATCGGCGCCACCCGCAGTCCGGACGTACTCGCGATCTCCAGCCGGACCCGCACCGTCACGGGCAGTCCGTTGGCCACGGTGAACAGCAGCGGGGCGTCGGAGGTTCCCAGGGAGTACGGACTCGGTGGCTCCAGCACCCGCACCAGGGCCC
>JAYSXW010000262.1:0-12857 GCA_043716935.1 Pseudonocardia sp.
AACGCCGGCTCCGCCGCCCGTGAGTGGATAACGGTGCCGGACACCCACGAGGGGGAGGCAGACGGCTGCAGGCCTCAGATGGCTCCGTCGCGGTGCCGAGTGCTGATGATGGCCTTGCGCCACGTCGGCGACGTCCCGGAGGCGGCACGGGGCTCGTGGCGCCTGGTCGAAGACTCGGCACGTCGAGCAACGTCCGGTGCCGTCGTCCACGTGATCGGCCAGGAGCCGGACCACCAGATCAGGGTTGTCCGCCAGGACGGTGGCCGGGGAAAGTCGCGGTGGTGCGGAGCCGAGCATCACAAAGTCGTCCGGCCGCCGAGGTGACCGACAGGCGCGTGCGGCGGCACTTACACGGCCAACACGATGGAACGTCAGCAGCCGCACGAGGTCGCCGACCGACCTCCGCGACCTTCGATATCGTGACGTACGACCCTCCCGAAGGCACCTGATCAGCGACCGGATCCCACGGGCTACACAAGTCTGGTGACCTCCATCAGCGACTTTCACGAAACACATCCTCTGCGTCAGCCTGCCCGCGGCAGATGCCATGCCCGCACCTCCTGCTACTGAGGACCGCTGTGACCGGCCCGGCGGATCGCCGGGAGACCCCGTCGGACGGTGCGTTCTGTCGGGGGTCGGTGCGAACATGTGTTCGTGTCCGTCGCCAGCATCCTGCACGCCGATCTCGACGCCTTCTATGCGTCGGTCGAGCAGCGCGATGATCCGCGCCTGCGCGGCCGGCCGGTGATCGTCGGCGGTGGCGTGGTGCTGGCGGCCAGCTACGAGGCCAGGGCCCGCGGGGTGCGCACGGCGATGAACGCCCGTCAGGCCAGGCTGCTGTGCCCCGGTGCCGTGGTCGTGCCGCCCCGGATGCACGCCTACACCGAGGCCAGCCGGGCGGTGTTCGAGGTCTTCCACGACACCACACCCCTGGTCGAGGGACTGTCCATCGACGAGGCGTTCCTGGAGGTGGGCGGCCTACGGCGGATCCGGGGCGAGCCGTGGGACATCGCCGTCGGGCTGCGCCGTGACGTGCTGGAACGGGTCGGACTGCCGATCACCGTCGGGATCGCGCGCACCAAGTTCCTGGCGAAGGTCGCGAGCGGTGTCGCCAAGCCCGACGGGCTGCTGCTCGTGCCGCCCGACGGCGAGCGCGCGTTCCTGCATCCCCTGCCGGTGGAGCGGCTGTGGGGCGTCGGGCGGGTCAGCGCCGGCAAGCTGCACGCGCTGGGCCTGCGCACGGTGGCCGACGTCGCCGACCTGGGCGAGGCGGGCCTGGTGTCGATCCTCGGCCGGGCCGCCGGGCACCACCTGCACGCACTGGCCCACAACCACGACCCTCGCCCGGTTGACACCGACCGCCGGCGCCGTTCCATCGGCTCGCAGCAGGCCCTGGGCCGGCGGGTCCGCAGTCCCGACGAGCTCGACGCCATCCTCGCCGGCACGCTCGACCGGCTCGGCCGTCGGTTGCGCGCGGCGCGCCGGTCGTGCCGCACCATCGTCCTTCGACTGCGCCTGGGTGACTTCAGCAGCGCCACCCGCTCCCACTCGCTGTCCGAGGCGACCACCCACACCGCCACGCTGCTGGAGGCGGCCCGCGGGCTGCTGCAGGGCGCGCTCCCGATGATCTCCGCGCAGGGCATCACGCTGCTCGGGGTGTCGCTCTCGGGCCTGCAGGACGACCGGTCGCTGCAGCTCGCCCTGCCCTTCGACGCGCAGAGCGGGCCGGCCCTGGACGCCACCCTCGATGCGGTGGCACGGCGGTTCGGTGCCCGGTCCGTCACCCGCGGCACGCAGGTCGGGCGGGACCCGGGAATCTCCGTGCCACTCCTGCCGGACGACTGAACGGTGCCCGAGCCGGGAAGATCGCCCACATGGATGCCATCGACGTGCTCAACGACGCGTTCGACCGGGTGCACGACACGGTGCACGCCGCCGTCGCCGACCTCACCATCGAACAGCTCGCCGTTCGTCTCGACCCTGACGCCAACACCGTCGGCTGGCTGGTCTGGCACCTCACCCGGGTGCAGGACGACCACGTCTCGGGCGTCGACGACGGGAGGCAGGTGTGGACGGACGAGGGCTGGGCCGCGCGGTTCGCGCTGCCCTTCGACCCCGGCGTCATCGGCTACGGCCAGAGCAGCGCCGACGTGGCCGCCGTGCGGGTGTCCACCGACCTCCTCCTGGGCTACCACGACGCCGCGCGCGCCCGCACCCGCCGCTACCTGCGGTCGATCACCGCCGCGGACCTCGACGACGTCGTCGACGACCGCTGGGATCCGCCCGTCACCCTCGGGGTCCGGCTCGTCAGCGTCGTCAACGACGACCTGCAGCACGCCGGCCAGGCCGCGTTCGTGCGAGGGGTCGTGCTGCGCCGCTGACCGCCCCGTCCCGTTCGAGGAGCGTCGCGAAGGCGGTCGTCGACGGGGCCGGGTGCGACCGTGAGTCCGGCGGAGTGCGGTTCCAGGCCGCCATGTGATCCATCACAAACGTGCGCAGGTCGTGGGGCGGCCGAGCCAGCAGCGCCGCCAGCTCGCCGGTGACGCGCGAGGCCAGACCGAGGCGAGCAGTAGTGCAGGGCACCAGTGTGACCAGCAGGAGCGGCGTCGCCACGCCCCGGCGCCGCTGCTCGCGGACGGAGGCGAACGCGGACGGCGCGGTGTATCGGACGGGGTGGTCGAGCATCTCGGTGAGCACCGCGGCCACCTTGGTGGAGGTGGCGGCCGTGGTGCCGGTGAGCTCGTAGGCCCGGCCGGAGTGCCCCGGCCGGGTCAACGCGGCCACGGCCACCTCGGCCACGTCGCGGGTGTCGACGAACGCGGTGCGGCCGCGGCCGGCCGGCACGACGATCTCCCCGCGATCGCGGATCTCGGCGCGGTGCACCGTGAGCAGGTTCTGCATGGAGTAGCCGGGGCGCAGGCACGTCCAGGAGACACCGGATGCCATCAGGTGCCGCTCTACGCGCCCCACCCGGTCGACTCCCGCCCCGACGGAGCCGGGGCGCGACCAGGCGGGCGGCACCGTGGACGGTGGGGCGTCGGACGGTGGTGCCTCAGGTGCGCGCGGCGCGGTCCTCGCCGGCGTCGAGACCCAGCATGGCGAGCATCTCGGCACAGTCCACGGCGTCGACGGCGCGACCGGCGACCACGCGGGCCGCCTTGCGGTTCTGCAGATCGTTGGAGATCGCGTGGGCGACCTGCGCCGCGGCGAAGCGGCCGTTCTCGTCGGTGTTGGACAAGCTTCCGGTTCGGCTCATAAGCCCGAACCTTATCGCTCCCTTTGTCGTTGACCACCAGGGAGCACTCCGGACACCATGCCCGCAGCCCATCTCGCGAGCCGCGGGGCGAGGACCGCGTACAGCTCGGGGTCGGTACCCATCCCGGTGTGGCTGCTGTGTACCTCGACCCACTCGGCGGCGGGGTCGCGGCACGAGCGCCAGCCCACCACACCGTCGTTTCGGGAGAACACCGACACGGCCGGCATCGCCACGGGGGCGGCGAGCCCGACTGTCGTGGTGTCGCCGCAGGTACCGCGCACGCAGTCGGCGTCGAGCAGTCCCCGTACCCCGAGGCCGGCCAGGCCGACGAGCGCCCGGATCGGGACGACGGCCACTCGGGCGTCGAGCGGATCCAGCACGGGGCTGCCGAGCATGGCGAGGCCGCCGACCAGGTCGGGGCGCCGGACGGCGACGAGCCGGGCGAGGCAGCCGCCGCGACTGTGCCCGAGCAGCACGACCGGCCGGCCGGTGGCCGTCGCGTGCTCCTCGACCCGCCGCTCGAGCCGGTCCACCAGCCGGGTGGTGCAATCGACGTTGAAGCCCAGCCCGCCCCCGACCGGCCGGTACCCGCGACGCGCGAGCCAGCGGCGCAGCACCGCCATCGTCGGGTCGGCGCCGCCGAACCCCGGCACCACCACCACGCCGACTCCCCGCCCTTCGGGCACCGAGGCCCAGACGGGGTGACGCGCCAGGCGGGGCAGCCCCACGCCGGTGACCGGACCGATCTCGCGGGCGATCAGCCTCGCCACCGCGCGGAGCCGGGCCGCCGGGACCGCCATCATCCCGTGCCTCCGGTGGGCCGATCCCGCTGCAGTGATTCAACCGCAATGATCCAGGTGCAGTGCTGCCGCGCTGCGGGTACCTGTGGGTCATGCTCGCAGACCAGCCGCACGGCCGCCGCCTGACCGACGCGGAACGACTCGTCCTCGCCGATCTCGAACGTCGTCTCGACCAGAACGATCCTCGGCTCGCCATCACCCTGCGCCGCCCCCACCGGTACCGGACACCCGCCGGATGGGCGCGGACCGAGGCGGCCGTCGTGCTCGCCGTCGCCGCCGTGTTGCTCGTCGTGGCCGGTGCCGTCGGCGGGCCGGGCGGGGCTGCGGCCGTCGCGGCGACCCTGGTGGCGACGTGCGGGGTGCTGTGGGGCGCCCGGCGCCGGATGCGCCGTCTGTCGCGCTAGATCCCGCGCTCCACCGCCGCGACCAGCGCGGCCTGGTCGGCCTCCGTCTGATCAGCGTAGGAGCGGGCGAAGCGGCACAGCGCGTCGATGATCGTGTCGGAACGCCCGAGGTAGCCCGCAATCATCGATGCGCCGCTCGTCCGGGCGTGGCCCTTCGCGGGCAGGTGGCCGACCACCCCGTCGTAGTCCACGAGCGCGGCCGCGTCGATCCCGTCGAGGGCGATCGTTCCCTTCATGTTGCGGAACTGGCGAACTCAGTATTGCCGGCCGACGACGGCGGGTCCGGCTTGATCGGGGTCGGCCCGGACGCGATGGGGGTGGAATATGCGGCGGCCCAGCTCAACACTGTGGCGACGTAGGTGGAGGAGTGGTCGTAGCGGAAGACCGCAGCTGCGGCCTGGGCCGGCTTCCGCACGTCCCCGCCACCACTGCACAGATAGCGGGCGGCGCCCAGCGCCGCGTCGTAGACGTTGCTGATGTCGGAAACGCCGTCGCCGTCGCCGTCGCCTCCGTAGCTGCGCCACGTCGCGGGGATGAACTGCATGGGCCCCACAGCGCGGTCCCACATGCGGTTGCCGTCCAAGTGCCCGTCCTCGGTGTCGGAGATCGCGGCGGAGCCACCGCTTCCGTCGAGCACCGGGCCCAGGATCGGTTGACGGGTCCTGCCGGCGGCGTCGACCCGTCCGCCCCGGGCATGGCCGGACTCGGCCTGCCCGATACCGGCCAGCAACGCCGCATTCATCCCGCACCGCGGCCGCTCGCGAGCAGGGAGTCCGTCGGTGGTTCGGCGAGCGTCGCCACCGTCGCCGCCGCCGCCAGAAACCGGTTGGAACTGGTCCAGGCCGCTGCCGTCACCGAGTTGGCCGTCCGCGCCCAGTGGATCATCGGCGTCATGGGAGCCACGCAACGGAACGGCCGGCTCGGTCGGCATGTCGCCCCGGACCGACGCCGCGCCCGACATCACGACGGCGCCGGGTCGGACCGCCACGGGCCTGCCCACGTCGGCCGGCGACCCGACCATCACGAGCGGGGGCAGAACGAGCCCCGCCCCCCAGCATGGAGACCCGCACCGGCACCCTCGGTCGGCGGGCGAACTGGTCGGACTGCTGCGGCACGTCGGTCTTCGGGCTCGTCGAGTCGGCACACGTCCCGTCCACTCGAACGCGTTCTTCACCGGTGTCGTGTCGGTTCGGCTCCGGCCAGGTGTCCTTTCCGGGCGGCCCCGTTCGTCCTAGGGTGACGCCGGCCGACAGCGCCGACGCGACGCGACATTCTCCGAGGAGCTCCCGATGCCCACCTACGCCGCCCTCATCTACACCGCCGACGTCGACTGGTCGCTGCCCGAGCACAGCGACAACATGGGCGAGTACCTCGACTTCGGCCGGGCCGCCGCGGCCGTGATCGGCGGCGGCGCCGCGCTCTACCCCACGGGCACGGCCACCACGGTGCGGGTGCACGGCGGGAAGGGCGGCGACGTCGTCACGACCGACGGGCCGTTCGCCGAGACCAAGGAGGTCCTCACGGGCTTCTACCTGCTGGAGTGCGCCGACCTCGACGAGGCCGTGGCCACCGCGGCGCAGATCCCGGCCGCCTGGGACGGATCGGTCGAGCTCCGCCCCGTCCTGCCGCCGATGGGTGGGTGACCGGCGTCGAGGCCCGCGAGGCCCTCGTCACGCTGCTGCGGGACGAGGGCCGCCGCGTCCTGGCCACCCTGGTGCGCCTGACCGGTGACCTGCAGCTGGCCGAGGACGCCGTGCAGGACGCCACCCTCCGCGCGCTGGAGACCTGGCCGCGCACCGGCGTACCCCCGGAACCGCGGGCCTGGCTGACGCTGACCGCTCGGCGTCGGGCGGTGGACCTGGTGCGCCGGGAGGCGGCTCGGGACGGGAAGGAGGCCGCCGCCGTGTCCTGTGCCCCGCCCGACCCGGGCACACCGCCGCCCGAGGTCGTCCGTGACGACCAGCTGCGGCTGGTGTTCACCTGCTGCCACCCCAGCCTCGACACCGCGACGCAGGTGGCACTCGCGCTCCGCACCCTGTGCGGGCTCTCCACGGCGGAGGTCGGCCGGGCGCTGGTGGTGCCGGAGGCGACGATGGCCAAGCGGCTGACCCGGGCCAAGCAGAAGATCACCCGCGCAGCGATCCCCTACCGGGTGCCGGCCGCGCACGAGCTGCCCGAGC
Source organism: Pseudonocardia sp. (assembly GCA_043716935.1). Classification (GTDB taxonomy): domain Bacteria; phylum Actinomycetota; class Actinomycetes; order Mycobacteriales; family Pseudonocardiaceae; genus Pseudonocardia. The sequence continues at coordinate 6,641 of JAYSXW010000262.1, forward strand.
GGCTGCGCGGGGTGCTCGCCGTCGCCTATCTGCTGTTCAACGAGGGGTACGCGCCGGCGGGGGCGCCGCGCCCGGCGTTGGTGGACGAGGCGGTGCGGCTGGCCCGGCTCGTGGCCGAGCTGATGCCGGGCGAGCCGTCGGTACTGGGCCTGCTGGCCCTGGAACTGCTGCAGGACTCGCGCCGCGACGCCCGGCACGATGCCGACGGCGCCCCGGTGCTGCTCGCCGACCAGGACCGGAGCCGGTGGCGGCGCGACCTGATCGCCGAGGGCGTGGTGCTGGTGGGCGAGGGTCTGCGCCGCAGCCCGGACCGGCCCGACCCCTACGTCGTGCAGGCGGCGATCGCGGCATGTCACGCCCTGGCTCCGACCGCGGACGCCACCGACTGGCGCGCTGTGCTCTCCTGGTACGACGTGCTGCTCACGGCCCTCGACACGCCGGTGGTGCGGCTCAACCGCGCGGTCGCGCTCGGTGAGCTGCGCGGGGCGGCGGACGGATTGGCCGAGGTGGACGCCGTCACAGGCCTCGACGACTACCCGCTGCGCCACGCAACCCGCGCCGAGCTGCTGGCCCGCCTCGGCCAAGCCGACGCGGCCGCCGCTGCGTACGCGGCGGCCGCAGCCCTGCCGCAGGACGAGACGCAGCGAGCCCACCTGCGCCGTCGTGCCGTGGCGCTCGGGGGCTCGCCTACGTGGTGCGGCGTCAACCCGCCGGATCGGGCTCGCTGACCAGCCCCGCGAGCCCGGCCACGATCACGGCTGCCGTCGCCTCGGCGCTGCCCCGGCGACGTCGTGCTCCAACGCCGCGCGGACCAGGCCGAACCCTCGTCTGGCTGCGCTGGACCGACCCGCGGACGTGGGGCGAGTGGGACCTCGGGCTGCGCGGCGCCGAGGTCGACGGACCGTTCACCGCCGGGCGCCGCGGTAGCGTCACCGGGCTCGGTGGGCGCCGCTGGGCATTCGTGATCCGGGAGGTGCGGGATCGCGAGCTCACAGTCGTCGACGTCCGGCTACCGGCCGCCGTCATGGTGCGCATGCGCATGCTCGGGCCGGGCTCACCGGCCACGGTGGAGCATCGGGTGACGTTCGAGGGGCCGCTCGCGGCGCTGTGGTCGGCGGTACTCGGACGTCGGTTTCGTCCCCTGATCGCCGAGACGGTGGACCCGGTGGCCGGACCATGAATCGGGGTTCGCTCAGAACGCGACTGCGACGACGCCGATCAGCAACAGGGCTACGGTCAGGGCGAAGACGACGCCCGTCGCTCGACTTCATCCCTGGGACCAGACCTGCGGTCACGCACTGTCACGGCTGGGCGGGTGGGCCAGCGCGGAGCCCGCCGTGTCGACCAGGTGGGCGCGGCGGGCGTCGAGGAGCAGCTCGGTCCGGTCGCCCGGACGGAGTCCGGTGGTGAGCGCGACGCGGGCGAGCAACGTGGCGCCGTCCACCTCACCGGGCAGCACCACCTCGGTGAGGTGGACGGCGTCTGCCCCGGGACGCTCGACAGCGCACCGCCACCGGGACCGCCAAGTAACGCGGCCCGCACGGCAATGTCAGGGGTGCGGCGGTGTCAGGTAGCGGTAGTTCGCCGGCCGCAGCCGCATGGCGTGCACGACGATCGGACCGCAGTCGCTCGGGTCGCCCGGCGTTACCACCACCTCGAGCAGGTCCCGCCGCGGACCGAGCCCGATGTGCAGCACCGCAGCGCCTTGGCGCACGGACCGCAGCGGCGACTCCAGCACGCGACGGATCGTGTCGCCGTCGATACCGTGCTTGCGGGCGTTGCGGGTGACGCGCACGGGCCCGAGACTACCGACCTCGATTGTTACCGATCCCCGTACGGGCAGTAACATTTGAGAATGGCGCGGCAATGGGTCCACACATCGACCTTGCCGCCGATCGGCGATATCTGCGGGGGACCTTCGGGAGGTCGACATGGCGTGGTGGTCGAGGAGCGGTTCCGGGGACGACCAGGACGGGGGTGGCCCGTCGGCGACCGGCCGGGTGGGCGAGCTGGCCGAACGCCACGCCGAGGCGGCCGCGCTCTGGTACGCCGACCGCCCGGGTAACGCCGTCGCCGTGTTCGAGCAGACCCTCGAGGGCTGCCGTGCGCGCCTCGGCGACGACCATCCCGACACGCTGACCGTGGCAGGCAACCTCGCCGTGGCCCGCCTCGCGGCCGGGTGGCCGCGTGAGGGCATCGAGCTGATGGAGGCCAATCTCGCCGACCGGGTGCGGGTGCTCGGCGTCGACAACCCCCGAACCCTCACCGCCTGTGACGCCCTGGCCACCGCGTACCGGCTGGTCGGACGCGTGGACGAGGCCGTGGCGCTGTCCGCGCGGGTCACCGCGGAGCGCCGGCGCGTCCTCGGCCCGGCCGATCCGGACACCTTGACCTCCCGCATGGGCATGGCGCTGGCCCAGGCCGCGGCGGGTGAGATGGAGTCGGCCACCACGCTGCTGCGGGCGGCAATGATCGACTCCGAGCACGCCCACGGCCCCCGGCACCCTCACACCATCGCGCTGCGGGCGGCGATCGCGGACTGCCTGACCCAGCTCGGCCGCCGCAGCGAGGCCGGCACCGGGCTCGATCGCGCGGCGGACGACTCCGCCACGCCGGCCGGACCCACCCACGCCGACACCGTCGCGACCCACGAGGAACTCGTCGCGGGCGATCCATCGCGCCCTTCACTGTCCGCTTGATTCACGTCCGCAGTGTGCGGAACACCTCGTTCTCGATCACCACGAATCGCGACGAGGTAGTCGCGATTCGGGGCCGCGGGAGATCGACGACGATCTCGCACCGCACCCGGGTTGGGCGGGGATCGAGCACCAGGACACGGTCGGACAGGAACACCGCCTCGCGGATGTCATGGGTGATGAGCAGGACGGTCCAGTCGAACCGCTCGCACATCCCCGCCAGCCACTCCTGCATGTCGGTGCGGGTCAGGGAGTCGAGCGCCCCGAACGGCTCGTCGAGCAGCAGGACCGGCCGTTCCTGCACCACGGTGCGCAGCAGCGCGGCCCGTTGCCGCATCCCACCCGAGAGCTCCGCGGGGTGCGCGTCCTCGAACCCGGCCAGCCCGAACGCCGGGAACAGCGGCCGCACGTGCTCCCGGGCAGCGCGCCGCCGCATCCCGGCCACCTCCAGCCCGAGAGTGGTGTTGTCGAGCACCGTGCGCCACGGGAACAGCAGATCGCGCTGCGGCATGTAGGCGAACGGCTCGGGATGGCCGGTGACGTCGGCGCCGTCGACGAGCACGCGGCCGTCGTCGGGCCGGTCGAGGCCGCCCAGGACGTCGAACAGGGTGGACTTGCCGCACCCGCTCGGCCCGATCACCGACACGAACTCGCCGGGCGCGACGTCGAAGGACACCCCGTCGAGGACGGACAGGCCGGGGAACGACCGGAACACGCCGTCGACGACCAGTTTCGCGTCACCCATGCCGGTTCCACGGGATGACCACGCGCTCCACCACGTGTGTCAGCGCGAACAGCGTGATCGACAACACCGCTGTGACCAGCACCGCGGCCAGCACCAGGTCGGTGCGGAAGGAATTCTTCTGTTGGCTCATGAAGATCCCCAGCCCGGCCGTCGCGCCGACGTACTCGGCGAAGATCGCACCGGTGACGGCGTAGGTGATCCCGATGCGCAGCGCCGTGAAGAACCGCGGCAGCGCCCCCGGCAGCCGGACGTAACGGAACTGCGCCCAGCGCGTCGCACCCATGCTGCGCAGCAGGTTCACCGCCTGCCGGTCGGTGGCGGCGAACCCCTCGATCAACCCGACGGCGATCGGGAAGAACGTCACGAGCGCGATCACCAGCACCTTGGGCAGCAGCCCGAACCCGAACCAGATGATCAACAACGGTGCGATCGCGATGATCGGCAACGTCTGGGACACCACCAGCAGCGGGGTCACCGCGCGGCGCAGCCACGGCGAGAAGTCGACGGTGATCGCCAGCCCCCACCCGACCGCGAGCGACACCGCGAACCCGACGGCGGTCACCTGCAGGGTCGGCACGGTGTTGGCCCAGATCTGCTCCCGGTGCGACCATCCCTGCACCAGCACGCGCAGCGGCGAGGGCAACACCTGCGGCGCCACCCCCGACGCGGCGACCCCCCACTGCCATCCGGCGACGCCGAGCACGAGCAACACCACCGGCGGCCCCACCCGCCGCCCCCATCCCCGTCCCCACCCCACCTCACGCGCAAGCTCGCGAGTCGGGCCGTAACTGCGCGCGGGTCGGGGCGTGAGCGAGCGCGAGTCGGGGTCGTCGTGTGCGCGAGTCGGAGCGTGCACGAGTCGTACGGTCGACGCGGTCCAGGGGGCGCGGCCCGGTGGTGGCGACTCGACGTGTCGACCGCTCGTCGGGCTCACGACCCCGCTCCCGTCGGCGCCAGGTAGTCGTCGGTGAACCACGTCGAGAAGTCGGGACGGGCGGTGAGCGGCGCACCGTCGGGCCCAACCAGCGATCCGGAGTCGAACACGAAGCCCGAGTAGCCCGACCACTGCGCCACGGTCTGGGTGCCGACGCGGCCCGCGCCGTCACGCAGGTACTGCGCGGCGAGCATGTCCTGGCTGCGCGTCACCAGCTGCGGCTCGGGGAAGGTCCCGGGGTTGGCGTCCATCAGCAGCCGGGCGGCGCGGGCCGGGTCGTCGGCGCCGAGCTGATAGCCCCGTTGCGCGGCAGTCACGAACGCCCGGGCCTGGTCGGGGTGCTGCGCGAGCCACGGGCTGTTGCCGATGAGGAGCACCGCGTAGGCGTCGGGGAATCCGTAGTCGGTGTAGGAGAAGGTCTTGAGCGGCTGCCCGCGCAGCTCCGCCTCGATCCCCTCCCAGGCCACGAACGGCTCGATGAAGTCGACCTGACCGGAGTAGAGCGCCTCGTAGGCCGACGTGCCCAGCGCGACGGTCGAGAACGACCCGGTGCCGCCGGCGTCGCGCACCACCGCCTGCATCTTGGGCTCTTCACTGGGGCCGCCGAACCCGCCGTAGACCTTGCCGTCGAGGTCCTTCGGGGAGGCGATGTCGGCGCGGTCGGCGCGCACGGCGATCGCCGAGCCCCAGTGCTGCAGCACCGCCATCACCGAGGTGATGTCAGCGCCGGACGCCTTGGCGTAGGTGAAAGTGTCCTGGAAGGAGATGCCGAATTCGGCGGCCCCGGCCGAGACGAGCGTGTCCGGCGCCGCGTCGGTGTAGGGCACGAACTCGACGTCCAGCCCGGCGTCCCGGAACCATCCCTCGTGCTGCGCCACGTAGAGGCCGGTGTGGTTGGTGTTGGGCGTCCAGTCCAGGGCGACCCGGATCTTCTGCGCCGACGGTGGCGCGTCCGCGCAACCCGCCAGGACGAGGGCCAGCACAGCCCCGAGCACGAAGACGATCCTGCGTGAGCCGATCACGACGGTTCCTCCCTACGCCGGTACTAACCGGGTCAGGTGCGAACGGTCGACGGCCGGTCCTGCCGCCCTCTCAGCCTCGGATCGTGGGCTCCCGCGGGTCCGCTCGACCCTACGCGGCGCAGGACCGGCCCGCACGCCGGTGACCGGCTCGAACCCCGCCAGCGCTTCTGGGGTGACGGGTGTGTCAATTCGCTGACCATCCGGCGAGGGTCGCCTGCAGGTGCCGGCGCAGGGCCGGGTCCGCGGTGAGGCCGAGCGCGATCCCACCCGCCGCAGCGGCCTCGGCGGCGCGTCCGGTGTGGTGCAGGCCGTGTGCGCGCACGACCCAGTGCGGCTGGTACCCCGACCCGGACCGGGTCCAGCTCGTCGAGCAGCGCGAGGGCGGCGACGGGGTCGCCGGCCTGCATCCCGGTGGCGGCGCGGGCGACCAGGGCGCCGTTGAAGGTCGTGGCGAGGCTGCAGCCCGGCTCGAACCTGTGGTTCGTCATCTGATGTCTTGGCCCGACGGCGCCTCGCCGGTGCCCGTGACGAGCGGGCAGGGGGGGTGCGGTCGAACCGGTCGCGGCGCCCGATGCGGCAGCTGGCCGCCTTCATCTTCGGCCAGGTGAGGCGCCTGTCCGGACGCGGCCTGGCACTGCGGGTGTGCCTCGGCCAGGCCGCCGTGGTGGCGCCCGGAAAGTGGTCAGGCCGCCACCGTCGTGTCGACGTCCGGGCACCGTGCGTCACCCAGTAGGATTCGCAGGTGTAGGAATACACCATCGTGGTGGCGTATTCGAGCACGATGTTGGACAGGAGGTCGGATGGCTAGGCACAGCACGGC
>JAYSXW010000263.1:0-1425 GCA_043716935.1 Pseudonocardia sp.
GAGCTGCGCCAGGGTCCCTTGGTGCAGCTCGCGCTGCCACTCGGGGTCCCCGACCTCCAAACGGTTCAGGACCATCCCGGGCTCGAGGAAGTGGATCCCGGACGGAGTGAGGACCCCCTGCATGAACTCGAATCCGAGACCGCAGTCGACCACGATCGCGCGCGCACAACGCAAACGCTCCACCGTGGATTCATTGATCAGGTCGGGCCCGGGGGCGGGTGAGTACTCAACCTCCGCAGCGGACTCCGGTTCGTCGTCGAACCACACGAGAACATGGAAGCGGGTCCCGTGCAGACGATCCATGACGATGCCGAGCTGCTCCGAGCCGGTGCCCGGGTCCCGCCATCGCACGAGCCGGTGATTCGGACTGCCCAGTCCGGCGTCCCTGAGCGCGTCGAGGCCCTCGATGTCGACCTGTATCCCCTGCTGGAGGGAGTCGGCGCTGAGGGGCTTCCTCGTGTGGACGACCAGGTGCTCCGACGGCCCGTCGAGCGCGTTGACGTTCACCTCGACGCTGCTGGGGATCCGTTCCCCGATGGTGTACCGCCCGCTGGACAGGCCGTCGGCGAGGTCCTCCACCGATCCAGACGGGAACTCGACCGGAGCCGGCGCGCTGGCGGTCCCGGCCACGGGCGCCGGTCCGCTTGCGGCCAACCGGGCGTCGAAATCGGCCAACTGCCGGGCGTTGTCCCGCTGCGCCACGAGGACCTCGGGAGACGGTCGAAAGCTCCGCTGCACCAGCGCGAACAGGCTGCGGCTGGTGCCGTCGGGCACCACGTCCACACGCAGCGGACTCCCGATCATCGAGGACATCGTGTCCACGGATCTGAAGAGTAGCCGCACCACGTCGCTGACCGGACCGGCGTCGGCCAATACCTCCGCCGACAAGGACCTCGGCGCCCTCGGAGCAGGCATCCAGCGGGTGACGGTGCCGGTGAGGAGGTCGACGGACGTCTCCCCCACCTCGACGTCCGCCCCCCCCCGTCGCGAAGTCCCCGCTGGGTCGCCGAGGCCGCACTCAGATCAGCGGCGGAGAGCCCGGCGACCTCCCACCCGGCGAAGGGATGGGTGTGGATGGACTCCACCCGCCTGGCTCCGGTCACCACCTCGGGTGTGAGCACCTGGTCCGATCCGCCGTGCACCGAGCCCTCGGTACCGACCGCGATCTGGTCGTGCACGGTTGCTCGACCGTTCCGGTCGCACACCAGCCAGCACTGCAGCTCCGGCGACGTCAAACCGAACGGTCCGCCGCCGGCCAGCGCGCTGCGCCTCGGCCATCATGTCGTTGTTCGCACCCAGCTCCGTCACCATCAGGGGCGACGACCACCGGGCCTGCTCCCGGGCCAGTTCCTCCTCGGTCAACACCGGGAACAGCTGCCGGGCCCGCTCGGCACTCAGCGGTGACGAACCGATGCCGAGCCGCCG
>JAYSXW010000264.1:0-1424 GCA_043716935.1 Pseudonocardia sp.
GGATGCTCCCCGTAGCCCACGAGCTCGCGGGGCGGTCCGGCGACCGCGGAGTCGGTGCGCCGGAGGAACGGGTTGTCGCTCATGGGTTCTCCTGTGCGGGCGGACGGCGGATGTGGCTGCTCACGGGTCAGTCCAGTCCGGACAGGTGGCGGGCCCCGTCGGCGACGATCAGCTGGCCGCTGACGTACGACGCCTGCTCACTGGCCAGGAACTGGTAGAGGTAAGCGATGTCCTCAGGGACGCCGACGCGGCGGGCCGGCACTTTCTCGGCCACCGCTCGCACGCCCTCGGGGCCCAGCGAATTGACCGGGTCATTGGCCTGCGGGGTGTCGATGACGCCCGGGGCAACCGCGTTGGCAGTGATGCCGTCAGGGCCATATTCGACCGCCAGCGTCTGCACCAGCCCGACCAGGCCGGCCTTGGCGGCGGCGTAGTGCGGGTGCTGGGGCCACGCCTGGACGGTACCGGCGATCGACGAGGTCGCCAGCAGGCGGCCGTAGCGGGCTCGCCGCATGTGCGGCAGCGCGGCACGGAAGCAGCGCCATGCACCGTTGAGATCGACGTCCAGAACGAGCTGCCAGGCGGCGTCGTCCAGGTCCTCGAGCTCGACCTTACGGGCGATCCCGGCGTTGGCCACCACGATGTCGAGCCGGCCGAGCTCAGTGACGGCCCGCTCCACCGCGGCGTCCACCTGCGAGGGATTGCGGACATCGACCTCCGCCACGATGCACCGCGCACCGGCCGCCTCGACCGCGGCCCGGACAGGTTCGACGTCGTGGTCATCGCCGGGGAACCAGGCCAAGGCGACCGACGCACCAGCCTCGGCGAACACCCGTGCGGTCGCCGCGCCTATCCCCGACGCTGCGCCGGTGACCAGGGCGACGCGTCCTTCGAGTCCAAACATGGAGAGCCCTTTCCTAGAGCATGACGTCCCCGCCGTTGGGGCACAGGGTCTGGCCGACGAAGTAGGAGGAGTCGTCGCAGGCGAGGAAGACGGCGGTAGGTGCCACTTCGTGGGGCTGGCCGAAGCGGGCCATGGGCAGCTCCGCCAGCTTCCTGGCGGCCCACTCCTCGGTCTCCTCGGCCATCATGTCAGTGAGGATCGGGCCGGGGGCGATCGCGTTGACGTACACGCCCCGGGCGGACACCTCGCGCGCCAGCGCCTTGGTGAGCCCGATGACCCCGGCCTTGCTGGCGCTGTAGTGCACCATCTCGAGGCCGCCGATCTGACCGAGCTGGGAAGCAACGTTGATGATCTTGCCGCTGCCACGCTGCAGCATTTCGGGCAGGACGAAGCGGCAGCCGAGGAAGACGCCGCGCAGGTTGACCGAGATGACCCGGTCCCACTCGGCGACCTCGAGTTCGTCGAACTTCACCTGGCTGACCGTCCCGGCGTTGTTGACGAGGATGTCGATCCGGCCGAA
>JAYSXW010000265.1:0-4223 GCA_043716935.1 Pseudonocardia sp.
GCCAGCACCAGGCCGCGCGCCGAGGCCGACAGGGTGAAGGTGTCCTGCAGCCGCAGCGCGACGAGGAAGTTCAGCCCGGACACGCAGCCCCAGCCGAGCGCCGCGACCACGCCGAGCCGCAGCACCTCCGGCCGCCACGCCGTGCGCAGGCCGGGCCGGCCGCCCCTGCCGACACCGGCCGCCGGGATGCCGACGACCGCGAGTACTGCTGCGACGACGGCCACCCCGACGAAGGCGAGCCGCCAGTCCACCTCCGCCGCCACGCCTCCCACGAGCGGCGCCGAGGTCTGGCCGGCGGCCTGCAGGGAGCCGAACCAGCCCAGTGCTCGTCCCAACCGCTGGGGCGTGACGCTCGACGACAAAGCCGCGAGCAGCAGCGGCGTGGTGAACGCGTTGGCCGTGCCCTGCAGCGCGCGGGTGGCCAGGAACAGCGGCAGGGTGGCGGCGAGCACCGACGCGAGCGCGGCGACCACGTACACCGCATAGCCCACCACGACGGTGCGGCGCCGCCCCCAGCGCTCGCCGAGCGAGCCGGACACCAGCATGACGGCTGCGAACGGCAGCAGATAGGCCGTCACGGAGGCGGTGGCGGCCGCAGCCTGAACGCCGAAGGCTGTGCCCAGCTCGGGCAGCATCGCCACGGTGACTCCGCCGCCGAACGGGCCGAGGAACGCGCCGCCGTAGAGCCCGGCGCGGGCGAGCGCCGCTCTCAGCTGCCCGGTCCGCGCCGGCGCAGGTAGCGCTCGAAATCGGCGGCGATGGCGTCGCCGTCGGCCTCGGGCAGCACCTCGGTCTCGGCCTCGGCCTGCTCCTCGAGCTGGCGGACGTACTCGCGCACCTCGTCGTCGGCCTCGGCCATCTCCGAGACGGTGCGCTCCCACTCCTCGGCCTGCTCGGGCAGCGCCCCGAGCGGCACCTCGATGTCGAGGACCTCCTCGATGCGGTGCAGCAGCGCGACGGCGGCCTTCGGCACCCGCGCCTGCGACACGTAGTGCGGCACCGACGCCCAGAACGACACCGCCGGCACCCCGGCCTCGACGCACGCCTGCTGGAACACCCCGACGATGCCGGTCGGCCCCTGGTAGGTGGATGGTTCGACCTGCAGGTCGACCGCCGACTCCTTGTCGTAGGCGGTGCCACTCACCGGGGTGGGCCGGGTGTGCGGGGTGTCGGTGAGCAGGGCACCCAGAGTGATGACCTTCGTCACACCCAGGCTCTCGACGTAGCCGACGAGTTCCTCGCAGAAGCGGCGCCAGCGCAGGTTCGGCTCGATCCCGTTGAGCAGCACGACGTGCCGCTCGGTTCCGGGCAGTGTGGCCACCGACAGCCGCGTGGTCTGCCATTCGATGCGCCGGGTGATCCCGTCGGCGAGCCGCACGTGCGGGCGCGTGACCTGGAAGTCGTAGTACTCCTCGGGATCGATCGACGCGAGCGGCTCCGCGTCCCAGCTCAACTCCAAGTGCTCGAGCGCCGTGCTGGCGGCCTCCCCGGCGTCGTTCCACCCCTCGAACGCGGCGATCATCACCGGGTCGACGAGGCGGGGCAGTTCAGGTTTCCGCCCCCGGGTGTCGGTCATCAGACCAGCCTACGGCCGGGCGACTAACCTGTACGACGTGGCATCCGATGAGAACCCGCCGGAAAACGGTGCTGCGCAGCCGCGCAGGTTCGACACGACATTCCTCGACACCCTGGCGCACCGGGTGGTGATCGCCGACGGTGCCATGGGCACGATGTTGCAGGCAGCCGACCTGTCGCTCGACGACTTCGCCGGTCTCGAGGGCTGCAACGAGATCCTCAACGACACGCGCCCGGACGTCGTGGCGCGCATCCATCGCGCCTACTACGAGGCCGGTGCGGACGCGGTCGAGACCAACACCTTCGGGACGAACCTGCCCAACCTTGCCGAGTACGACATCGCCGACCGCATCCGCGAGCTCTCGCTCAAGGGTGCACAGATCGCCCGCGAGGTCGCCGACGACCTGTCCACACCCGAGCGGCCCCGCTACGTCCTGGGCTCCGTCGGGCCGGGCACCAAGCTCCCGACTCTGGGCCACGAGACGTTCGCCCGGCTGCGCGACGCCTACACCGAGTCCGGACGCGGCCTGCTGGCCGGTGGCGCCGACGCGTTCGTCGTCGAGACGTGCCAGGACCTGCTGCAGGTGAAGGCGGCCGTGCTGGGGGTGAAGCGGGCGATGGAGCTGGAGGGCCGCCGGATCCCGATCGTCACCCAGGTGACCGTCGAGACCACCGGCACGATGCTGCTGGGCAGCGAGATCGGTGCCGCGCTGAACGCACTGGAGCCGCTGGGCATCGATCTGATCGGCCTCAACTGCGCCACCGGTCCCGCCGAGATGAGCGAGCACCTGCGCACGCTGTCCAAGCACGCGCGCATCCCGCTGTCGGTGATGCCCAACGCCGGCCTGCCGACGCTGGGCAAGGACGGCGCCGAGTACCCGCTGACCCCCGACGAGCTGGCCGAAGCCCTCTCGACGTTCGTCCGGGACTACGGCCTGCGCCTGGTCGGCGGCTGCTGCGGCACCACTCCCGCGCACGTCAGCGCGGTGGCGGCGGCGATCCCGTCCGTCACGCCCCGGGAACGCCACCCGCGGCCCGAGCCGGGCCTGAGTTCGCTCTACGCCCCGGTGCCGTTCCGGCAGGACACCTCGGTGCTCATGATCGGCGAGCGTTCCAACGCGAACGGCTCGAAGAAGTTCCGCGACGCCATGCTGGAGGAACGCTGGGAGGACTGCGTCGCCATCGCCCGCGACCAGACCCGCGACGGCGCGCACCTGATCGACCTGTGCATCGACTACGTCGGCCGCGATGGCGTCGCGGACATGGCGGAGCTGGCCGGGCGCCTCGCCACGGCGTCGACGCTGCCGGTGATGCTGGACTCCACCGAGCCCGAAGTGCTGCGCGCGGGGCTGGAGCGCCTCGGTGGCCGGTCGATCATCAACTCGGTCAACTACGAGGACGGCGACGGCCCCGGCTCGCGGTTCCAGCTGGCGATGGCGCTCGTGCGCGAGCACGGGACGGCCGTCGTCGCGCTGTGCATCGACGAGGAGGGGCAGGCCCGCACCGCGCAGTGGAAGGTCCGGGTGGCCGACCGGCTGATCCGCGACCTCACCGGCAACCACGGCATGCACGTCGAGGACATCGTCGTCGACACGCTGACCTTCCCGATCACCACCGGGCAGGAGGAGGTCCGCCGCGACGCGTGCGAGACCATCGAGGCGATCCGCGAGCTCAAGCGCCGCTACCCCGACGTGCAGACCACGCTGGGCGTCTCCAACGTCTCGTTCGGGCTCAACGCGGCCGCCCGGCAGGTCCTCAACTCGGTGTTCCTGCACGAGTGCGTCAACGCCGGGCTGGACACCGCCATCGTCTCGGCGGCGAAGATCCTGCCGATGGCCAAGATCGACGACGAGCAGCGTTCCGTCGCTCTCGACCTCGTCTACGACCGCCGCCGTGAGGGTTACGACCCGCTCAACCGCTTCATGGAGCTGTTCGAGGGCATGACCGCGTCCTCGGCGCGCGCCGGGCGAGCCGAGGAGCTGGCCGGGTTGCCGCTGTTCGAACGCCTGGAGCGGCGCATCGTCGACGGCGAGCGGCCGGGTCTGGAGGCCGATCTCGAGGAGGCGTTGGAGTCCCGGCCCGCTTTGGAGATCATCAACGACACGTTGTTGTCGGGTATGAAGACCGTCGGTGAGCTGTTCGGTTCGGGGCAGATGCAGCTGCCGTTCGTGCTGGCGTCGGCCGAGGTGATGAAGACGGCCGTCGCGCACCTGGAGCCGCACATGGAGCGGGCCGAGGACGACGCGGGCAAGGGCACGATCGTGCTCGCCACCGTCAAGGGCGACGTGCACGACATCGGCAAGAACCTCGTCGACATCATCCTCACCAACAACGGCTACACGGTGGTCAACCTCGGCATCAAGCAGCCGATCTCCACCATCCTGGCCGCCGCGCAGGAGCACCGGGCCGACGCGATCGGCATGTCGGGCCTGCTGGTGAAGTCCACGGTGATCATGAAGGAGAACCTGCAGGAGCTGAACTCGCGCGGGCTCGCGGCGACGATGCCGGTCCTGCTCGGCGGGGCGGCGCTCACCCGCTCCTACGTCGAGAACGATCTGCAGGAGGTCTACGAGGGCCGGGTCTCCTACGCCCGCGACGCCTTCGAGGGCCTGCGCGTGATGGACGCAACCATGGCGCGACGCCGCGGT
>JAYSXW010000266.1:0-1419 GCA_043716935.1 Pseudonocardia sp.
ATCCTTACGGCCAATCCCTCCGGGACGCCCACGCACCCGTTCCGGCCCACGCACCGGCCCGGTCGCGCCGTTCGACGCAGCAAGCCCGGTGCGCCGTCACCTCCCGGTGAGCGCCGCTTGCGACGCCTCCCGCCGGGCGGACCTTCTGTGAGCGACTGATCGCCGCGTGTTGCAGACCCGACCACCACGAGTCGTCGTCGGGCAAGGATGGCGCTGGCCAAGGAGACCAAGGCCCGCGGCTGGTGGCACGCCTACGGTGACGTCGTCCCCGCGTGGTTCAACGTCCTCGTCGGCTTGGAGGAAGCCGCGACCCATGCTTGGGCTCAGCCGGTCCTGGCATTTGATCTTGCTGATCCGGTGGGACAGGATGCACCGTGCGCAAGATGTTGATGTTGGTTGATCGTGAGGAGATCTTGCGCGGTCTGGCGGAATCGTTGGAGTACACCGAGATCGGGCTGCGGCTCGGGCGTGACCCGTCGGTGGTCTCTCGCGAGGTCACCCGGCACGGCGGCCGGGAGCGCTACCGGGCGGCGGCCGCGCACGAGGCGGCGTGCGCGGCACGGCAGCGGCCCAAGCTGTTCGCGGTGGAGCGCTCACCGAGGCTGCGGGCGGTGGTGTGCCAGCAGTTGCGGCGGGGCTGGTCCCCTGCCCGCACAGATCCGCCGGTCACCGACGTGGGACTGCGGCACGGAGATGGCCCGCCACGCCACGATCACCGCGACCGGGCTGCCGGTGTACTTCGCCCGCCCACACTCCCCGTGGGAGCGCGGCAGCAACGAGAACCTCAACCGCATCGTCCGCGAGTACTTCCCGAAGGGTGAGACGATCACCTCGGATCCGAAGTACTTGGCGATGGTGGCTTCCGATATCAACGACCGACCTCGTAAGACTCGCAACTGGAGGAAGCCCTCCGAGCTATTCACCGAACTCGTCGAGACATATGCTTCGGCTGGTCGAATCTGCCCCTCTTCCAGCGGGGCCTCCACGCCTGTTCGGGGACCTCGCGATCGTCGGCGTGTCGAACGGCTCCCAGGTGCGGCTCGCGCTTGCTCGGACTGGCGTAGCTACCTCATCGCCAGCGGACTTGATCTTGCTGAGAAACCTCAGTGGCGCAAGAGTCGCCGCAGCGCTGATCAAGGCAACTGCGTCGAAGTCGCGTTCCTCGACGACGGGAACGTAGCCGTACGTGACAGCAAGGACGCGGGCGCGGGCGCGGCGCTCGTGTTCACCCCTGGCGAGTGGACGGCCTTCGTCGGCGTCGTCGACGGCGAGTTCGAGCGGCCCTGACCCCGGGCGCGGCCGAGAGCCCCGCTGCGGCCCTCGGCCGCGCACCGCGCCTGGCTACAGCACCATCCGGTCGAGCTGTAGCACCGCTGGGAGGGGCGCGTCGTCAGCCCGCCTCGGCGTCGCGGAGCGCGG
>JAYSXW010000267.1:0-4205 GCA_043716935.1 Pseudonocardia sp.
TACACGACGATCGAGGCGCCGTAGGCGGTGTTGGCCAGCAGGAACAGCACGAATCCCAGCTGCCAGTCGGTGCCGGCCACCAGGGCCAGCGCCACCGTCGCGGCCGCGCCGAGGAACGCGAACAGCCCGAGCATGCGCCGCTTGTCCTGAGTGCGGTCGGCGATGGCCCCGGTGATGGGCAGGATCAGCACCTGGATCACCGTCGCCAGGGAGATCAGGTAGCCGTAGACGGATCCGGCCGCGACGCCGAAGCCCAGCAGGTTCACGTCGCAGTCGACGAGCGCGCTCTCCCCCGTACAGGGCTGACCCGACGCGCGCGCGTCGGCCTCGGCGACGCCGGTCAGGTAGAGCGACAGGAACACGGTGATCACGGAGGTCTGGAAGACCTGGTTCGCCCAGTCGTAGAACACCCAGCCCGTGCGCTCGCATGCAGCGGCGTGGGGGGAGGCGGAGACCGGGCCCGACGTCATGGGCGGAGAGTAGCGGCGACCCCCGACAGGTCCGAGCCCCTCGCTCCTAGGACACCCAACGGCCGCGCTGGATCAGCAGCTCGCGGAGCCGGTCGGGCCGGTCGCTCAGCAGCCCGTCGACGCCGAGATCGAGCAGCTCGGCCATCTCCACCGGGTCGTCGATCGTCCAGACGTGCACTTCGCAGGCCTGGTCGTGGGCGGCTCGCACCAGACCGGCGTCGACCAGGGTCAGGAAGCCGTAGGTGCGGGGCAGCTGAGCCACGTCGCCCGCCACCAACGGCGACGGCAGTGCCGAGAGCGGCCCGGGTAGGGCGTCGAGCCAGGCGCGGGCGCGCAACCCGAAGGCCGAGCGCGGCGCCATGGACGTGCACACCCTGTCTCCGGCCAGCGTGCGGGCGCGGGTGAGCCAGCCCTCGTTGAAGCCGGCGATGCAGATCCGGTCCCAGCTCGCGGTGCGTTCCACGACCTCCAGCACGGGCTCGAGCACCTCACCGGACTTCAGCTCGATCGTGATGCGCGTGTCGGGCAGGGCGGTCAGGACGTCCTCGAGCAGCGGGATCGGTTCGCGGCCCCGAACGAGCACCGTCCGCAGCTCGGCCGTGGTACGGGCGTTGACCGGACCCGTGCCGTCGGTGGTGCGGTCGAGCGTGGCGTCGTGGTGCACGACCGGCATCCCGTCGGCGCTGCGGTGCACGTCGAGCTCCAGGTAGCCGAATCCCTCCGCGACCGCCCGCTCGAATGCGGCGAGCGTGTTCTCGCAACCGATGAGGTCGCCGATGTGCCAGCCGCGGTGGGCGTAGGCGCGCGGGTGGGGACCGTCGAAGTAGCGGTGACGCACTCGCCGAGCGTGCCAGCCGGGAGTGATCAGCCGCGACGGGGCAGGCGTTGCGGCTGGGTGAACAGCGGGGCGAGCAGGTCACCGTGCTCGGTGATGCGGGCGGGCAGATCGGCGGCGACGAAGGTGAGGTCCTCGGGTCGCCGGCAGGCGCGCACCTCCTCCCACGTCACGGGCGTGGCCACGGTCGGACGGGCCCGGCCACGCAGGGAGTAGCTGGCGATGGTGGTCTTGTGCGGGTTGTTCTGACTCCAGTCGACGAACACGCGCCGGTTCCGCCGCGCCTTTGCCATGACGGCGGTGACCTGCCCCGGCGTCTCCCGGGCCAGGTCCTCGGCCAGGGCCTTCGCGAACTGCGAGGTCTGCTCGGCCCGCGACACGGTGACCGGCAGGTAGAGCTGCATGCCCTGGCCGCCGCTGGTGCGCGGGTAGGCCACGAGATCGTCGTCGGCGACCCGCTCGGCGATCCGCAGTGCCACCCGCGCGCAGTCGACGATGGTCGTGTGCTCGCCGGGGTCGAGGTCGAACACCACGAGATCGGGCAGCTGGTGCCCGCCCCGAGGCCCGAGCCGCCACTGCGGAACGTGCAGCTCCAGCGCTGCCAGGTTGGCCGCCCACGCGAGCCCGTCGACGTCGGAGATGAACGGGAAGTCGGCGTACTCCGACCGCCCGCCCGGTGTACCGACGCGCTCGGTCCGGATCCAGGACGGCGCGTGGCGCGACACGTCCTTCTCGAAGAACGAGCCTCGTTCGACGCCGTCGGGCCAGCGGACCATCGTCACCGGACGGTCGCGCAGGTGCGGAAGCATCACCTCCGCGACGGCCAGGTAGTGCGCGAGCACGTCGGCCTTGGTGGTGCCGGTCAGCGGGTAGAGCACCTTGTCCGGGTTCGTGAGCCTGGCGCGTCCAGACCTGGTCCGGGTCGACTTCGTCGTGGTTGTCTGGGTCGGAGCCGGGCCCGTGTGAGCTGGCTGCGTCGCGTCTGCGGCGACGTCGATCCACCGGCCGTCGCCGTAGGGAGAGTCGTCGGGCTTCGCGACGACCCCGGGAAGTCCCTGCTGCCGGACGGCGTCGAGGACCTCGGGCCCGCCACCGGGGAAGACGGGCGCGAGCCGCCACGCCGGCCCGGCCGGCCCCAGCTCCTCCAGCAGGGCGCGCCGCTCGCGAAATGGCAGGGGAGCGGTGTCGGTGCCGTCGAGGTGCAGCAGGTCACCGATCCACAGGCTGCCGTCGGCCGCCAGATCGGCGTCGAACAGCACCGGTGTGGCGCCGAGGGACGGGCCCAGTTCCCGCAACCGCGGCGCGGGCAGCTCCTCGCCGTCCAGGTCGGTGATCCGGGCCCGGCCACCCTCCACCCGGACGACCACGCGGCACCCACCGAAGCCGACCTGCAGCGTCCAGCCGTCGCCCCGGGGGAGCGGGCCGGGCTTCGCCGTGGCCGCCCGGGCGTCGCGGGGAAGCGGATCGCGGTCGGGCGCCGCGTCGGAGCGGCGCAGCAGCCAGGCGTCGGGCTCCCCGTCCCGCTCGGTGCGGATGAACACGAACCGGCCCCGCGCCCGCTCGCCGCGCATCGCCACGATCACCTCGCGCGCGTTCCACTTCTCGGTCTCGTAGGTGCCGGCGTCCCAGATCGTCATGGTGCCGCCGCCGTACTCCCCGGCGGGGATCTCGCCGGAGAACTCCAGGTACTCGAGCGGATGGTCCTCGGTGCGGACGGCCAGCCGGACGGTGCCGGGTTCGACGGGCAGGCCCTTGGGGACCGCCCACGACGCCAGCACCCCGTCCCGTTCGAGGCGGACGTCCCAGTGCAGGCGCCGGGCGTGGTGCTCCTGGATGACGAACCGGTCGTCCCGGGAATCGACGCTGCCCCGGGCCGGCTCGGCCTCGGGGACGGGCTCGGGTGTCCGGCGCGCGTCGCGCTTGCAGCGGTACTCCTCCAGCGACACGCGTCCAGATTAGGGCCCTGTTGTCGGCTGGCCGATCCCGACCCTTCTGTCATAACGGAGCGGTGGGACGTAGCCCCGGTGCTACGGACAGTGGACGTCGAAGATACGTTCGAGCGCATGTCCGACCAACGTCCCGCGGGCGACCCGGACACCACCAGCGCCGCCAAGGACCCCGGACGACTGGACCACCGGCAACGAACCGATGACCGGCCGCAGAAGTCCTACCTCCAGACACGGGCCCAGCAGGCCGACGAGCAGGCGCCGTCGGGTGACCTCTCGAAGGCCGACGCGTCCAAGCTCATCGACGAGTTGCCGGAACGCACCGGGCGCGGGCAGTGACGCCGCCACTCCCCTCCGGCTGCTACCGAACCGATAATCGACGTTATGACAGAACCACGGATGCCCCTGCCTTCTCTCCGGCCCATGAGGAACAACGGAACGGGATCCATCGGTAGAGGCCCGGAACTCCCAAAGCTGACCCGAGGTGCAAGGTAGGGCGTCAGGACTCGGATGGCGCTGCTGAGCGTGCGCGCTCGAGCTTGGGCTTCTTGCCACGCAGCCGGCCCGTGGCGCGGGCGACCTTCATCCCCTCCCGGGTCCTCATCTTGATCAAGTCTGACTCGAACTCGGCGACCGTCGCCAGCACGTTGAACAACAAACTGCCGACCGGGTCGGTCGGGTCGTGGACCGACCCGCCCAGGCTGAGCTTGACCTCGCGGGCGGTGAGCTCGGTGACGATGTCACGGGGCGTCGGGCAGCGGCCGGGCGAGCCGGTCGAGCTTGGTCACGACCAGCACGTCGCCGGCGCGGCACGCGGAGTGTCCCGGTGGGGGTTCGGCTTGCGGAATGCCCGGGTCCCGTAGCCGCTCCAACTCGGCTCTCTCCGCGGATCTCTTCGGTCGTTTCGGTGACCGCCGGGAATCGGTCACCCCCGCCAACGCCCCCGCATCCCGA
>JAYSXW010000268.1:0-4202 GCA_043716935.1 Pseudonocardia sp.
GGCTGCGGCGCCACGTCGTTACCGGTGAGCAGCGGGTCACCGAGGAGCTGCGGGCCGAACGCGTCGAGACCGACCGGGTCACCGACCCCCCGACCCGCTGACCGTCGAGGCTCCGACCCCGGGTCCCCTGTGAACGAAAGATCGGGACCTCGACGTCCGGTCGCCTCCGCCGGCATGGTGCGACGCCGGGCCGGGCTGGGCGCTCACGGTCCGAAGGCGGTGAGGAACCGGTCGCGGAAGGCGTCCATCCGCCAGACCGGCGCGCCGGGGCCGGGGTTCAGCCCGTTGTCCCAGCCCCATCCGGCGACCCGGTCCAGGACGGCGGGATCCCGGGCGACGATCGTGATCGGCACGTCCCGGCCGGCGGCGTCGCCGGTGATCTGCGGGGAGGGTTGGTGGTCGCCGAGGAAGACCAGTACGAGGTTGTCGTCGCCGTAGGTCTCGACGTAGGAGATGAGGCTCTCCAGCGAGTACCCGATGGACCGGCTGTAGTTGGCGCGCGCGCGGTGGGGGTCGTTGAGCACGGCGTCGGCCGGCTCGATGTCGGCGTCCATGGTGTCGAAGACGGAGCCGTCGCCGACGGCGGTCCAGTCGACGAGCCGGGGGATGTGCGTCCACGGCCAGTGGCTGGTGACGAGCGGGATCTCGGCCATCAGGGGGCCGCGGCCGGGCCTCGCCCGCTCGTCGTGCTGGAACTCCGCGAGCGTGTACTGGTCGGGTGTGAAGAACCCGGTGAAGGTCGTGGCGCGGTTGCCCATGGTCCGGGAGTCACGCACGCGGTTGAAGCCGTAGAACCGGCTGTCCTTCCAGTCGGCCGAGGTGCCCGGCATGACCGCCACCGTGTCCCAGCCCGCCCGCTGGAACGCGCTCGTGAGGGTGAGCCGGTTGCCCTCGACGAGGCCGTCGTGGCGCTGCTGGTTGGTGATCCACAGGCCGGACCCCAGCGTCGCGTGGGCCAGCCAGCTGCCGCCGCCGGCCGTCGAGGAGGTGAGGAAGGCGCTGCGGGAAGCGAACCCGGCCGCGTCCAGGCGGCGGGTCCCGGCGTCGAGCACGGCATCGACCTGCGGAGCGAGCTCCGGGTCCTCCAGAGCGCTCCGCCCGTAGCTCTCGACGTAGGACAGCACGACGTCCTTGCCGCGCAGCGCGGTCAGCAGCTCGCTGTCCGGGGTGTCGCGGAAGGCGTCGACCGCGGACGCCGCGACGAACTCCTCCTGGTCGGCCAGGCTGACGGGTATCTGGCGGGCCTTCTGCCACGCCAGCGAAGCCGTGCTCCTCGCCGCCACCGGAACGGGTGCGACGAGCTGCGCACCGGTTGCGGCGCAGGCGATCCAGACGACCGACCCGACCGCGACGCACCGGACCGCGACGGTCCTCCGCGTGGCGACGACGCGGCTCAGCCGGCCGACCGCCGCCGCCATGACGACGACCAGCACGATCGCGACGACCGCGGCCGCCACGGCCGAGGCGACGGCACCGGCCGGGCCGATCGAGTCGGTGAGGAACGACAGCGCGTTGCCGAACAGAACCCAGTCCAGCACGGGGTCGAACGGCCGGGCGAGCACCGCGAGGAACCCCATGTCGACGACCTTGAGGATCGTGAGCAGGCCGAGGAACGCCCCGCCCGTCACGGCCACCAGTCGCCGCGCCCTCGGCGCCACGACCAGGAGGAGCGCGACACCGGCGAGTGCCTCCACCGGGATGCGCACGAACGCGGCCGGGGTGAGCTGGCCGATCTCCCGCGGCGCGACGAGGGCCGCGACGACGAGCAGGCCCGACAGTGCGGCGGCCACCTCCGACCGGGTGGGGGCGCGGAGCCGCCGAGGCCGCGGGGCAGCGGGCGTCGGGATCGCGGGGATGTGTTCCCGGGTGGTCACGGGTGCACCGGCTCGAGGTGCGGCAGGTCGTGTCCGAGGCGGTCCCGCTTGGCGGTGAGGTACCGGACGTTGTGCTCGTCGACCGGCTCCAGCAGCGGTACCCGCTCGGCGACGGTGACGCCGTGCTCCGTGAGCGCGTCCACCTTGTCGGCGTTGTTGGACATCAGGCGGATCGACGACACCCCGAGGTGGCGCAGCACGCGGGCCGCCGCACCGAAGTCGCGCACGTCGACCGGCAGGCCCAGGGCGGTGGCGGAGTCGACCGTGTCGAGGCCGTGGAGATCCTGCAGCACCTGGGTGCGGAACTTCGCGACGAGCCCGATCCCGCGGCCCTCGTGCCCGCGCAGGTACACCAGGACACCGCTGCCGTGCTCGACGATCCGGTCGAGTGCCGACCCCAGCTGGGCGCCGCACTCGCACCTGAGCGCGCCGAAGACGTCACCCGTCAGACACTCGGAATGCACCCGGACCAGTACGTCCCGAACCCCCGGGTCACCGTGGACGAGGGCGAGGTGCTCGGGCCCGTCGACCCGCTCCCGGAACGCGAGCGCTCGGAACTGCCCCCGCACCGTCACCAGGTTCGACTCTGCCACATCGATCACACCGTCGTTCTGCATGCTCTGCCCCTTTCGTCCCTGCTCGGGAAAATCGTGAGAGGGTCCACCGCGATGGACCTCCTGCCCGCCGACACCACGCTCGACGAGCGCGACCGCGCAGCGGCCGTCGCACTACTGCCGATCGGCAGCTTCGAACAACACGGGCCGCACCTGCCGCTCACGACCGACACCGTCGTCGCCTGCACGCTCGCGGCCGGGATCGCGGCCACGTACCCGGTGCGCCGGCTCCCGCCGATCACCATCTCGTGCTCCCACGAGCACGCGGCGTGGCCCGGCACGGTGAGCATCTCCGCCACCACGCTCGTGGCCGTGGTGGCGGACGTCGCCGCGTCGGTGCACCGGGCGGGCGTCGGGTCGCTGGTGCTCGTCAATGGTCACGGCGGCAACTACGTGCTCGGCAACGTCGTGCAGGAAGCCGCGCTCGGGCCGCTGCGGATGGCGCTGTTCCCCGGCGAGCCCGACTGGGACGACGCGCGCGCCGCTGCCGGCCTGGCCACGTCGGGCCTCAGCGACATGCACGCCGGCGAACTGGAGACCTCGATCCTGTTGCACGCGCACCCCCACCTCGTCCGACCGGGGTTCGAGCGGGCCGACCGGCTCGCGGACGACCGCCGGCACCTGCTGAGCCGAGGCCTGCACGCGTACACGGAGTCGGGAGTGGTCGGGAGGCCCTCGCTCGCGACCGCACGGAAAGGACGTGACCTGCTGGCGAGCCTGGTGTCGTCGTTCGCCCGCTACCTGTGATCCCGGGCCCGGGGATTGCGAGTGCAGGGATCCCGAGCGCGGGGATCCGGCGCCGCAGCAGCAGCACCACCCCGCCGGGCAGGCAGGCGACGAGCCCCAGCACCCCGTAGACGACGGCGGTGGCGAGGCCCTGGGCCGCTCCCAGACCCGCCGCACCGAAGCCGACGGCCGCGGCCGCCTCCCGTGGCCCGAATCCCCCGACGTTGATCGGCAGGCTCATCGCGAGCAGCGCGACCACGAGCAGCGGGAGCAGGACGGCGAGCGGGGCCACCGACCCCGCGGCCCGCGCGGCGAGGACGAACATCGCGAGGTAGCCGCCCAACGCCACCGCCGACAGCACGACGACGCCGGGCCAGGTGTCGGCCCGCAGCACCGTGGCGACCTCGGCCACCATGGCGCGGAGCCGGGCCCGCAACAGCCACGCGGAGACGGCCACGCCGACGGCCACGAGTCCCCCGACAGCGGCCAGCAGGCCGGCGGGAACCAGGTCACCCGCGACGCTGCGCAACGCAGGATCGGACGCCAGCACCCCGACGGCGACGACGACGAGCACCATCTGGCCCGCCAGCCGTTCGAGGACCACCGCCCGCACCCCCCGTCCCACGTCCCCCGCGCGTCGCCCGTGGCTGACCGCCCGGTGCACGTCCCCGAGGATCCCGGCGGGCAGCACCGAGTTGAGGAAGACCGCCTGGTAGCAGTCCGCGACGGCCGACCGCAACGGCAGGCGCAGCCCGAGGCGCCGAGCGACGAGACACCATCGCCCGGCGCTGCACACCGTCGTGATCACACCCAGGACGAGGGCCGCCAGCACGGTGCCGCCGTCGATCGCCCGCACGCCGGCGAGGATCGGTCCGGCGCCGACCCGCCACACGAGCCCGACCACCACGACGACGCCGCCCACCAGCCGCAGGGCCGCCCACATCCGCCGAGTCACGACTCGTCACCGCCGATCGTTGTGTCGCCGATC
>JAYSXW010000269.1:0-12679 GCA_043716935.1 Pseudonocardia sp.
TCGTGCACCGAGAGCCGCTGGGTGGGGTTCAGGTCGTCCCACACGACGGTGCGGTTCGAGCCACCCACGACGAAGGTACGGATCTTGGTGGGGGACAGCCAGTTGACGTGCACGTGGGCGAGCGTGTCGTTCGACAGGCGCAGCGTCAGGTGGGCGACGCACGCGTGACCCGCGCCGACCGGGTCGGACCCGTGCGCGGCCACCGACACCGGCGTGACGCCGTCGGGCAGGATCGCGTCGATGATCGACAGGTCGTGCGGGGCGAGGTCCCACAGGACGTCGACGTCGGGCTGGACGAGCCCGAGGTTGATCCGCACTGAGTCCAGGTACTGCAGGTCGCCCAGCGCGCCGCCGCGCAGCAGCTCACGGATGTGGGCGACCGTCGAGGTGTAGCAGTAGGTGTGGTCGAGCATGAGCACCCGCTCGTGCCGTTCCGCGGCCTCGACGAGCAGCCGGCCCTCCTCGTAGGTGGGCGCCAGCGGCTTCTCGACGAGCACGTGCTTGCCCGCCTCCAGCGCAGCGAGGGCGACTCCGTAGTGCGTGGCCGCCGGGGTGGCGATGGCCACGGCCGAGACGGCCGGGTCGGCGAGCACCTCGTCGAGCGACGCGGACGTGCGCACCGTCGAGTAGTCGCCGAGGACCTTCCGCGCCCGGCCCTCGTCGAGGTCGCACAGGTACTCCAGGCGCAGGCCCGGGGTCTGCTGGGCGTTCCGGACCAGGTTGGGACCCCAGTAGCCGGCTCCGACGACCGCGATCCCGGTTACCGGGCTGTTCGTCTCCACGTCCACTCCCTCGCTCGACTCTCGTCCGTCGTGAGCTGGTCCGCCGGCCGGGTGCGATGTCCCGCAGAGGGACGGTCGGCCGGTGTGAGTGGGCCGACCGGGCCGTCGCCAGGGCCGCCCGCGACAGTACCGGGCCGGAAGCGGCCACCCGATCACCCCTGGCATCGCCCGCTCTGATCCGACGCAGCGTGACCGACCGTGCTCAGAAAGCGACGAGCAGGTGCCCCGATCGAGCCGGGCCCAGGACGACGCCGGGTAGCGTCGGCGACGAGAGAGCGACGACCGAACGGAGGACAGCCGTGCTCGTCCGCAGGCGGGCCACGTTGGGCGCAGCCGGTGTCGTCGTACTGGGCCTGAGCAGCGTCTCCCCGGCCGCCGCGCTGGAGCCCGTCACCGCGACGCTCGATGCCGTGTGCGCAGTGTCGTTCCCCGCCCCGCTGACGCAGAACGTCCCGGTTCCGGGATGCTTGCCACCACCGGGAACCCCGCCGCCACCAGGAACCTCGACGCTGCCCGGGGGCTCGCCGTCCACCCACGGTGGCCCGGCGTCCCAGCCCGGGACCGGTTCGGCGACGACGGCCGCGCAGCGCCTCGGCTGGGGAGCCCCCGCGCAGGTCGACGACTTCGACGCCGGCCTGGGTGGCTGGGGCCTCTACGACGGCCCGGGCCACGACGGCCGGGGTCGCCGCAGTCCCGGCGCGATCTCGGTGGCGAACAGCGTCATGACGATCAGCGGCGCCACCACCGGTACCACCGGGGGCATGTCGTGGGGTACCGGATCGAGGTACGGGCGGTGGGAGGTGCGGATGAGGGCGCCGGCGGCCGACCCCTCCTACAACGCCGTGCTCCTGCTCTGGCCCGACGCGGAGAACTGGCCGGTCGGCGGCGAGGTCGACTTCGCGGAGATGAGCGACCCGAGCCGGCGGCGGACCGACGCCTTCCTGCACTACGGGGCGTCGAACGATCAGGTGCAGGGCTCGGTGACGATCGACGCCACCCAGTGGCACAACTGGGCGGTGGAGTGGACGCCGGCGGGCATCGCCACCTACGTCGACGGTGCCGCGTGGTGGTCCACCACGGACACGTCGATCCTGCCGCCAGGGTCGATGCACCTGTGCATCCAGCTCGACTGGTTCCCCGAGGGTGGTGCGGTGCGGCCGTCGCGGCTGGACGTCGACTGGGCGGCCTTCTACCCGGTCACGGGCTCCGGCGCCGCCCCCCTGCCGCCCGACGCCATGGGCACCGTCACCGCGCCGATGTTCACCCCGGCCGCGATCGCAGCGCGGACGTCGATCGTCCTACCCACCCCGACCCGGGCCGCCGGGTAGAGACCCACCGCCGCGTCGAGCCCGACGCCCACCCCCGGGGTGCCTGAGCGCAGCGGTCGGCCCGCCCGGCCGGCCGGCCGGCCACCATGCCCCCGGCACGTCGGTTATCCGGGCCCTGCCGGGTGCGAGGGCGGCGAACCCGTCGAACATCCGCTGATCCGGCTGGACGATCTGTCGGCCCTGCACCGACACGTGCTGGCCGAGCCGGGCCCGACCGCCCGTCGTCGCGAAACAGGCTCGTTACGATCGCCACGAAACGACGCGGCGGCCGGCTGCGACTCCATAGAGGGACATGGTTGATGTGCGGCTGTCGAGGGGTCTGATGTGAGTACGGTTGGCTCGCGCTCGTCCGACGTCCTGGTGAGTCGCAGGCCGCCGGAGCCGCGGTCCGCGTCGGGACCGCGAAGCGGCGGGACAGCGCGGAGCCGGTCTCGATCCGTCCTCGGTCGGGTACGGGCCTGGATGCTCGTGCTGCCGGTCGATGCGGTCCTCCTCCTGTCACCGGTGTTGTGGACCCCGGTCCAGTGGAAGGCGACGGCGGCGCTGACTGCGCTGGCGCTGGTCAGCATGACCAGCGGAGGGCGTTATCGAGCGCGGCTCCACCTCAGCGTTCTCGACGAACTTCCCGCGCTCCTGGGCAAGCTGCTGACAGCGGCTGCGGTCGTGGCGGTCGTGATCGCGCTGCGCCACGAGCAGGAGGCGGTGACGACCTTCCTGGTCAGCGTGGCCGGTTCCCTCGGGTTGGTGATCGTCGGACGTATCGTCACGACCGAGATCATCGCCTGGGGCCGGCGCCGGACGATCACCGAGCACCGGGCGATCGTGGTCGGCGGGGGCCCGGTTGCGTCGGAGCTCACGGGGATCCTGGCGCTCAACCGGCGCTATGGGCTCTCGGTGGCCGGTTTCGTGGACGAGGAGTACAACAGCGACTCCGCGGGCGGTATGACCAGGCTCGGCAGCCTCGACGATCTCGACGTCCTCGTCCGGAGGACCGGCTCCGACGTCCTGCTCATCGCCGACGGCCACTTCACCGAGCGGGCCCTCCTCGACGCGATCCGGACCCCGGCCTGCCTGCCGTGCGATGTCCTCGTCGTGCCACGGATCCGCTACTTCAATACCCAGCCCGGCCTGTCGGACCACATCGGATCGATCCCCATCATGCGGATCAAGACGCCCTCACTGCGCGGGCCGGCCCGTTCCCTGAAGCGGGCCTTCGACGTCCTCGTCGCCGCATCCCTGCTCGTGATCGTGCTTCCGGTCCTCGCCGTCTGTGCGCTGGCCGTGCGGCTGGAGGGGGGACCCGGAGTGATCTTCCGTCAGGCGCGGGTCGGCCGGGACGGGGTCGAGTTCGACTGCCTCAAGCTGAGGTCGATGCGCCCGGCCGACGAGACCGAGTCGGCCACCAACTGGTCCGTCGCCGGCGACGTGCGCGTCGGGCCCGTCGGCCGGCTGCTCCGCCGGTCCTCGATCGACGAGCTGCCGCAGCTGTGGAACATCCTGCGGGGAGACATGACGTTGGTCGGGCCGCGACCCGAGCGTCCGCACTTCGTCAGTCGCTTCTCCGCGGAGTTCGACCGGTACGCCCACCGTCATCGCGTCCAGGCCGGCCTCACCGGCCTCGCGCAGGTCAACGGCCTCAGAGGCAACACCTCCATCGCCGACCGGGCCCGCTACGACAACTACTACATCGAGAACTGGTCGCTGTGGCTCGACATCAAGATCCTCCTCCGCACCTTCGGCGAGGTCGTCCTCGCCAAGGGCCGCTGACGGATCTGCTCCTCGCCGTCCTCGTGCTCGCGTCGGCCGTCGCGGTGGTGTCGATCCCGGGGGGCGCGCCGGACCTGCACCGGACGTGGTCGGTCACCGATCTCGGCGCCGTTCCCGACGACGACAACGACGACGCAGGAGTGATCCAGGCCGCGCTCGACAGCCTCCGTCCCGGAGACACCCTCACCTTCCCGGCGGGTATCTACCTGCACTCCGAGGTCCTGACCGTCCGGGTGCCGGGCGTGACCCTGTCGGGCGCCGGCACGGTGGTCGCCACCGACGAGGCCCGGTCGGCTGTCCGTGTCGATGCGGACCGGGTGACGATCCGAGGTCTGACGCTCGGTGTCGCCACGACAACCAGGCGGTTCTCGGAACCGGCCCAGCAGAAGCTCTGGATCTCGGGCCACACGGGAGCGGTCGTGGAGGACGTCACCATCACCGGGTCCGCGGCAGCCGGCATCTTCGTCGAGGGCGCGTCGGAGTTCCGGCTCGAGCGACCGCGGGTGAGCGACACCCGTGCCGACGGGATCCACGTGACCGGTGGATCCCACACCGGCCTCGTCGACGCGCCGGTGGTCGCCCGGACGGGGGACGACGGTATCGCCGTCGTCTCCTACGAGCGCGACGGCCCGCAATGCCACGACATCACGGTCATCGCCCCCGTCGTGATGGGCACCTCGTGGGGCCGTGGGCTGTCGGTGGTCGGCGGTTCGGGCATCACCTACACCGACGTCCTGGTGGAGGACTCGGACGCGGCCGCGGTGTACGTCGCCGTCGAGGATGACCCGTACTTCACCGCGCCCGTGGCGGACGTGGTGGTGAAGGGAGGGCGGCTGCTGCGGTCCAACCACAATCCGGGCATCGACCACGGCGCCGTGGTGGTTCTCGCCGGTCGGCGTGGTCGGGGCGTGAGCGGCGTCGAGATCGCCGATCTCGTCCTCGAGGACACCCGCGCATCAGCGTCCCGTCAGGTGAGTGTCGTGACGGCGGCCGGCGCACAACCGCCGGTCGGGCTGCGGTTCGAGCGGCTCTCGTTCCGGGGCGGCCCGCGGGTCGCCGTCGGGGGGAACACCCCCGCCGACAGCTACCGGGTCGTCGGCTGAACACCCCAGGCGAGGGCGCGGACGAAGACGGCCGCCGCCTCGTCGGCGTCGAGACCGGTCGTCGGTATCCGGGTGACGGGGGCATGGACCCTGGTCCAGCCCGGGCCGGCGTCGGCGGGCAGGGCGAGCACGTTCGTGAAACGCGCGAGCCGCGCCTCCCGAGCCCAGCCCAGCGGGGTCCGCGGCGGCCGGGAGCCGGCGAGCACCACGGTCGGCACGCTCCCGCGGATCCACCGCCGGGCCCGGCCCGCCGACAGACCGTGCAGCACCACGACGTCCTCGGATGGTCCTGGGCGGTGCACCCGGCCCGTCGCCCGTGCGGGTTCGTCGAGGGTCTCGATCTCGACCCGCCAACCCCGGTCGCGGTGCGCGGACGCGAGCCGGGACGCCTCTCGGGCGGCCTCCTCGTCGCCCGCGGCGAGCAGGTGGCGGACGTGCACCGGCGCCCGGTAGGGCGACACCCCGACCCGCTCCGCCCGGGCCGCGGCCCGGGCGGTCACCGCGCAACCCCGGGCGGCCCGCACGGTCTCCGCGGCCACGTCGTCCCACGTGCGCAGCGTCGGGACGGCGGAGTCGTCCGCTCCCCTCATGGTGTCGACGACGGTGTCGACGACGGTGTCGACCCAGTCGTCCCGGCTCCATGACGCGGCGGCCCGTCCCCGCCCCGCACGCGCTTCGCACAGGGCCGGGTCCTCGCTGGTGACCACCGGTGTGCCCAGGGCGGTGGCCTCGACGGTGGGCAGCCCGAACCCTTCGAGCAGGCTCGGGCACAGCACGACCGCCGCGTTCTCGTAACACCAGCGCAGGGCACCGTCGGAGATCCCCCGCAGCGCCACCGCCGCGCCCTCGGCCGTCAGCTCGTCCCAGACGGCTCCGCCGTGATCCTCCGCACCCCACGGCGTCGGCCCCACCACCACCAGGACCGCTCCCGGCAGCTGCACACGCACCCGCTTCCAGGTGCCCACCGCCAGCGCCAGGTTCTTGCGCGCGGCGCCGTCCCCGACGACCAGGGCGAACGAGGTGTCCCGGAGCGCGGCGACGGGTTCCGGCACCGCCCTCGTCAGAGCGGGGGAAGCGGCGAGAGGCACCGCGACGACGCGGTCGTCGAGGATCGGCTCGTGATCCACCAGTCGCGCCACCGTCGCCCGGCTCACCGCGACGAGCACCTCGGCGTTCGCCAGCGAGGCCCGGTAGGGGCCACGCAGCAACAGTCGCTTCAATACCGGGTAGTCACGCGCCCGGTCGAACAACAACATGTCGTGGACGGTGAGCATCCGCCGGGCTCCGGCCGCGGTGCGCGGGACGATGTGCTTGGTGCCGTGCACCACGTCGAACCGGCCTGCGCGCAGGCCGGGCACCAGGCCGACGCGTTCCAGGACCGACAACACCGACGTGGGCAGTCCAGGGAGCCGGTGGACGCGCCTGGGCGGCAGCAGGCCGTCGAAGTACCCGGTGCCGCGGCCGGCCGTGAGGACGTGCAGCTCGACGTCCGCACGGCGGGCCAGTGCCTCGGCGAGGCCGACGGTGTAGCGCACGACGCCTCCCCCGGCGCCGGAGCGGGGCACGTGCGTCGCGAACAGGAGGTAGCGCAGCGGCCGGTCCGCGCCGGTCACGGGGCCGAGCCGGTCGTCGTCCTGCGCCGTATCACCATCGCGATCACGACGGCGGCCACGAGGGATGGGAAGACCCGGCCCTGGCTCCACACCAGGTAGCGCGGCAGCTCCACCACGCCGAGGAACACGATGGGGTAGAGCAGTAGGCCGATCGCCGAGGACTCCCGGAAGGCACGGTAGAGAAGTCCCAGTACGACGCCCGCGGCTGCGAGATAGATCATCCCGCCGACCGTCCCGAGATCGACGAACGGAGCGGCCAGCCCGCTCGAGTTGTTGAACTCCGGGGTCCCGTGCTCGGTGAGGATGTCCAGGTAGGCCTGTGCGTTGTTGCGGCCGCCGTCGAGCGTGGACCACAGGTTCAGGGTTCCGATGCCCGGTGCCGTCCAGAACGCCGCGGCCGTCTCGTAGGGCCATCGCCCGGGGAACCGGTTGTAGGTCATCTCGAGCGCCCCGTTGTTGAGCGCAGTGGCGTAGTAGCCGACGAGCCGCTCGACCGCGAACTGCACGAACCCGCCGCTGGACCGTTCCCGGAAGAACACCCAGCTCCGGGAATACTCGAATGCCGCAAAGACGACCATGACGAACGGCAGCGCGAGCACGGGTACCAGGGCGACGGCCCGACGAGCGCCTGCGGTCTGCGCCAGTCGCAGGGCGGCGACCACCACCACCGGCACCAGGAGCTCGAGCAACGCGAGCCGCTCGGTCAGCAGGAAGGCCCGCGGCACGGCGAGCGCGAGCACCACCACGAGCCGGATCCAGTGGCGCCGGGCGGGCCGCCCCGCGATCAGCAGCGCCGAGATCAGCACCGACACCAGTCCGACCTGCGTCAGCGTCGTCACGCCCGGGATCGTGCCCAGTGACTCCTTGATCGTGCCGTTGTAGACGCCCTCCTGGCCCAGCGCGTCGGCGATCGTCGACAGCGAGAGACCCGAGCGCGCGCCCTCGAACACGAAGGCAACGTATCCGACGACGGTCAACGCGCAGGTCACCACGCTCGCCCGCTCCAACACCCCGACCTCGGCCTGGCTCAGGTCCGGCCACCGACCCGGCCGCGGCCGCAGCGGACGGGAGGCGCCCACCACCAGGGCGCCGAGGGCGAGGGCCAGACCGCCCGCCAGCAGGAGGAGACAGGTCGCCGTCGTGATGGTCTTCGGCGAACGCCACAGGTCGCGGAAGGTCTGATCGTCGAACATCGCTCCCGACAGCACCGCCAGCGGTACCACCACGAGCGTCATGAGGACGGGGGAGAGCCACCACACCGAGACCGGGCGCCGGGCCGGGGCCGGCCCGGTCCGGGGGGTGGACGCGGTATCCGTGACCGTGCTCATGCGACGGTGCTCATGCGATGGCGTCCCTGGCCAGCGTTGGCCTACGCAGGTCCGCCAGCGCCCCGCGGACGTCGAACGACGGCCGGGGTCGTCCGCGTGCCGCCACGGTCTGTGCGGCCGGCAACGCGATGCTCGACAGCCCACTGGCGATCGCCAGACCCATGGGCCCGAACCACCACGCCGCAGCCACCGTCAGGGGCAGCGTGACGGCCAGGGCTATCCCGCAGGCGACGACCGCGCGCCGGATCAGGCCGCTGACCAGCAGGAGCGGGACACTGAACCCCAGTGCGGCCTGTCCGATGCCGCCGGCCGCCAGCACCAGCAGCAGCGGAAGGCTCCCCACGAACTCCGGACCGTAGGCGACGCCCAGCAGCGGCCCCCCGACCAGGGCGAGCACCAGTACGACGAGCGCCGTCACCAGGGTCACCACGGTCGCGGTGGCCGCGAGGAGCCGCACCACCGCCGCGCGCTGCCCGGCCGCCCACATCCGCGCCGCCACCGGGGTGATCGCGAGCGACGCGAGACCCTGCAGGACCGTGACCTGGAACGCGAGCATGCTCACCGTGCCGTAGCGGGTGGCGTCGAACGGCGTGAACAGGGCCGAGGCGAGCCACACGTCGCCCCGCCCGACCACGAAGAACGACGCGTCCAGGGCGAACAGCACCAGCCCGGTCCCGATCGTGGCCAGCATCGTCCTGGACGGAAGTGCCCCGCGTGCCACCAACAGCCCGCGTCCTCGGACGACCGCGGCGACGAGGAGCAGCAGAGCCACCACGGTGTAGACGCCGAGCATCTCGACCAGCGTGGGATGCGGTACGACCAGGACCAGGACGAGGAGTGCGGGCAGCACGACGGCGGTACGGACGTGGTGTGTGGTGGCCACCGATCCACGGACGTCACCGACGGCGGCAAACACGTCGCTGAACAGCAGGCGCACGCTCTCGGCGACCAGCACCACGGCCGTGAGGGCCACCGCCGGGAGGTGGTCGGGTCGGCCCAGCAGGCCGATCGTGGAGACGAAGGCGACGAGTGGGCTGCTCACGACGGACAGGGCCAGCACCGCCCGCAGGTGGGCGCTCACGGTGCGCCGCCGGTCCTCCTCGCTCTGCGAGCCGACCGTCCGGATGACGTTCTGGCCCAGGCCGAGCTTGCCGAACATCGGGCCCAGCATCAGGCCGGCCAGGACCGCGAGGAAGACGGCGGCATCGCCGTTGTCCAGTCCGCGAACCGTGACGACGGTGGTCGACAGGGTCGCCAGCAGGCCGACGGCCGCCGCCCCGGAGCGCAGCACGAAGCTGGTCCGGTATTCGGTCGTGGGGCTGGCCGCGGTGGGCTCAGCCACGGTCCGCTCGGCCACGGCGCGCTCAGCCACGGTCGTGATTCCGGAAGCCGGGCAGTGTCCGGTACCAGGGCCGTCGGGTGACCACGCCCACCGTCGGGGAGGGCGAGGTGGGAAGTCCCGCAACCACGGCCGACACGTGACGCCGATCGTCCACTCCCAGGCCCACGACCATCACGGTCTCGATCACGCCGGGCAGCAACCGGAGGAGTTCGGGCCGGGTCCCGGCGTCCACGACCACGCATCGACGCCCGCCGCGGATGTTCTCGACCAGCTGCTGCCATGAGGCGTCGCCGGCCCGGCCGGGTGCGGCGGGCGTGTCGACCTGCGCGATCACGAGGCCGTCCACGTCGCTACGGGCGCCGCCCCAGGTGCGCGTCGGCGCCGCGGCCTCACCGGACACGAGCGGGTGCGGCGTCGCCGCGAACTCGGCCAGCATCGTGGGGGCGAGATCAGCCGCTCCGACCGCAAGGAGCGTGGCCACGACCCGTGACGCGGACCCTGCCGAGGCGCCGACCACGCCGATCGTCCGCCCGACCGCCGGGGTCGGGCCGACGATCTGTGCGGCCAGCACCTTCGCGGCGTAGCGGTCGTGCGAGCGCAACACCTGCAGACTGCCCGTCTTCGGGCCGCTGCGGAGCGCCACGATCGGGTGCAGGACCCGGCCGAGGACACCCTCGACCGCTGCCGTGTCGAGCAGCACGGTCGTTCGCGACCGGCGCAGCACCACGAGCCCGATGGCGAGGAGACCGCCGACGAGACCGCCGAGCACGGCACCCAGCGCCCAGGACGAGGAGCGGTCGCCCGCAGCGGTGGCCGGGGGCTCGACGACCCGGACCGGTACGGCGCCGCGGTTGGCCAGTAGCTGTAGATCGGACCGCGCCGAGAGCAGACGATCGAGTTGGGCCTGCAGGCCCGGCGCCGAGTCCGGCCCCGCAGCGCCCTGCGCCTGCGGCGATTGCAGCTCCTCGAGGGTGCTGTCGACGCTGGCCAGTGAGGCCTGGACCGACGTCCGGTAGGCGGTGGTGCGCCGCTCGACGTAGAGGTCGACCGCGGCCCGGACCACCATCAAGCCCGCCTCGTCGTGCCCCCCGGGGGCGGAGAAGGCGGCAATGGTGGATTGGCCGACCCGGGTCACGGTGATCGGCGGAGCGTCCGGCGCAGCGGCGCGCTCCGAGACCTGCTCGCGGAACGCGTCGCTCGACAGCGACGCGAACTCGTTGGCCGCGAAGTTCGCCAGTGTCTCGGCCGACTGTGCGGTCGTGTTGCCGGCGGCCTGGAGCCCGGGGTCGGCCGGTGCGGCGATCTCGACGAGGGCGCTGGCCGGCCGGGCGCCGGTCCCGGCCGCTCCGAGGATCCCGCCCGTGACCCCGCCGACCACCAACCCCACCAGCAGGGCCGCCACCACGGCGCCCACGGCGTCGCCGCGTGGGGAAACCGGGTGGGCCCCTGCGACGTTCAGCGAGCGACGGTGTGTCGAGGCGAGTGGTGTCGAGGCGAGTGCGACCGCTCCGGTGCTGCGCGATGCCGGCGGCCCGAACCCGGAGGCGTGCGGCGGCGGAATCGTGCTCGACGCCGAGCCGTCGCTCGGTGCGGAGCCGTTGCTCGACGCCGAGCCGTTGGTTGGTGCCGAGCCGCTGGTTGGTGCCGAGCCGTTGGTCGGCCGGGTCGGGTTCGCCGCGGTGATGCCGGCATCGCACGGCAGCACGGAGCTGAACGGTCGCGGCGTCGGCCTGCCGTTCTGATCAGTCATTGCAGGGTCCCCCCGGGATCCTCTGGCCGAGCGAGGCAGCTGGCTTCGCGGCCGCCTCGCATGTCGCCGCCGGCACTGGCGGATGCAGGTGGGTACAACACCTTGACCGATTGGTCGGCGGTTCGCTCAGCGGCGTTACTCCGCGACGATCGACGGCATCGTCGTTAGGCCGATCGGGTCAACTTGAGCCCGGATCTGTAACTCCCGGTCAATTCGGCTCGACCAGATCCGTACGTGGGACCCGATCAGTGGTCGGCAAGGTCCTGTCGGGCCCGGGTCGATTCGGACCTGTGTCGTCGCCGGGTGCACGTGGCCCGGCCACGGGGTCCCTGCTCTAGCAAGGAGTTCGAGGTGGGTTTGTCGATGGTGCCGCAATTCCGTGTCGGAGGCTCTCCCCGCCTCCGGTCCACAGCTCTGGCCCTGCTGCTGGCGGTGTCGTCGCTCGTGCCGCTCACGCTGTGGGGAGCGGGCACCGCGTCGGCGGCCGGTGTCGAGCTGACGCAGAACGCGGGCTTCGAGAACCCCGCGACGGGCACCATTGCGACCTGTTGGGACGCGACCTACGGCTCCGGTCGGAACACCTTCACCGTCGGCCGGGTGAGCCCCGGGCGCATCGGTGGTAAAGCGCTGCGGATGAAGATGACGGCCTACACCGACGGCGATCGCGCCATCCGGGCGAAGGAGTCCGCCGCGTGCGCCAGCCCGGTCGTGCCGGGGAAGCGGTACGGCCTCAGCTTCTGGTATACCGCGAACTCGAGCGCCGCCGCGGTCACCCTGTTCCGCCACACCGCAGCCGGTTGGCAGTTCTGGCAGGACCTCGGGCCGCTACCGGCCAAAACGGCCTACACGCAGTTCACGACCACCACCGTGGCGGTTCCGCCCGGAACCGACCTCATCTCGTGGGGGCCGTACCTGCACGGTGTCGGGGTTCTCACCGTCGACGACGTCAGCACCCTCGACGCCACCCCGGCTCCGACGCCGACCCCGGTCCCGACGGCCGTCCCGACCCCGACGCCCGTGCCGCCCGGCGATCCGGCCAACCTCCTGCAGAATCCCGGCCTCGAGACGGTGGGTGCGGGGGGCTTCCCGTCCTGCTGGGCCGTCGGGGGTTCCGGGGTCAACACGTTCAGGGCGGGGGTCGTCAGTCCCGGCCGGACCGGCAACAACGCCCTCGTGCTCGACATGACCGCGTGGACCAGTGGCAACCAGTCGGTCAAGACGACCGAGACGCCCGAGTGCGCCCCGGCCGTGACCGTCGGCCACACCTACGACGTCAGCTTCTGGTACCAGGCGACGACCGCCGCGGGGGCGGTCACCCTCTACCGCCATGACACCGTGACCGGCTGGCAGTACTGGGCCGATCTCGGCCCGCTGGCCGCCTCGGCCACCTTCGCGCAATTCCGGGCCATCACCCCGGCGGTGGGCCCCAACACCGACATGGTGGCGTTCGGGGCTTACGTCAACGGTGTCGACAAGCTCGTCACCGACGACTACCGCATGGTCGACACCGCGCCCCCCACCCCCACCCCCACCCCCGCCCCCACCCCGCCGCCGGCGCAGCCGAACCTGACCCAGAACCCGAGCGTGGAATCGGTCGGCGCCGACGGCTTCCCGACGTGCTTCGCGCCGGGCGGATCAGGTGTCAACACCTTCACCTACGCGGTGA
>JAYSXW010000270.1:0-4167 GCA_043716935.1 Pseudonocardia sp.
GGGCTCCTGCGGGCCCCCGCGACGCGGCGGGTCGCCGGGCTGACGATCGTGCACGGGCACCGGTTCGACTGGTCGCGCTGCTCCGACCTCTGGGTGCCGACCCTGGACGCCGACCTGCCCGACGACCGGCTGCTGGTGTTCGGGCACAGCCACCAGGCCCTCGTCACCACGCTCGTCCCGGACGCCGACGGCGCGCCCCGTCATCGGCCGCGGCCGATGACCTCCGGCGCCGTGGTGCGTCTCGACCCGCAGCACCGCCACCTGGTCAATCTGGGCCCGGCGTCCGGCGCCGACCCGCAGTGGGTCCTCTATGACGACGCCGAGGCGAGTGTGACCTTACGGTCGGTGCGACGGGAGGTGGCGGGGTGCGGCCACGCGCGGTGATCCTCGGTGGGGCGTCGCCGTTGCGGGCCGCGCACCGCCTCGGCGCCGAGTGCATCTACGTCTCGCCCGGCCCGGTTCCGGAGTGGAAGCGGGCCGTGGCCGACCGCGTCATCGACCTCGACTTCACCCGCACCGACGAGCTGTGCCGGGTGCTGGGCGCGCTGCACGCGGAGCGGCCCGTGCGGTGCGTCCTGTCGATGACCGAACGAGGGTTGCTGCCCGCGGCCGTCGCCGGCCGACACCTGGGCCTTCCTGGTACCGCGGTCGAGACGGTCGCCCGGCTGCGCGACAAGGCGGCGATGCGGACCTGCCTCGCGGACTCCCGGGACGCTGTTCCGGCCGTCACCGGTCGCTCCGTCGCCGACGTGCTCGCCTTCGGTGCCGCCCACGGCTACCCGTGCGTGGTGAAGCCGGTCGACGGCAGCGGCAGTCTCGGGGTCGTCCGTGTCGACCGGCCGCAGGAGGTGGCCGCGACGGTGGCCGAGCAGCGGGGCGCCGCGTTCCTGGTGGAGGCGTTCCTGGCGGGCCCGGAGTACAGCGTCGAGACGCTCAGCGCGGGCGGGCGCCACCAGGTCGTCGCGATCACCGAGAAGTTCCTCTCGTCCGGGTTCGTCGAGGTCGGGCACGTCGTGCCGGCCCGGGTTCCGGCGCCGGTCGCGGCCACGCTCGGGGCCGCCGCGGTCGAGCTGCTCGACCGGGTCGGCCTGCGGGACGGGGCGGGCCACACCGAAGTGGTCCTCACCGGCGCCGGACCGCGTGTCGTCGAGTCGCACAATCGGGTCGGGGGCGACCGCATCAACGAGCTGGTCCGGATCGCCACCGGCTTGGACCTCGTCGCGGGGGCCGTGGAGCTCGCGCTGCACGGCGTCGCCCCGGCCGCGGGTGGCGTGCCGGCCCGGCGGGCGGCGGCGATCCGGTTCCTGACGCCACGACCGGGGCGGGTCCGGTCGATCAAGGGGCTCGACGAGGTGCGCGCGCACCCGGACGTCGTGGAGGTCGAGGTGGCCGTCGAGGTGGGGGACCAGGTGCCGCCGCTGCGGCAGTCGGCGGATCGGGCCGGGTTCGTGCTGGTCGGGGCGCCGACCGCGGATGCGGCCGTCGCGACCTCGGCGGAGCTGGCGGGGCGCGTCGTGATCGGTACGGAGGGCGGGGCATGACGACGTGGTTGACGATCGCGCTGGTCGGCGCGACGACGATGATCATCAAAGCGGCGGGGCCGGTGGCGTTGGGCGGGCGCGAGCTGCCTCGCAGGCTTGCCTCGGCGGTGGAGCTGACGGGGCCTGCGCTGCTCTCGGCCCTCGTCGTGACGGCGGTGTTCGCCGTGCCCGAGGGCGGCGGGGTCGTCGTCGACGAGCGGGCGGTGGGTCTCGCTGTCGCCGTCGGGGCCGTGCTGCTGCGAGCGCCGCTGCTGGTCGTCGTCGTCGCGGCGGCGGCGAGCACGGCACTGGCCCGGCTGTGGGTGGGTGCGGCATGACCGCCGATACGACGACCACCGAGGCCCCGCTCCGAGCGCGCGTCGAACTGGTCGCGGCCGTCGCCGCGGCGCAGGCGGCCACGGTCGACGAGCGCGCGGAGTTCCCGTTCCACAGCCTGGCGGCAATGCGCGAGCACGGGCTGCTGGGGCTGCTGGTGCCCGAGCGGTTCGCCGGTCCCGGCGCGGACCTGCGCACGGTGGCCGCCGTCGCTTCGAGGATCTCCGGCCGGTGCCTGTCCTCGGGCCTGGTCTTCGCGATGCACACCCAGCAGGTTGCCGCGCTGGTCGCCGGGGCGTCCCCGGCGCTGGCCGATCGGCTGCTGCCCCGAGTGGCCCGCGGCGAGGTCTACCTCGCTTCCGTCACCTCCGAGCGGGGGAAGGGCGGTCACCTGTTGTCCGCGGGTCAGCCGCTGCAACCCGTGCCCAACGGCTACCGCGTGGAGCGCGACGCGCCGATCGTCACCGGCGTGCGCTGCGCCGACGGGTTCCTCGCCACGATGCGGACCGGCCCGGACGCCCCGGAATCCTCGGTGACGCTGGTGTGGGTCGACCGGGCCGACGCCCAGGTCGAGATCTCCGGGACCTGGGATCCGATGGGGATGCGCGGCACCGAGAGCCTGGCCGCCCGGATCGTGGCCGAGGTGCCCGCCGACCATCTCGT
Source organism: Pseudonocardia sp. (assembly GCA_043716935.1). Classification (GTDB taxonomy): domain Bacteria; phylum Actinomycetota; class Actinomycetes; order Mycobacteriales; family Pseudonocardiaceae; genus Pseudonocardia. The sequence goes on from JAYSXW010000270.1 coordinate 2,520, forward strand.
CGGCGGCCCCGGCGGGTTCCGCTCGCTCGCCCTGCACCCCATGGTGACCGTCGGCCACGTCGGCTGGGCCGCCTGCTGGCTCGGGGCGGCGAGCGGGGCGTTCGAAGGGGTGGTGGCGATGCTGCGCGCGCCCGCGCGGCGCCGCGAGTTCGAGGTGGGCGAGGCGCACTTCGGAGCTCGGCTGGCGCGGATCCGGCTGCTGCTCGACACGGCGTCGGCGTTGCTGTCGACGGTGCTCGACGAGGTGGCACTGATCGGCACCCCCGGCGGTCCGGACCCCGACGACCCGGCCCTGCAGCTGCACGTGAACGGGCTGAAGGTGGTGGCCGCCGAGAACAGTTTCGCGGCGGTCAACGGCCTGGTGGAGCTGCTCGGGCTGCGCCACGGATACCAGCGGGCCGCCGACCCGCCGCTGGAACGCGTGTTCCGAGACCTGCGCTCGGCGTCGTTGAACTACGCCGATGACCGCCTCCTGCAGGCCAACGGGTGGCTGGCGATTCTGGACCGCGAGGTGCGCCTGGCCGGTGCGGCCACATTTCCCGACCCCTATACGCCCGGGTGATGGACGCCCGAACGACGGATGACAGGTGAGCAACGATGACCATGCACGGACCGACAACCGATCAGTACGTGGAGTCACGCCGGGCGCTGAAGGTGGTGCAGCGGGTGTTCGGCGAGGAGCTGGGGCTGGCCGCGGGCCACCCTGCCCTCGACGCGACCGAGCCGCTGGTCTCTGACCGGCTGGGTTTCTCGTCCTTCTCGTTCGTCAGGGCCGTCATCGCTGTTGAGGACGAGGTGGGCGAGGAGCTCGCCGACGAGGTCTTCAGCGCGGTGCACCGGTCCGGCACGGTCGGTGACGTGGCGCGGGTCGTGGCCGAGGCTCTCGTCGCGGCCGGCTCGGACCGATGACCGCAATCCCGGCCCACTGGTACAACATCCGTGCCGACATCCTTCTCGACGTGCCGGACGACCGGCCGTCGCCGTTCGCGTCGGGCATGCTCCGGCCGCAACTGCCCGCGAAACTCATCCGCCAGGAGATGTCGCGGGCCCGGGAGGTCCCGATCCCGGCGGATGTGCTGGAGCGCTACGCGGCGTGGCGGCCCACCCCGCTGCACCGGGCGCGGGCCCTGGAACGCGACCTCGACACGCCGGCGCGCATCTACTTCAAGTACGAGGGCGGCAACATCTCCGGTAGCCACAAGCTCAACACCGCTATCGCGCAGGCCCACTACTACGCCGCCGCCGGCGCGACCCGACTCGCCACGGGCACCGGCGCCGGGCAGTGGGGGACGGCGATGGTGGCCGCCGGCGCCATGTTCGGCCTCGAGACCGTCGTGTACATGACCGGGCACAGCTACCGGACCAAGCCCTATCGCCGGACCCTGATGGAGATGCTGGGCGGGCAGGTCGTGCCGGTCGAGGGCAACCTGGCGACCGCGCTCGCCGCTGCGCTGCAGGCGTGCAAGGACTCCGGCACCCGGTTCTGCACCGGCAGCGGGGAGAGCTACTCGCTGCTGCACCAGACCGTCATCGGGCAGGAGGCGGCCGCGCAGTTGCAGCTCCTCGGCGAGTGGCCGGACGTCGTGGTGGCGTCGTTGGGGGCGGGGAGCAACTTCGGGGGCACCGCGTTCCCGTTCATCGGCGCGGC
>JAYSXW010000028.1:0-2156 GCA_043716935.1 Pseudonocardia sp.
CCCTGTCGACCGCTCACGAGCGGGGTCGGCCGCCATGGTCGCCGACCCCGCGTTCCAACAGGCCGAATGCCTCGTCGATCACGGCAACCTGCTCGCGACGCACGTCGCCGACACCGTCGCTGTCGCCGTCGCCGTCCAGCATTCGCTGCACCGCGACATCGACGACGCCCCGCACGGTGGCCCCGAGGAGCCCGGCGACCAGCCGGGGCCGGACGCCCGCTGACCGGCCCGCTGACCGGCCTGCTGCTCCGGCCCGATGGCCATATCGCCTGGGCCTGCGAACACAACGAGACGACCACCCGCACACCGGCCCTGGCCGGCCTGAGCAGACAGCCCCCCGCGGCCCCCAGCGCGGCCCCGGCCAGCACCGCACCGCCGTCGAGGTGCCCGTACCCCCGTCCGGACGGGGGTACGGGCGCTCCAAAACCGGTGCGAGCACCGCGACGGCGGTGCGGGCCGATGCCGTGTCAGGGCAGGCGGTAGTCCAGGTCCGCCGGCAGCTCCTCGGTGTCCATCTGCGCCTTCTGCAGCTTCCCGCCGAAGTCCCAGTTCATCGACTGCCACCGCGTGAACTGGTCGAGCACCCAGATACCGGACTGCCGGCTGCCGTTGCCGCTGCGGCCGTTGCCGCCGAACGGCAGGTGGGCTTCGGCGCCCGACGTCGAGTTGTTGACGCTCACCATGCCGGCGCTCACCCGCTCCCGGAACCGGAACGCGTGCGCCGGGGTGCTGGTGTAGATCGACGCCGAGAGCCCGTAGCCGTGCCCGTTGGCCAGCTCGACGGCCTCGTCGAACGTCTCGAAGGTCGCCACGCCGACGATCGGGCCGAACGTCTCGGTCGAGTAGAGCGCGTCGCCGGCGCGGACGCCGTCGACGATCGTGGGGTGGGCGTAGACACCCGGTTCGCCGGTGAAGCCGCCGCGCGGGTTGGCGACCGTGATGCGCCCGGTCCCGGTCGAGCCGAGCACGGTGTGGTGCGGCTCGATCAGCCCGAGGTGCTTCTCGAACGCCTCCAGGAAGCGCTCGGAGATCATCGGGCCGTACAGGACGTCGCCGATCGGGTCGCCGATCACCGCGCCGCGGACGGCGGCGTCGAACCGGGCCAGTAACTCGTCGTGGACCTCACGGTGGACGATCACGGTGCCGAGCGACGTGCAGCGCTGCCCGGCCGTGCCGAACCCGGAGAACAGCGCCCCCTCGACGGCCAGGTCCAGGTCGGCGTCGGGCATCACGACCAGCGGGTTCTTGCCGCCGAGCTCCAGGCACGGGTTCTGCAGGTGCGCACCCGCCAGCTCGCCGATCCGCACGCCGACCGCGGTCGAGCCCGTGAACCCGATCTTGTCGACGAGCCCGCCGTCGAGCGCCGCGGACAGGCCGTCGAATGTGGTGGGACCGTCGGCGATCACCGTGTTCAGGACGCCCGCGGGCAGGCCGCCGCGCACGAACAGCTCCGTGAACGCGGCCGCGACGGCCGGGGTGTACTCGGCCGGCTTCCACACCGCGGCGTTGCCGCACAGCAACGCCGGCACCAGGTACCACGACGGCACGGCGACGGGGAAGTTGCCGGCCGTCACGATCGCGGCGACTCCCACCGGCACCCGGAAGGTGAACAGCTGCTTGTCGGGCATCTCGCTGGGCACGGTCTGGCCGTAGAGGCGGCGGCCCTCGCCGGCGAAGAACGAGCAGGTGTCGATGACCTCCTGCACCTCGCCGCGGGCCTCGGCCAGCGGCTTGCCGATCTCGCGGGTGACCAGTGCGGCGAGCGCGTCCTGGTTGGACTCGACCAACCGGCCGATCCGCTCGATCACCCGCCCCCGCACCGGCGCCGGGGTCGCCGCCCAGCCCCGCTGAGCGGTGCGAGCGGCGCGGCAGGCCTCGACGAACGTTCCGGAGTCCCCGAGCAGCGCAACCGCCACGGGCTCGCCCGTAGCGGGGTTGCTCGAGGTCACGGGCTCGCCGGTCGTGATCCAGGTGCCACCGACGAACGAGCCGATCCGCCTGGGGGCGGGCGCGGGGACACTGTCGTCCGCGCTCGGGCGCGAAGCGCTCATGCCGACACCGCCCGCGCAATCGCAGCGACGGCCAGGCCGAGCTCTTCCTCGCCGATGGTCAGGGCGGGGCGCAGCCGGATCGAGCGGTCGCCCCCGCCGAGGATC
>JAYSXW010000271.1:0-12634 GCA_043716935.1 Pseudonocardia sp.
GCGCCGACGCCCTCCCCGCGGCCGTACCCGTCGGCGGTTTCGTCGAAGGTCTTGCATCGGCCGTCGGCACTCAACATGCCCGACTTGGCGAATGCTGTGAAGAGCCCCGGGCTGAGCAGCAGGTTGACCCCGCCGGCCACGGCCGCGTCGCACTCACCCGACTGGATGGCACGCACGGCGTGGTGCAGCGCCACGAGGGAACTGGAGCAGGCGGTGTCGATGGCCTCGCTCGGGCCGCGTAGGTCGAGCAGGTGGGACACCCGGTTCGCGAGGATGCAGTTGGCCACCCCGCTCGCGGTGTGGGCCTCGACGGGCACCCCGTGGTCGCGCAGCAGGTCGTCGTAGTCGCATGCGGACACGCCGGCGAACACCCCGGTCGAGGTACGGGCGAACGAGGACGGGGCGTAGCCGGCGTCCTCGAAGGCCCGCCACACCGTTTGCAGGAACAGGCGCTGCTGCGGATCCATCAGCGCCGCCTCGCGGGCCGACGTCCTGAACAGCCCTGCGTCGAACATTCGGACCTCGGCCAGGAAGCCGGCCTGGACGTCGGTGGTGTCTGGATCATCGATCAGCTCGTGGCGGTCCTCCGGCGGCGGACCGACCAGGTCGTCACCGGCAGTGAGGTGGCGCCAGAACTGGTCGAGATCGACCGAACCGGGCAGCGTGCCGGCCATCCCGACCACCGCGACCGCTACCTGCTCGGGTGGCAGTTCCGCGGGCCGCAGTTCCGCAGGAGGCGGTTCCGCGGGAGGCGGTTCCGCGGGAGGCGGTTCCGCGGGAGGCGCGGGCCGCGGCTCGGCTGGTGCGGAGGTCGGCTCCGCCCGGGCGGCGGTATGTGCCGCGACCGCCGGCGCGTGATGGTCGACCAGGTACTGCGCGAACGCGGCCAGGTTGACGCACTCGAAGAGCACTGTGGGCAGCAGGTCGAGCCCGTACACCGCGTTGACCTGATTCACGAGCTCGGTCAGCGAGATCGAGTCGAAACCGGTGTCCATCATGTCGGCGGTGAGGTCGACGTGCTCCTCGGGCACCAGGAGGAAACCCGCCCCCAGCTTGCGCAGCTCGACGTCGACGACCGATCGCAGGTCCGGGTCAGCGGGCCCGACGGCCGGCGGCTCCGCCTCGGGCGACGGCTCGGACTGATCTTCTACGCTGGACGCCTCAGCAGGACGGCTGTCCACCACGACACAGCTCACGCCGGCAGTCAGGGCTCGGTCGAAAGCGCGCAGGCCGTCCTCGGTGGGGAGTGGGGCGCTGGCCCAGCGGTGGGCGAACAGCGTGCGTGTCGCGTCGGCGACGGCCATCCCACCCTCGGCCCACAGCGGCCAGCCGATCGACACGGTGCGGCCGGACCGCTTCCCCGCGACCCGGCGCTCCTCACGCACGGCCGCGAACTCGTCCAGGAACCGGTTGGCGTAGGCGTAGTCGGCCTGTCCGAGGTTTCCGGTGTGGGCCGCCACCGACGAGAACAGCACCAGGAACTCGAGCTGCTCGTCGGCGGTCGCCTCATCCAGGTGGACCGCGCCGAACAGCTTCGGGGCCAGCACCTCCGCGAGCTGCGCCGGGGACTTGCGCACGGCCAGCCCGTCCCGGGTCACCCCGGCAGCGTGGACGACTCCGGTCAGCGGCCCGTACGCCTGTCGGATCCGGTTCACGAGACCGCGGACGTCGTCGAGCCGGCTGACGTCGGCCTGGTGGTAGACGACTCGCGAGCCCCCACCGCCGAGCGCGCTCAGCCGGGCGAGGTCGTCGTCGTCGAGGGCCGATCGACCGGCGAGCACGACCGTGGCCGGGGCCTGTTGGGCCAGATGCCGGGCACAGTGCCTGCCGATCCTGCCCGCCCCACCGGTGATCAGGTAGACGCCGCCCGGCTGCGCGGTTGTCGGTGTCTCCCGCGCTTCGTCAGGGACGAACGGCTCCAGCAGCCGGACCGTTCGCTTCTCCTGTGCGTCACGCACCTCCCGCACGCGGTCCTCGGGCGCAGCTCCCGTGTCCAACCGGAGCAGCTCGTCGGTCAGCTGCTCGGCCACGGCCCGCGGGTCAGGACCGTCCTCGCGGTGGAACTCGACGGATGCGGCGGCGAAATGGCTGTGTTCCAGCGCGATGCTGCGCAGCGCCGCAGGCAGCGCGGCCTGCACCGGACGCGCCGCACCCTCGGTACGCCCAAAACCGACCACCGCCCGCAGGCCGGCAGGACCGCGGGCGGCCAGCAACGCCGTCGCCGCCCAGAACAGCGGGTGCGGGCCGACCTGCAGCTCGGCCGTCGGATCCGGTCCGGCGGTGGGCGCCGGAATCCACAGCGCCATGGCGTCGGGCACGGCGTCCTGTCGGGCCAGGTCGTCAACCACCCGGTTGACGACCTCGCGGTCGGCCAGGTCGGCGGTGTAGCTGCCGTCGGCCGAGCGGGCGAAACCCTCGCCCGCCGTGACGAGAACGCATCGACCACCGGCCGCGGTCAGGCGCTCGACCAGCGCGTCGCCGACAGGGTGGCCGGCCAACACCAGCACGGTCTCCGGAACCTCCAGCGTCCCTGACGCCGGCTGCGGTTGCCACCGCGGGCGCAGGAACCGGATGTGCGGCGACGCCCGGCGGCCCGCGCTCGGACGGACGACCTCCAGACCGTCGAGTGCAAGCAGGATCTCGCCCGAGTCGTCGGTCAGCCGGATGTCGAACCGGGTGGCGCCGTCCGTTCGACCGTACGCCCAGCACCGGCCCGGTAGCGGCGCAACCGTCGTCACGTCGGCGACCCGGACCGGAAGCCGGGTGGCCCCGTCGCCCAGGCGGGACAGTGCCTGCATCGCTCCGTCCACCAGCGCCGGGTGCATCCGGCGGGGAGCCGTGTCGGCCGGCAGCGACAGGCGGGCCAGGTACTCACCGTCACCGACCCACAGCTCGTCGAGAACCTTCAGCGCCGGACCGTGTTCGAGCCCGCCGGTCCGCAGATCCGCGTACACCCCGGCGACGTCGCACGATCGGGTGCAGCGCTCGCGCACCTCGGCGAGGGGGACCGCGTCGAGGGTGATCTCGCCCGGGTCGACCGCGTCGCCGTGGGCCACGACGGGTTCCCCGGGCCCCGAACGCACACGGAACCCGACGCCGTCATCGGACGGCGCGAGCTCGACATGGACGTCGCCCCGGTCGCGGCGCAGGGGAGCCACCCACGCGACGTCACGCAGGCGGGCCGGTCCGTCGAGCCCCTCGACGGCGGCGCTGTGGGCGATCTCGAGCAGCGCGGCGGCCGACGTCCAGCTCTCGCCGCTGATCCGGTGCTGGCCGGCAAGGCCGTCGTCGAGTGCGCGCCGGATGGTGGATCGCCCGGCCGCTCCTCGGGGTAGTGACGGGTCCGGCTCGGGGAGCCAGAACCGCCTCCGGTCGAACGGGTAGGGCGGCAGGTCGACCCGCCGTGGCGGCAAGGCCGGCCACAGCCGGCGCCAGTCGATCGACGTTCCGCCCACCCACAGCCTGCCGAGCTTGGCCAGGGACCGACGCTTGAGCAGGCCGTCGACGAACGCGCTGCCGTCGTCGTCGTCGAACAGGTCCTGCTGCCCGGCCGCGGTGCCGAACACGGCGCCGGGAGCGGCTCCTTCCGCGGCGACCTCCCTGAGCCGGGCACTGAGCTCGTCGGCGCTGTGGGCGAGCACGGCCACCCTCTCGGGAAGCTCGGCCCGCCCCACCTGGGTCGTGTAGGCGAGATCGGCCAGTGCGAGATCCTCCCGGCGGCCGGCGGCCATGTCGGCCAGCAGGGCGGCAAGGCGGCGCAGCTGGTCACCGGTGCGCGCCGAGAGGAGCACGAGCTGCTCCGTTCCCGCCTCCGCGGCCGGGCGGTCCTGTTCGGGGTACTCCTCGAGGATCAGGTGGACGTTGGCGCCACCCGCGCCGAAGGAGCTGATGCCCGCTCGACGTGGGTGGGCGTCGGGCCACGGCATCAGCTCGGTCGGCAGGTAGAGCGGCGAGTCAGTGAGCTCGATCTTCGGGTTGATCTCCTCCAGGCCCGAGCACGGGGCCAGCTCGCTGTGCCGCATCTGCAACAGCACCTTGGTCAGCCCGGCGATGCCCGCCGCGCCTTCGAGGTGGCCGATGTTCGCCTTGACCGATCCGACCGCACACCGATCGCTGCCCCCGGCCTTCCGCAGGGCCCGCGTGAGGCTCGCCATCTCGATCGGGTCACCGAGGGAGGTCCCGGTGCCGTGCGCCTCGACGTAGGAGATGCTGCCCGGATCCACTCCGGACCGGTGGAGGGCCTGCACGATCAGGTCGGCCTGGGCGTTGGGGTTCGGCACCGTGTACCCGGAGGTGCGCCCGCCCGCGTTGATGTGGCCGCCCTTGATGACCGCCCAGATCCGATCCCCGTCGGCGACCGCGGCAGACAGCGGCTTGAGCAGGACCGCGCCGACGCCCTCACCGGCCACGAAGCCGTCGGCCTTCGCGTCGAACACCTTGCAGGCGCCGTCGGCGGCGAGCATGTTCATCGAGCACAGCACGATCAGGTGCGCCGGGTCCAGGATCAGGTTGACGCCGCCGGCGATCGCCATCCGGCACTCCCCGCGACGCAGGCTCTCGCACGCCAGATGCACCGCCGTCAGCGACGACGAGCACGCCGAGTCGACGGCGAAGCTCGGTCCGTGCAGGTCCAGCACGTAGGAGACCCGGTTGGCGATCGACCAGTACGCCGAGTGACCGTCCCCGTAGCGTCCGGACGGCCATCCGCCGGCGGCAGCCATCCGACCGTACGAGCCGTACATCGTGCCGGCGAAGACCCCGGTGGACGGTTCCCGGGTCTGCGCGGCCAGGTATCCGGCATCCTGCAGCAGCGTCCAGGCGGTCTCGAGGAACAGCCGCTCCTGGGGGTCGATGGCCGCGGCGTCGCGGGGCAGGATGCCGAAGAAGCCCGGGTCGAACTGATCCACCCCGTCGATGAAGCCGGCCCACCGACTGTAGCTCCGCTGCGACTGGCCGGGCCGGTCGTCGAAGTGCTCCCGCCAGTCCCAGCGGTCCGCCGGCACCTCGGACACGCAGTTGACGCCTCCGGCGAGGTTCCGCCAGAACGTCTCCAGGTCCGGCGACTGCGGGTACCGGCCGGTGACCCCGACGACGGCGATGTCCTCGGCGGCCGGAGCCGCGTCCGGGCGGGCCACGGCCCGGACCGGCTGTGGCGCCGGGGCAGGCGCGGCCAGGTCGTGCTCTGCCGCCTCGGGCTCGGCGACGTCAGGTTCGGCGTCGACGGGCAGGCCGACCGCGGCGGCCAGCCCCGTGCCGTGCGCCTCGACCAGGTGCTCGGCGAGCGCGTCGATGGTCATGTGCTCGAAGAGCAGGGTCGAGGGCAGCTCACCGAGATCCCGCTCGAACCGCTCGATGATCTTGAGGCTGACCAGCGAGTCCACCCCGTAGACATCGAACGTCGCGGTGCCGTCCAGCTCGTCGCCGCTGAACTTGAGCACGTCGGTGAAGGCGCACCGCACATAGTCGCGGCTGCGCCGCCGCAGGTCGTGATCGCGCTCGGGGTCGGGCTTCGCCTGCTCGACCCGCTCCAGCCGCCGCGCGACCAACACGCACTGCTCCAGCTCGTCGGCCTCGACGCCGGGTATCCCGCGGACGTTCTCCACCACGAGCCCGGCGTCGGCGAGCACGGCCTGCCACTGGTCCGGCCCGAGCAGGGGGGCGTGCGGCAGCCGACGCGTACCGTCGGCGAAACGCCACCAGCCGGGGGTCAGCCCGAACGTGACGGTGAGGAAGTCCGAAGCCCTCGTCACCTCGTTCACCAGCAGCACACCGCCGGGCCGGAGCAGACCCACCGCGTTGCGCAGCGCGACGGCGATGTCCGCCGTGGCGTGCAGCACGTTGGTGGCGTAGACGACGTCGAACTCCCCGGCGCCGAATCCCTGCTCGGCCGGATCGATCTCGACGTCGAACGTGCGGAAGGAACGGGTCGGTCCGGACGGGCCGAACTCCTGCTCGCCCTGCGCCACGAATGCCGGGGAGATGTCGGTGTAGGTCAGGTGCGGCGGCTGCGCGCCGGCCGCGCACGCGGACAGCACGAATCCCGTACTGGCGCCGGTACCCGCACCGATCTCCAACAGCCGCGCGGGCCTGCGCTCCTGCTGCGCCACCCGGCGGGCGTGCTCGGCGACCTCCTCGGCGAGCTCCCCGTGGTGGAAGTCCGACCCGGCGTTGCCGCGGTAGACCTCCTCGACGAGGTCGGTCGATCCACCGGGAAAGAGCACGTCCGTGCCGGTCCGGGTGCCGGCGAGCACCTCGGGCAGGGCGTCCACACAGCGGCGCAACAGGCGCACGTGGGCCGCGAGCTCATGATGGGTCGCGGCGAGCTCGGCCGGGTCGCGGTCGATGTCCGGCGGTTCGACGACCTCCACGTCGCCGTCGGCGAGACGTACCGCACCGGCCCTGGCCAACATGTCGAGCGTGGCATCGAAGAGTCGTCGACGCTGCGTCCCGATCCCGAGTCGCTCGGCCAGTTCGGCCGAGCCGATCCGCTCGCCGGGCCCCGGCCACGGCGACGTGCCGGGCAGGCGGGTGCTCAGCAGGCCTCGGGCACACTCGTCCAGCGCGCGGTAGCCCTCCACCGATCGACGCAGATCGGTCGAGGGCGCGCCGGTCGCGACCGGCGCGATGCCGAACCGCGCCAAACCGGCGGAGTCCCCCCGCACGACCAGTGCCTGGGGCAGCCCGGAGGAGAGCACCTGCTCGAACGCGGCAATGCCCTCGTCGGACCCGAGGGGCCGGATGCCGAGCGCCGCGAACCGGTCGTGGAACTCTGGCGCCGACACGGCGCCGACATCACCCCAGAATCCCCAGTTGACGACGAATGCGGGCACGCCGTCGTGGCGCAGCGACTGCGCATAGGCGTCCTCGAAGGTGCTCGCCGCGGCGTAGTTCGCCTGGCCGGGCGCGTCCACGAAGGACAGCGCGGAGGAGAAGAACGCGAGGAACTGCAGCTGCTCGCCGCGGACCGCGTCGGCGAGGGCGATGCAACCGCCGACCTTGGGACGAAGCACGGCCGCGAGGTCGTCCTCGTCCATCTCCCGCAACGTCCGGTCGCGCAGGACCAGCGCGGCGTGCACAGCGCCGTCGAGCGGACCGAGCCGGCCCGTGATCTCGCCGACCGCGCGGCGCATCTGCTCGGGATCGGCCGCGTCGGCGCTCACGTACATGGCCTCGCCGCCGAGCCGGGCGATCTCGGCGAGCTCGGCGTCGATCCGTTCGTCCTGGGGCCGGCGGCCGACCCACCCGAGCCGGGCCCCGGCCGTCGCCGCGAGATGCCGGCTGAGCGCGACCCCGATGCCGCCCGATCCCCCGACGACGAGATAGGTGCCGCCTCGGCGGGGCACCGGCGGCCGCAGCAGGGACGGGTCGGCCGGGACCAGCCGCCGGACCAGCCGCCGATCCCCACGCAACGCGACGAGCGGCTGGGCCAGATCCTCGGTCCGGAGGCGGGCCGCGATCCGCACCGGATCCACGTCCTCGGTGCCGACGTCCACGCAGCCGACCCGCCACCGCGGATGCTCCGCCGCGACGGCTCGGACCAGTCCGATCACTCCAGCCAGAGCTGGCCGCACCAGCTCGCCGTCCATGGCGACGGCACCGCGGGTCACCACAGCCAGACTCGTCGGGGTGTCGCCGAACCCTGCGGCGATCAAGCATTTGACCAGGCGGAACAGGGTCAGCGTCGGGACGTCCGGCTCAGCCGGGTCGGCGTCGACGATCAGGTACACCATCCCGAACCGCTGGGACGCGTCGGTCGCCAGCGTCCCGGTATCCGCCAGCGGAAGGGCCATGGCCTGTACCGAGTCGTGGCCGCTCAGTAGGGCCTGAACCAGCAGATCCGCCGGGTCTCCCACCACCGCCACGCGGTCGCCCCGCGTGGCAACGGCCGGTTCGGGCGCGTCGGTCCACTCCGGGACGTAGATCGGCGACGCCGGATCGTCCCCTCCGTCGAGCCCCGGCTCCGGCGCCGGCCGCAGCACGACGCCGTCGAGCCGTACGCCGACCCGTCCGGCCTCGTCGGCGATCTGGATGGTGACGCGGCCATTGCCGTCGCGGTGGACATGGCTGTAGCGCGGCGTGACACCGGGGTCGTAGAGGTCGAAGCGGTCCAGGGCGAACGGCAACAGCGGCCGGCCCCCCGAGTCCAGCAGGACGGCGGCGGCCTGCATCGCGCCGTCGAGCACAGCCGGGTGCAGTGCGGGTCCACGTTCCGCGCCCGGCCCGGGCGGCAGCGGCCGCAAGGTGCACAGCGCCTCGTCGTCCCCGAAGCGCACGTCCTCAAGGACCCGGAAGTCACCCCGGTACTCGACGCCGGCTCGGGCGAAGTCCGCGTACAGGTCGTCCACCGACCGCGACCGCGGGCAGCGGCTCCCGACATCGGCGAGGTCGACGGCGGGGGCGTCCGACATCCCGGTTGTTGTGGCGCGGCAACGGACGCTCGGCCGGTCGTCCTCGGCGAGCATGAGAGCGATCGCATCCGGCTCGCGGGACGCGACGACCCGAAGAGCGGTGTCGGTCGTCACGGCGATCGGTTGCGACCAGCGAACCCCGGAGAGCCGAAGGGGCGTGTCCAGCCCGCACTCCAACGCCGCGGCGGCCAGGATGCGCAGGCTGGCCGCCGCCGGCAGCACGGGAGTGCCGCCCACCCGATGGTCGTCCACCGTCGGGTCGTGCGGCGTCAGGTCCCGGACGAACACCACCTCGTCCGCGGTGGCTGGATCGGTTCCCTCGGGAGTCCGCCCGAGCAGCGGATCGCGGTCCTCCGCCGGTGGATCCTCTCCCCGCGGTGCCGGAGCCCAGTGCCGGCGGCCGGCGAACGGGTAGGTGGGCAGCGACACGCGCCGTGCCCCGCTGCCGGCGTACAGCGCCGTCCAGTCCGGATCGACGCCGGCGACGTACGCGGCGCCGAGCCGGCCCAGTGCCGCGCGCGCGTCGGCCGGTTCGGTGCCTGCGGCGCGGACCGCGTCGATCAGCTCGCCGCCGTCGGCAACCGGTCGGTCGAGGTGCTCCGTGGGGGACGCCGGCTCGGCGCGCAGGCTGAGGAGGGCGTTGCGCAGCTCGTCGACGTCGCCCGCGACGACTGCGGCGCGCACCGCATGATGGGCCCGCCCGGCCGTGAGGGTGTAGGCCAGGTCGGGAAGGTGGGTCGGCCCCCGATCCAGGTGATCGACGAGATCGCTGATCCGGTGGTTCAGGTCGTCGGTGGTCCGGCCGGACAGCGGAACCACCACAGGCGCCGTGGCCGCGGCGGCGGGGGTGCGCTCGGGGGCCTCGGACACCACGAGGTGACAGTTCGTGCCGCTGAAGCCGAAGCTGCTGACCGCCGCCGTACGCCGGCCGTCCGGGCCGGGCGACCACTGCATCAGCTCGTCGACGACGAAGAAGGGGCCGCCGTCGAGATCCAGCTTGGCGTTGGGGGTGCGGAACGAGGCGGTCGGCGGGAGCTGCCGGTGGCGCAGTGCGAGCAGCACCTTGAGCAGGCTCGCGATGCCGGCGGCCATCGTCGTGTGCCCGATGTTGCCCTTCACCGAGCCGAGTCCGCAGGACCGTTCCGCCGGCACCGCGGGCGAGAACACCTGGGTCAGCGCCTTGACCTCGATCGGGTCGCCCAACGGGGTGCCGGTGCCGTGCGTCTCGACGTAACCGATCCCGTCGGGTGAGATGCCGGCCTGCTCGTACACCCGCCGGATCAGGGTGGCCTGGGAGTCCGCGCTCGGGGCCGTGATGCCGTTGGTGCGCCCGTCCCCGTTGACCCCACTGGACCGGATCACGCCGTGGATCTCGTCCCCGTCGGCCAGCGCCCGGTCCAGGCGCTTGAGGACCACCGCACCGACACCCTCGCCCAGCACGATGCCGTCGGCCCCGTCGTCGAACGGCGCGCAGTGACCCGTCGGCGAGAGCATGCCCACCTGGCTCGTCCAGATCTGCATCTTGGGGGTGCACATCACCGCGACCCCGCCGGCGACGGCGGCCTCGCACTCTCCCCGGCGGATGCTGCCGCAGGCGAGGTGGACGGCGACCAGGGAGGAGGAGCACGCGGTGTCCAGCGCGATGGTCGGCCCGGTGAGGTTGAGCAGGTAGGCGATGCGCGCGGCCAGCATGGAGGGTGCATTGCCGAGGAACGACTGGCTGGTGCCGGCCAGACCGCCTGCGGCGAGCAGATCGGCGTAGTCGCCCGCCCCGCAGCCGACGAAGACACCCCACCGCCGCGGGCCGGAATCGTCGATGGCGTAGCCCGCGTCGTCCAGCGCCCGCCATGCCTCCTGGAGGAACAGCCGTTGCTGCGGGTCCATCGCCTCGGCGTCCAACGGTGAGAGCCGGAAGAACCGCTCGTCGAACTTGTCCACATCGGACAGCAGCGCCGCCCACCTGCTGTAGGTCCGGTCCGCGGCCCCCTGGTCGGGGTCGAAGTGCCTGCTGACGTCCCACCGATGCGGCGGGACTTCCGACACGCTCCGGCGGCCGCCGGCCAGGTTCGCCCAGAAGGCGGTCAGGTCCGGGGCGTCGGGAAACCGGCCGGACATGCCGATGACGGCGATGTCGTCGGCCGGGGTCGTGGCGGCAGGCGACGTGTCGGCGGGCCGGGTGTCGGCGGGCCGGGTGGCAGCGGGCCGGGTGGCAGCGGGCTGCGACGCGCGCCCGATGCCGGTGAGGGAACGCAGCGCGACAGCACCGGCGACGGTGCGGGGCGCCTGCACCGGGCCGGCTGTCCGGCCGTCCGCCGTGGCCCGCGGCCGGTCCAGCTCCGGCTCGACCCGCGGCTCCGCCCCGCCCGGCGCGTCCGCAGCGACGGGCGCCGGGGCGATGGCGCGGTTCAGCTGAGCCACGACGACGTCGGTGAGCGCCGGGACCGTGGGGTGGTCGTAGACGGCGACCGAGTCGAGATCGACGTCGAAGCGACGGTTGAGCCGACCGACCACCTCGACCGCCCCGACCGAGTCCAGACCCATCTCGGCCAGGCTCAGCGCCGGGTCGATCTCCGACTGCTCCAGGTAGAGCACCTCTCCCACGATGTCCTCGACGCCGCTGCGGACCTCGGTCGGATCGACGCCGGCGGGCTCCGCATCCGGAGGCGGGCATGGGACGACGATCTGCGGGTCTGCGGCCCGGACGCCGGATGCCGTGGCTTCGGGAGCCGTGGCTTCGGGAGCAGTGGCTTCGGGAGCCGGGACATCTACAGCACCGGCCGGGGCATCCTGCTCCCGGTGATCACCGTCGATCTTGCCGAAATGCTCCGCGACGCGCTGCTCGGCGTCCTCGCCCAGCACCCGCTCGTGCATGTCCAACTCCCGGGCAATGATCTCCGGCAGCTGGTCGAGCACCCGTCGAGCCAGCTCGGCCTTCAGCGTCCGTACCGCGTCGGCCGGCTTGTCGGCCGCCGACCGGGCCAGCTTGACCG
The DNA here is from genome assembly GCA_043716935.1 of Pseudonocardia sp. Taxonomy (GTDB): domain Bacteria; phylum Actinomycetota; class Actinomycetes; order Mycobacteriales; family Pseudonocardiaceae; genus Pseudonocardia. Next base: position 11,399 of record JAYSXW010000271.1, read on the forward strand.
CCGTCGGAACAACGTTCGGGCCGGGCACGACCGTGACGTTCGCGCCACGCCGCGCCAGCTCCTCGCCGCTGACGGTGCGTCCGGTGAGCATCATCTCGGCGGCCAGCGCGCTGCCGAACCGCCGCTCCAGCACGTAGGTGGCCCCGATCCCGGGGGTGAAACCGTAGTTAACGAAGTTGGCGCGATAGTCGCTGTCCGCGGACATCACGACGATGTCAGCGAAAAGCGCGAACGCGAGCCCACCACCCGAGGCGTGTCCCGCCACGGCGCAGACGACCGGGAGGCCACAGCGCAGCAGCCCCTCGTACAGGAACGGGACGTCGGAGAACTGACCTTCGCCCCTGGCCAGCGAGGCCAGCGCGTGCGGCGTGCCACCCATGCTGAAGATGCCGTTGCTGCCGGTCAGCACCACGGCGCGGATCGAGTCGTCGGCGGCGATGCCGGCGAAGGCCGCGGGCAGCTCCCGGAGCAGTCCGTCGGTGAACGTCGGCGAGCGCATGGTCAGGAGGGCCACCCCACCGTCGATGACGCTCATCTCCAACTCGGGCCCCCCGGGAGCGGCGGGCGCCTCGGTCCGTCGCGGCGGCGTCCGGGGCGCGGGCGGATCCTGCGCGGCCCGGTCGGACGGAACCGCGACATCGGACGTCGCTGCCGTGGGGTCCGAACCGGCCGAGCTCCATCGTCCGATCCAGTAGGGCTCCTCCCGGAACGGGTAGCCGGGCAACGACACCCGACGGGGACGGGTGGCGGCATCCGGATGGCAGGCCGACCACGGGATGTCGACGCAGGCCACCCAGTCCGCCGCCAGCTCGGCCAACCGCCCACCGACGAGACGATCACAGCACTCCTGTGCCGACGGCGGTTCCCGGCCGTCGCCCGCATCTGGACCCCAGAACTCCTGTTCCCGCGGCTCACTGCCGTCGGCGAAGCGTTGCAGCGCACTGGCGAGCTGCTCGACGTGATCCGCGACAACCGCCATCCGGCTGCTCATCGCGGTCCGGCCGACCTGGAGCGTGTACGCCATGTCAGCCAGTCCGTGGTCCGGTTCCGGCCGTGCCGGGAACCGGGCGGCCAGCTGCTCGACCGTCTGGTCCATGCTCAGCCGGACCGACCCCAGCTCGCCGACGAACGCGGCCAGATCGGCCGGTTCCAGGCCCAGCTCACCCAGCCGGGTATCCGGCTCGATGCTGTCCACCGGCACCCCGAGCAGCGCGGCGATCCGGGTGGCCAGCCCGG
>JAYSXW010000272.1:0-1398 GCA_043716935.1 Pseudonocardia sp.
CGACGCCGACGACGCCGACGACGCCGACGACACCGTCGACACCGTCGACACCGGCCATGACGACGGGACGGCCGCGAACAGCGTGCAGGGCGTCGACGAGCTGCATCTCGTCTACACACAGTTCAAGAACATGGTCTCCCAGACGCCGCAGGCGCGGCGGATGGCGCCCATCGAGGTCGAGTACGCCGGCAGCGAGACCGACCGCATCGCCGAAGGTGACGCCGTCGGCCGCACCGCCGAGCAGAGCACGGCCCAGGCGCGGACCGAGATCACATCGCTCTACGAGTTCGAGCCGAGCGCCGACAACCTGTTCGACGCGCTGCTGCCCCGCTACGTGGGCGCCCGCCTGTTCGCGGCGCTGCTGGAGTCGGCGGCGTCGGAGTCGGCGAACCGGCAGCGGGCCATGAAGGCCGCCACCGACAACGCGAACGAATTGATCCGTACCCTGACACTGCAGAGCAATCAGGCACGTCAGGCCCAGATCACCCAGGAGATCAGTGAGATCGTCGGTGGCGCCGACGCTCTCGTGAGCACAGGAAGTGAGAGCTGAGATGACCGCCGCCACGGATGTCACTGATACCCATGTCCGGACCGGCCGGGTCGTCCGGGTCACCGGCCCGGTCGTCGACGTCGAGTTCCCGCGCAACGAGGTGCCCGAGCTCTACAGCGCGCTCACCGTGGAGGTCACATTCGGCGACCTCGCGAAGACGCTGACGCTGGAGATCGCCCAGCACCTCGGCGACGCCCTCGTGCGTACCATCTCCATGCAGCCCACCGACGGCCTGGTCCGCGGCTCCGAGGTCACCGACCTCGGGCGTCCGATCTCGGTGCCGGTCGGCGACCAGGTCAAGGGCCACGTCTTCAACGCCCTGGGTGCCTGCCTGGACCAGCCCGACCTGAAGATCACCGGCGAGCTGTGGGGCATCCACCGCAAGGCGCCGGCGTTCGACCAGCTCGAGGGCAAGACCGAGATGCTGGAGACCGGCATCAAGGTCATCGATCTGCTCACCCCGTACGTCGTCGGGGGCAAGATCGGCCTGTTCGGAGGCGCGGGCGTGGGCAAGACGGTGCTCATCCAGGAGATGATCACCCGCGTCGCGAAGAACTTCGGTGGCACGTCGGTGTTCGCCGGCGTCGGTGAGCGCACCCGTGAGGGCAACGACCTCATCACGGAGATGACCGAGGCCGACGTCATCAAGGACACCGCGCTGGTGTTCGGTCAGATGGACGAGCCGCCCGGCACCCGCATGCGGGTGGCCCTCTCCGCGCTGACGATGGCGGAGTATTTCCGCGACGAGATGAACCAGGACGTGCTGCTGTTCATCGACAACATCTTCCGGTTCACCCAGGCGGGTTCGGAGGTCTCGACCCTGCTCGGTCGCATGCCGTCCGCCGTCG
>JAYSXW010000273.1:0-12607 GCA_043716935.1 Pseudonocardia sp.
GTGGCATGTCGTAGTTTACACTGTTGTCTATCAGCACGGCCTCCGGCACTACCAGTTAAGCGGTTTACTAACCTGATCGAGTCATCATGGTCCAGGTCAGGCATGACGTTATTCTTGAGTGGAGACACCAGAGGACTGAACGGTAGGTACGACTCATCCTTCTCAATCACTCCGGCTAAGCCGTCCGAAACAGCCGGGTCGAGACTGTTCTTCGATGAAGATTGCTTCTTGGAATAAAACTTCACGGAGACGTCATCGTAGAGCGGGTGCTGAGTGGAGAAGAGCAAGACATCTCGGCCAACTTCGTTCCGTGCACGCTCATCAGCAGTCAAAAGAGGGTACTTGGTTGCCATGGCTGACAATAGCCGTTTCTCGTCAATAAAAGGCAGCAGTGCCACGCCCTGCCATGCGAATTTCTTGCCATTAAGGTCGATCGGGAAGTCTTCAGGATAGTAGTCAAGAATATCGCTGTTCTCATCAGTCATCAAGCTTCTGAAGACCTCGGGTATCGCATGGCTGGACGCAGCTGGCAAGACTCCCATGAGTTGCTCGTAGGGCCGGAAAGCAATGCCCTTCTCGAAAGCGAATTTCAGCGTACCGATATCTTCAAAGTCCGCGGCAAATGGTGCATAATGATGCGGGTAGTACCATGTCCAGGAAGGGCAGCCCTGAAAATAGTACAATAACACCCAAGCGAGCCCCTCGACATATGAATTTGCGACGCTGTGGCGGAACGCAACGTCTTTCGCATCGACATGGAACTTCTGCTGATAATATCGGTCTGCGTAACCTTCTTCCAACAACCGAACCGTGTCTTCGGACAGCGCTTCTGTCTCAGAAGCCCCAGTAGTCCCGGTTTTCTGTGTTTTGCTTGAATCGACAGTCTCCCTATCGGTTACAGTCTCGTCGGCCTTTCGTTTACGGAGATTCCGCGTAGAATCATCTGGTTGGGCTTCAGATTTACCTTCGCCTTCTGCGTTGGGCTCACCACCCACATCACCATCCGCAATCAAATTACTTTCAGATGGCAGTATGCTATCGGACTTCGTACGACGGAGTAATTGTTCTTTTAGTACAGCAGCTGCACTCTTATTGGCGGCGCCAGCCTGGCTGATAGCTTTCCGATTCACGAACTGCTCATGTGTGAGAGCCCTGACTTCCGCAGACTGGGCATCGGCCGGCCTATATAGTGGCAGGTTGTCAAATGTTGGCTCGGCTTGCTTCTTACGGTTGCGATGTGGTTCTTTGTTCGCAGCATTATTACTCCTCTTAGAATCCAGTGCAGAATCATCCCGTGCTTGTCTCTGGTCAGTTTCAGTTTTTCTGCGTTTCGCATTTGCTTCCCTCTTCTCATCCACTATCCTCCTTCGTCTGAAAATACTGTCCTCTTGCTTCGCCAAGCCCTTCAGGATGTGTTGTGCCTTATCAAGGTCAACATAGCCATCTTTCGTGACATAACCTCCCAGTAATGGTATGTTATCCTTCCAGATTGTGATGAGCGTATCGATCCCCGCTTCACGAATGTCCAAACTTGGAAGATGCGGCAAAAAGTCGTTTCCGACGAAGAAGCACATGAAAACCCAGTCATCCAGTGCCCTTTCAAGGTCAAAACGAAAGGTTTGCTCAGGTACGTGCATCTCCACTGCCAAGTATTCTCGTAAAACGGAGACATGCAGCCAAATGAATGGCTTCTCTGAAACGTTTTTTCCCTTCTCGTCGAAATCGCCTTCTTTCTGCTTAGCATCTCCTCGACACTCTTCAGCTCGGTGGCCTACTTGGCCACAAATTCGACAAGTCCGTTGTTTACTCTCCTGGAAGAAGACATCCTCTCTCAAAACACGAAAGTAGGGCTCATGTGTAGCTAAGCCCAGCATTATCAAGTCAGCATCCTAGGCGAATTAGCTAACTTTACATATTCCACGATTTTCTGCACATACTAGTCCGTATATTACATGTCTGGTATTTGGGTTATGTTCTGGAGACCGCCGTTGAGAGCGAATAAATTCCATTATTTTGTGTTCACCCTCGCCGGGAACGGTAGCGTCGGATATGATCACTTTGACCTATTGTATTGTTAGCCATATTAACAAGATATGCTTGACGTCTAAAGACAAACTTTGGCCCATCCAGGATCTGTGTTTAATTTGTAGGCACACCAGTAACGGAGACTAGCCGCAAGAATCTCCATAAACGGCGTTCCTGGTGTGATGGCATTACTATCCCAAGTTTTTTTTTCAGCTAGACCGTCCGAGTTTTCAGAAAGGTCTGCCTGGCCCTGTTGTCGCAATAATTTCAAGAGCTCGGCTCGGTCTGAATCCTTTTCCTTCGCCTCTTGCGCGGAACGAAATCGTCTCGATCGCTGCTGGTTCATTTTTGCGCGAGGTGCAACTCCGTCTGTGATGTTAGGCGCCATACTATCAATACATAGAAAGGTAATAGTTTTTGTATGCAAAGAGCCGGAGGATGATGTCCATGCACTCACCAACGGCAATCATCAGGAGTTTGCGCGGGCGAACCATATTGAAGACCCTCTCAGTATATTTGAATACCTCAAGCATCATCTCCTCCTCAGTGGCAGGTGGTGGTCGGTCCTCAGGATGCGAGCAAGGATGCACAATCCCATTCATATCAAGGTAAAGATTGTCGAATTCTTCTCCATTAGGATTCGGTTTCGATATGTCTAGAGGTACAGTAACGCCATCGATTTCCTGTGCTTTTTCTTCGAAGACCGGGGACACGATCTTCGGATACTTTTGAGATAGCCATCTGAATAGTGCTGGCACACCCATCTCCTCTTTCCGTCGTCACTGAGCTTTCGCGCAGCGGTATGAAGGTCAGGTTAATGCACCATTGTGTAAGCTGCAATGTAGTTCTATGCGTCGACGCGCTGGGGTTGCGGTCCTGGGACGCCGTCACCCTGACCGGTGCGCGGGTCACCACCGTGCTCGTGGCCCCGGCCGACGGACCGCCGGGGCACGCCGTGCTCGACGACGTGACGCTGTCCAACACCGGGTTGGCCGACGGGTCGGAGGTGGCGGTGTGCCCGGCGCGGGTCGAGCCGGCGCGGCGGGTACTGCTGATCGGGTCCCGGTTGGCGCGTGCCTCGCTCACCCCCGACATCCTCCGCAAGGCCCTGCAGGGCAAGGTCGTCACCGGTGGGGACGCCGTGTCGCTGCTGCCGCAGGACCTCGCTCCCGCCCCCGGTCTCGACGCGCCGCAGGTCCGCGAGCGGGTGAAGGGCGCGCTCGGTGGGGGATGGACGAGCGAGCTGCTGACCGTCGCCGAGGTGGAGCCCGCGGGGGCCGTCGCCGTCACCCCGAGCACGGTCGTCGGGTGGCGGGGCGGGACGGTCACGGCTCCGGACCCGACCCCGCGCGCGAGCGGGCCAAAACAGGGCCCCGACTTCGCGGCGGCGGCGGACGTGACCGCGCCGCAGAGCGAGCCTCCGGTGGCCGTCGAGGACCTGGTCGGCCACGCCGACGCCGCGCACCGGCTCGTCGAGTGGCTGGAGCTGACCCTGCAGCGGCCCGAGCTGTTGACCCGCCTGGGCGGCGCTGCGCGGCTCGGGGTGCTGATCGTCGGGCCGGAGGGGGTCGGGAAGCTGACGCTGGCCCGGTCCGTCGCGGCGGCGGTCGGGGCACGGTGCGTGGAGCTGGCGGCCCCGGGCGTCGCGGCGCTGGAGGCCGGGTCGGCGTCCCAACGGGTGCGCGAGGTGATCGGCGGCGCGCGGGCGGCGGCCCGGGCTGGCACCCGCACGCTGCTGGTCCTCACCGACGTCGACGCGCTGTTGCCGTCGTCGTCGCCCCCGCCGTTGGCGACGCTGATACTGGACGCGCTCCGCGAGGCCGTCGCGACGCCGGGGCTGGCGCTCGTGGCGACCACCGCGTCGCCGGAGGCCGTCGACCGGAGGCTGCGCGCGCCCGATCTCGTCGACCGTGAGCTGGGCCTGGCGCTGCCCGACCTGCGGACCCGCACCGAGCTGCTGCGCCGGCTGCTGGTGGGGGTGCCGCTCGCGCCGGACGTGGAGCCCAGGGCCGTCGTCGAGCGGGCGCCGGGGTTCGTCGCCGCTGATCTCGTCGCCGTGCGGCGGGAGGCGGCCGTGCGGGCCGCGCTGCGCGGTGCCGGGGAGATCGGGCAGCAGGACCTGCTGGACGCCGTGGGCTCGGTGCGTCCAATCTCGATGTCGTCGTCGGACATGCTGCAGACCGGCGGGATCACCCTCGATCAGGTCGGCGACATGGCAGAGGTCAAGCAGGCGCTGACCGAGGCCGTGCTGTGGCCGTTGCAGTACCCGGACTCGTTCGCGCGCCTGGGCGTCGCCGCCCCGCGCGGGGTGCTGGTCTACGGCCCACCCGGATGCGGCAAGACGTTCCTGCTGCGCGCACTGGCCGGCACCGGGCAGCTCAACGTGCTGTCGGTGAAGGGCGCGGAGCTGCTGGACAAGTACGTCGGGGAGTCGGAACGGGCCGTGCGGGAGCTGTTCCGCCGCGCCGCCGACGCCGCCCCGGCGCTGATCTTCCTCGACGAGATCGACGCGCTCGCCCCCCGGCGCGGGCAGTCGTCGGACTCGGGAGTCGCCGACCGCGTCGTCGCGGCCCTGCTCACCGAGCTGGACGGGGCGGAGCCGCTGCGGGACGTGATCGTGGTGGGCGCCACCAACCGTCCCGAGCTGATCGACCCGGCGCTGCTGCGACCCGGCCGGCTGGAGCGGCTCGTCTACGTGCCTCCGCCCGATGCGGCCGCGCGCGCCGACATCCTGCGCGCGGCCGGTCGGCACACGCCGCTGGCCCCCGACGTCGATCTCGACGCCCTGGGCACGGAGCTGGACGGCTACTCCGCGGCCGACTGCACGGCGGTGCTGCGGGAGGCCGCGCTGGCGGCGATGCGCGAATCCCGCGACGCCGCCCAGGTGACGGGCGCACACATCGCGGCCGCGCGGGCCGCCGTGCCTCCGTCACTGGACCCGGAGCAGCTCGCGACCCTCGCCGCCTACGCCCGGCGACGGGACCCTCAGGCGCGGTAGTCGTTGGTGACGATCACGATCAGGCCGGCGCTGGCGTCCGCCAAGCCGTCGAACCGCGGCTCGACGCGCAGGCCGAAACCGTTGCCCATGGCGTCGGCCGAGTTCTTCTCGCCGCTGCCGGGCCGGTAGTAGACCGTGCTGGTGGGGATGATCCCGGACGGGTAGTTGGACACCTCGTCGACGGGCCAGCCCTGCGCGCGGAAGTCGTCTGCGGCCCGGGCGGCGAGGCCGGAGATGGTGCTGTTGTTGTAGACACGCACAGGCATCTTCACCGCGCCCGACCCGCCGGTGCCCGACCCCGATCCTGTGCCACCCGATCCTGTGCCACCCGATCCCGCGCCGCCGGGACCGTCGGTCCCCGGTGCTGCGATGCCGTAGGTCGGGGCTGCGCCGAAGGACGGGACGGCCACGGAGCCGCCAGGTGCGGGGCCGCCAGGTGCGGGGCCGCCGGGTGCGGGGCCGCCGGGTGCCGTCGCCGGCGGAGACGAGATGTCGGGAGCCGCCGCGGTCGGCGTGGGGGTAGGAGCGGCGGTCCGGCCGTCGTTGCCGCCGGTGACCAGGGTGTAGATCCCGACGATCGCGGCCACGACCCCGATGCCGAGCAGCGCGAGACCGCCGACGCGGAGCGGTGAGGGTCCGCGCGACGGTTCAGGTGACGACACGGTGGCCTCCGGAAGTGCGGGGACCCGGTCAGCGACCGGGCACGACGGCGATCATGGTGTCCTCACCACGGCTCGATTCCCAGCCGACGCGCCGAACGGGTGCGTTGCCGGCTGGTCCGCAGCCGCCGGAGGCGCTTGACGAGCAGAGGATCGACGGCGAGCGCCGCGGGCTTGTCGACCAGGGCGTTGAGCACCTGGTAGTAGCGGGTGGCGGACATGTCGAAGAGCTCGCGGATCGCCTGCTCCTTGGCGCCGGCGTACTTCCACCACTGGCCTTCGAACGCGAGGATCTCGCGCTCCCGTCGCTCGAGCTCGCGGGGTGCGCTGCCGGCCCGGACGCTGGTTTCGGTGGCAGACTCCATCACGCTCCTTGCTGGCCGTTCCGGTGAATCACACGCCTGTCATTCGCAGCATCATTCAACCACGCGGGATTCCTCGTCGCGGGCCGGGACGCGCCGCCAGCCGGCCCCGTTGTGGTGCCTCTACCCGTCGGGGCGCCGGACAGGCCAGGACGGACGACATGGAAGCACCGCTGCCGGAGATCAGGATCGGCGACCGCGAGCGCCGGGAGGTGGACGACCGGCTACAGGCGGCGCTGACCGACGGCGTGCTGACGCTGAGCGAGTACGACGAGCGGTTGAAGGAGTGCTGGGCCGCCGCCCATACGCGCAGCGATCTCGACGCGCTGACCCGCGACCTCCCGGAGCCACACCGTCCCGACGCGGTTGACGTCGCCCGGCCGGCTCCGGCGGTCCCTACCGCCGCCGCACCCGTTCGCGCGCGGCGTCAGGGGCGCGTGGCCGGCCGCCTGTTCGCCGTCCTCCTCGTCCTTGCCGCGACCTGGGGGCTCCGGGTGATCGGCGCCGACGACGGTGCATCGGTGTTCACGAGCCGGGTGGTGCAGGTCGGCGGCACCCAGGGCCGGGTGCAGGTCAGCACGTTGTTCGGCAGCACGCGGGTCCAGGTGCCCGACGGCGTGCGGGTGCGCACCTCCGGCACGGTGATCTTGGGGAGTGTGAACTGCGACGATGCGTGCCTCGTGCCCGCGGGGGCGCGCGAGATCGTCGTCGAGGCCAACGGGTGCTTCGGCAGCGTCAACGTCGTGACCTCCGCCGAGGTGGCCGCAGACCGCGTCGAGGAGGTCGCCGACGATGCGCGCGACGGCTGATCGGGTCGCGTCCGGTGGCCCGGTAACGTGGTCGACCGTGTCCGTCCGCCCCATCCGCATCGTCGGCGACCCGGTCCTGCACACTCCGACCCGACCGGTGGAGATGTTCGACGACGGCCTGAAGGAGCTGGTCGCGGACATGTTCGACACGATGGCCGCGGCCGAGGGCGTCGGCCTCGCGGCCAACCAGGTGGGGGTCGCGCTGCGGCTGTTCGTCTACGACTGTCCCGACGAGGAGACGCGGACGCGTCGCCGCGGGGTAGTCGTCAACCCGGTGTTGGAGACGTCCGGGCGGCCCGAGGGCATGCCCGACCCCGAGGACGACGACGAGGGCTGCCTGTCGGTGCCGGCCGAGCAGTTCCCGACGGGCCGCGCGGAGTGGGCTCGCGTGACCGGCGTGGACGCCGACGGCAAGCCCGTGGAGGTCGAGGGGCGCGGGTTCCTCGCCCGCTGCCTGCAGCACGAGACCGACCACGTCGACGGGATCGTCTACATCGACCGGCTGATCGGCCGCAACTACCGAGCCGGCCGCAAGGCGGTCAAGCGCAACGGATGGGGCGTGCCGGGCCTGGAGTGGGACCCGTCCGTGCAGCATGCCGAGGACGTCTGAACCGGGCGCCGCACTGGCCGGGCGTGTCGTCGGGACGTCACCGGGACCCACGCCGCGCTCGACCCGCAACTCCGGCGGCGCGACGGCGGACTCACAGTGCTGGGTAACGGCGCCATGGTCGATGTGGTGGCGGTACCGGCCGAGATGCGCTGACCCCCGCGGGCGAGTCGGCGCAACTGGCCGTGCTCCCACGCCCAGGCCGCGATCTCCACGCGGTTGCGGGCGACGGCGCGCACCACCTCCAGCTCGCGAGGAGAGAGCGGCCCGGTGGACTCCGACGGCGGCCGGGACGCGAGGTGCTGCAGCAGCCGCACCGTGACCGACGGCGAGACCAGCGCGTCGCCGTTCGCCGCCGCCCGCACCGCCTCGACGAGCAGCCGCGGGCCGGCGTCCTTGAGCAGGAACCCGCACGCGCCGGCACGCAGGGCGCCGTAGACATACTCGTCGAGATCGAAGGTGGTGACGACGACGATCCGCGGTGGTTCCGGGTCAGCCATGAGGGCGCGGGTGGCCTCCAGGCCGTCCAGGTCGGGCATCCGGATGTCCACCAGAACGACGTCGGGGCGCAGCCGGCGGGCCTGCGCCACCGCGTCGATGCCGGTGCCGGACTCCCCGACCACCGTGATCCCGTCCTCGGCGCCGAGGATCAGGCGGAAGCCCGTGCGGACCATCTCCTGGCCGTCGGCCAGCAGGACTGTGATCATCGGGCCCCTTCCAGGGGGATGTGGGCGGCGACGGTCCAGACGCCCGGAGCGGTGGGGCCCGCGGTCAGGGCCCCGTCGAGGGCGGTGACACGCTCGGCCATGCCGTGAGCCCGAAGCCGCTGCGCCCGCCCCGCGGGGTGTGGGGCAGTGCGGGCACGCCGTCGTTGCGGACCCACACCGTCAGCGCCGCCGCCCGGATCCGGACGTCCACCTCGACGGCCGTCGCCTCCGGCGCGTGCCGCCGCACGTTGGTCAGAGCCTCCTGCACCACGCGGTAGCCGGTCGCCGCGACCCCCGCCGGCAGCACGGCGTGTTGCAGCCCGGGCGCAATGGTCAACCGGACGAACCGCCGCTGCGGGTCGAACCGCTCCACCAGCGTCGACACCTCCCGCAGCTCCGCGCCGGGGGCGCGGGCGCCGTCGGTGCCGCGCAGCACCCCGACCATCCGGCGCATGGCCGTCAACGCCTCGGAGCCGGCCGTCTCGATCTGGGTCAGGGCTCGGTCGACGTCGTCAGGTGACGACCGCGTGACCACCGCCGCAGCCTGCGCGGCCGCCACGATGCCGGTGACGTGATGGGCGACGACGTCGTGCAGCTCGCGGGCCAGCTCCATCCGTTCCGCCGACCGGACGTCGTCGATCGCCACCCGTCGCCGCGTCTCCACCTCGCGCCACACCAGCCCGATCCCGACGGAGCCGCCCCAACCGAGCGCGGAGAGCACAGCGACGCTGCCGCCGCGGTCCGCGCTGACGCGCAACATCGGCGAGGCGAGGACCGCGACGGCGGCGGCCGCGGCGAGCAGCAGCGCCGTCCGCAGTGTGCAGCGGCGCAGGACGGCGACGACGAGCACCGCAAGGGCGAGCTGCTCGGTGAAGGACAGGAACGTGTAATTCGGGTCCGCGGGCAGCGCTGCCCCGTCAGCCGAGGTCGCGGTGGTAGCCGGCCGCTCTCGGTCGGAAGTACGACGTCACGGCCCCGAAGTCGGTCCGGCGGCCGAGGCGCGAGCAGGTCGGGACCGGAGAACGCGGTGCCCATGACGGAGACGGTCGTAGCGGTGCTCGGCACCGCGGCCTGGGCAACGGGCCTGTTGCTGCTGGTGATGATGGCGGGGCTGCCGCTGATCGAGTGGATCGGGGACCGCCGGTGGACGAGCCCGTGTTGCGGGGAGCAGACCTCACCCATCGCTTCGGCGCGGTGCGGCTGCTGGCGCTCGTGGCGGGCGCGGCGGTGTTCGCCGCGGCGAACGGTCTGCGTCAGGCCGGGCCGCGCGACGTCGCCGGCTTGATCTTCGGCGTGCTGGCGCTGTTCGGGGTGGTGTCGTTGATCGGGCCCCTGGTGGTCCGGTTGATCGGGCACGCAATGGCCCGCTCGGCCCGTTCGCCGGCGCGGCTGCTTGCCGGCCGGCGGCTCCTCGACGACCCCCACGGCGCGTTCCGGCCCGTCGCCGGGCTCACGCTCGCGGTGTTCGTCACGGGCTTCCTGGCGCCGCTGACCGCGGCGGTGTCGGGGCTGGCGGTCGCCTCACCCGCGGCGCCACGGTGGTGCTCGTCGGTACGTTCCTCCTCGCGGCCACATCGGCCGGCACCGCCGCGGCCGCCCGGGTGCTGGACCAGCGCCGCACGCTGCGGCTGCTGCGCCTCACCGGCACCCCGCTCACGGTGCTCGACGCGGCCCGCCGCGCCGAGACCGTCTGGCCGCTGGTGGTCAACGGAGGGATCGCGCTGGCGTTGGGTCTGCTGTGCGCGTCGCCGTTCGCGGCCGAGTGGGCGATGCTCGCGCCCGGGCCGCTGCTGCTGCTCGGCGGTGTACTGGTGGCCGGGGTGGCGCTGGTGCTCGGGGCCTCGGCGGCGAGCCGCCCGCTGCTCCGTGCGGTGACGACGGAGGCGGAGCGCGAGGACTAGTCGGGCTGCAGCACGGCGTCGAGGTCCAGCTCGACGGCGATGGGTGCGGTGGCCGCGAAGCGTCCGGTCACCGCACCGCCGTCACGGCAGCCGAACTCGCCGGCGAGGTGGCAGTCATCTGCTCCAGTACGAACACCGGGATCTGACGGTCGGTCTTGAGCTGGTAGTCGGCGTAGTCGGGGTAGGCCGCCACGGCCCGCTCCCACCACTGCGCCTTCTCCTCGCCGGTGACCTCCCGCGCGGTGTAGTCGTGGGTCACCGTGCCGTCCTGCAGTTCGACGTGGGGCTCGGCCTGCACGTTGAAGTACCAGACAGGATGCTTGGGTGCTCCGCCCAGCGAGGCGACGATCGCGTAGCGCCCGTCGTGCTCGACGCGCATCAGCGGCACCTTCCGCAGTTTCCCGGTCTTCACCCCGCGCGTGGTCAGCAGGATCACCGCACGTCCGTTGATGTCGACGCTCGCGGTGGTACCGGTCTCGAAGATCTTCTCGGTCTGGTCGCGGACCCAGCCCACCGGGCTGATCTCGTACTCACCGTCAAGAGGCACGACGCCCATCCAACACCGTGGCGGCAGCGGAGCGGGCTACGGTCGGCTGTGATGAACGAGCCGACCGTCGGCGTCACGCCGCCCCGGGTGTTGACGATCGCCGGCACCGACTCTGGGGGCGGGGCCGGGGTGGCCGCCGACCTGCGGGCGTTCGCGGCGTGCGGTGTGCACGCGTGTGTGGCCGTCACGGCGGTGACGGTGCAGAACACTCTCGGCGTCTCCGGCGTGCACCCGATCCCACCGGAGACGGTGGCCGCGCAGATCGAGGCGGTGGCCACCGACATCGGGCTCGACGGGGTCAAGACCGGCATGCTCGCAAGCGCGGCGATCATCGAGGCGGTGGCTGCGGCGTGTGACCGGGTCGGGATCGGCGCGGACGCGCGGACGCCGTTCGTCGTCGATCCGGTGGCCGCGTCGATGGCCGGGGACCAGTTGCTCGCCGACTCCGCCCTCGACGCCTTCCGCACGCTGCTGTTCCCCCGCGCCACCCTACTGACGCCCAACCTCGACGAGGTGCGGCTGTTCACCGGCGTCGATGTGCACGACCGCGCCGGCCAGTACGACGCGGCCAGGGCGTTGCACGGGCTCGGGGCGCGCCGGGTCCTGGTCAAGGGTGGGCACCTGCGCGAGGACGTCGACGTCTGCGTCGATCTGTACTTCGACGGCGAGACGTTCACCGAGCTGCCCGGTCCGCGCTTCGCCACCGTGCACACCCACGGCAGCGGCGACACGATGGCCTCGGCGATCATCGCGGCCCTGGCCCGGGGCTCCGACGTCGCCGGGGCGGTGGCGTTCGGAAAGCGGTTCGTCACCGAGTCGGTGCGCCACTCCTACCCCCTCGGCGCCGGGCACGGGCCGGTGTCGCCGCTGTGGGCCTGCGGGAACTCGGGTCACGCTCCCCACTGGTGATGCGTCATGGCCCGCGCGTGGTTCGTACCGGGGACCCGCTGGTCCTCTCCCGGGGCGCCAGATGCACCACGACCTGATCGACGAACGGCTCACCTGCGACCAAGGCCCACCGCCGCAGACTCGCCGGGTCCTCACCGGGCGGGCGCCGAGCACCGCGGCGGTGGCCGAATCCGCCGACGGGCCCGGCGGAGGGCGGGCCCGCTACGTTGGTACCCGTGGAGAGTCTGCTGGCCGGCCGCTACGAGCTCGGACCGGTGGTCTCCCACGGTTCGGGGGTGTCGGTCCACCACGGACGGGACACGATCCTCGACCGTCCCGTCGCCGTGCGGCTGCTGCAACCCGACGCTCCGGCAGAGGTGGTCCGCCGGGAGGGGGAGAACATCCGGCTGCTCGCCGCCCTGCACCATCCCGCGCTGGTGTGCCTGCGCAACGGACCGGGCGATGACGCGGACCTCCGGTACACCGTCACCGATCCCGTCGACGGCCGCACCCTCTCCGACCGGCTCGCCGGGGGGCCGGTGCCCGCGGCCGAGCTGCGGGGATGGGCCGTCGAGCTCGCCGACGCGCTGGCCCACCTGCACGCCGCCGGCATCCCACACGGGGCGCTCGATCCGTCGGACGTGCTGCTCGTCGGGGGCCGGGTCCGGTTGGCGGGGTTCGGCCCGGTCCGGCTGCCCGATCGTGACGACGCCGAGCCGGGCGCCTTCGCCGCTCCCGAGCAGCGGCGCGGCGGTCCGCCCTCGGCCGGTGCCGACATCCACGCGCTGGGCGCGGTGCTGGCGGCCGCCCTCGGTGGTGCCCCGGCCGGGCCGCTGGTCGGGGTCCTCGACGCGATGAGGGCCCCCGACCCCGCCGACCGGCCCACCGCCGTCGAGGCGTGCGCCGCGCTGGCCGCCGCCGACCTGCCACCCGAGTCGGTGCGCCCCACCGAGACGTCCGCCCCGGTGCCGATCACCCGGGTGCCGCATGGGGCCCCGACCTCGCGGTCCCGGTCCGTCTGGGCCCGTGCGACGGGTGGGCTCAGCGCGGCGGTGCTCGTCGTTGCCGCCCTGTTCGTGGTGGCGTTGAGCACGGCGTCGGCGA
>JAYSXW010000274.1:0-1394 GCA_043716935.1 Pseudonocardia sp.
GATGTCAGCGGTCCGCTCGCCAGCCCCGACACGGCGCCGAGCGGATATGCACCAGCCGATCTGCAGGCCGCCTACAGCCTGCCCTCGGCTACCGGCGGGGTCGGTCGTACCGTCGCCGTCGTCGATTCATACGACGCCCCGACCGCCGCCTCTGACTTGGGGGTCTACCGATCCAAGTTCGGGCTTCCGCCCTGCGGTAGCGGATGCTTCACTAAAGTGGACCAGCTGGGCGGGAGCTCGCTGCCTCCCGTCGACACCGGATGGGCCATGGAAATCGCGCTGGATTTGGACATGCTCTCTGCCGGCTGCCCGAACTGCCACATCCTGCTCGTGGAAGCGAACACAGCCTCCCTCGCCGACATTGGAGCTGCCGTCAACACGGCGGTGCGGATGGGGGCCACGGCGGTCTCGAACAGCTACGGCATCGCCGAGTTCGCCGGCGAATCGGCCTATGACGCGTACTACAACCATCCCGGAGTCACCATCACGGCGAGTTCCGGCGACTCCTCCTATCGCGTCCAATACCCGGCCGCGTCCCCGTACGTCACCGCGGTGGGCGGCACCAGCCTGTCCCGTAACAGCACGAGCGGGTCCTGGCATGAAACCGCCTGGGCCAGCTCGGGAAGCGGCTGCTCCGCTTTCGAGCCGAAACCCACCTGGCAACATGACAGCGGCTGCTCCGCCCGCACCGTCGCCGACGTCGCCGCCGTCGCAGACCCTGCGACGGGGGTAGCTTTCTACAACAGCACCCCCGATAACGGGATCAGCGGCTGGCTGGTTGGCGGGGGAACGAGCGTCTCTGCCCCGCTCGTCGCCGCCGCCGCCACCCTTGGTGCAGAGCAATCCCCCACTGGGTACCCCGTTCAGCAGGCCTACGTGGCGACGAGCGGATTGACTGATGTCGTGTCCGGGTCGAACGGGACCTGTACTCCGAGCTACCTGTGCACCGCCGGCCCCGGCTACGACGGTCCGACCGGCCTGGGTTCGCCGAGCGGAACGGCAGCCCTCGCACCCTCAAACCCCGGTGCCTTCACGTCGCTGACCCCGTACCGCCAGCTCGACACCCGCAACGGGACAGGCGGCGTCTCAGGACCGGTCGCACCGGGAGCCACGATCCGGGTCCCCGTGAACGGCCACGGCGGCATCCCCACGACCGGCGTCTCCGCCGTCGCCGTCAACGTCACGGTCACCCAACCCTCGTCCTACGGCAACATCGCCGTCTACGCGAGCGGCACAGCCACACCGGACACGTCCAACCTGAACTTCACACCCGGGCAAACAACCCCGAACCTCGTCATCGCCCCCGTCGGCTCCGACGGAATGATCGCCCTGACCAACAACTCCAGCGGCACCGTCCAACTCATCGCCGACACCTCCGGCTACTACCTCGGCGG
>JAYSXW010000275.1:0-4136 GCA_043716935.1 Pseudonocardia sp.
CTCCGCGCCACCGCGCAGCAACCTGCCCCGGCGCGCCACCGGCTTCGTGGGCCGTGACGCGGAGATCCCCCTGATCGTCGACGCATTGGCCGGGGCGCCCGTGGTGACGCTCAACGGCGTCGGTGGCGTGGGAAAGTCGCGGCTGGCGGAGGAGGTGGCCGGCCGGACGACGTCCCGGTTCACCGACGGGGTCTGGCTCGTCGAGCTCGCCCGGCTCGGCACGGGCGGGCCCGTGGGTCACGCGGTGGCGGGCGCGTTGCGCGTCCAGCAGCGCCACGGCCTGACGATCGAGCAGAGCGTCATCGAGTACCTCCGGACGCGGCGGCTGCTGGTGGTGCTCGACAACTGCGAGCACGTCCTCGACGCCGCGTCGAGCCTGGTCCAGGACGTGGTGGCGCACTGCCCCGACGTGACGGTGCTGGCCACCAGCCGCGAGCCGCTCGGCGTCGCCGGCGAGCAGCGGTGGACCGTGGGGCCCCTTCCCGAGCAGGACGCGAGCATTCTGTTCATCCAGCGGGCGCGGACCAACCGGCCCGACTTCCGGCCCGACGGGGAGGACGCCGGCGCGATCGCCGAGATCTGCCGGCGCCTCGACGGCCTGCCGCTGGGCATCGAGCTGGCCGCGGCCCGGATGCGGGCCATGAGTGCCGTCGAGATCGCGCAGCGGCTCGATCGCCCCACCCTGCTGCACGGCGGGGCGCGCGGTACCCCGGTCCGCCAGCAGAGCCTGGAGGCGACGATCGACTGGTCCTACCGGCTGCTGTCGGAGCCGGAGCAGCGGCTGTTCGGGCGGCTGTCGGTGTTCGCGGGCGGTGCCGATCTCGCCGGCGTCCACGGGGTGTGCGCCGACCCGGGCACCACCGAGGACGACACGCTAGACCTGCTCACCCGGCTGGTCGACAAGTCGATGGTCACTCCGGCGATCGGCGCGGGCCGGTCGCGCTACCGCATGCTCGAGACGCTGCGCGCCTACGGCCGCGACGTGCTCGGCGCGCGGGCGCAGCCGTGGCAGCGCCGGCACGCGGCGTACTTCGCGGGGCTCGCCGAGCGCGCGGCCGCCGGTGTGCAGGGCGCCGACGAGCGGGCCTGGGCCGAGCGTGTGCTGCCCGACTACGACAACCTGCGCACCGCGTTCGAGCGCGCGACGCAGGACCGCGACGTCGACCTCGTCCTGCGGCTGGTCACGTCCCTTCCCGAGCTGGTCTACCTGCGCGTCGGCTACGAATCGGCCGCCTGGGCGGATCGCGTGCTCGACTTCGCTCCGACCGACCACCCGCTGTTCGCCGCGGCCGCCGGCGCCGCGGCCCGCGGGGCCTGGGCCGCCGGGGACTACCCGCGGGCCCGGACGCTGGCCGCCCGCGCGGCCGGCCGGGCACCCGGGCGGGGCACCGGCCGCATCGCCTACCCCGCCGACGTGCTCGCGGACGTGGCCCTCTACGAGGGCGACGTCTACGTGGCGCTCGCGTACTACGAGCGGGAGGTCCGCCTCGCCCGGCATGCCGTCGACCCGATCCGGCTGGTGTGGACGCTCTACTACGTGGCGGTCTGCCACTCGGTGCGCCGCGAGCCGGAGCGGGGCGTCCCCGCTGCGCTGGAGTCCGTGCAGGTGGCGGAGTCGACCGCCAACCCCACCGCGCTGTCGATGGCGCGCTACGGCCTCGGGCTGGTGCTCAAGAAATCTGATCCCGACCGCGCGCTGATGCTGTTCGACGAGGCGGGCGAGCTCGCCGCGTCGGTCGGCAACTTCTGGTGGCACGGCATCGCCCTGATGGAGGGCGCCGCCACCCGGGCCGTGCACCGCGATCCGCGGGCGGCGGCGCGTGCACTGGTGGACGTGATCGACCACTGGGACCGCGTCGGGGACTGGTCCCAGCAGTGGCTCAACCTGCGCTATGTCGTGCGGCTGCTGGCCCGGCTCGGCGCCGACCGCGACGCCGCCGTGTTGCACCGCAGCCTCCTCGCGGCCGGCAAGGCCTCACCGCTGGACCCGGCGCGGCTGCCCGTCGTGGGCCCGGACGGGGTCCCGCCCTTGGCGGGGGTGGCAGCCGTGCAGTTCGCCCGGTTGTGCCTGCGGCGGTTCTTTTGAATGGTCCGCCTGTGTGGTCCGCCTGTGTGGCCGCCTGTGGTGTGCCTGTGTGAATCGCTCAATGACCGGCTGGGCCCTCGCTGCAGCCCACCTGCAATCAGGCTGCAATGCCCTCTCGCACGCTGGTCGACACACCGACCTCAGGAGAGCCACGATGACCGGAACGATCGACGCTGCGGGGTCCGAGACCGCCGCAGCCGACAGCGTGCTCAAGGCTAAGCACCGCGCCATGTGGGCGATGGGCGACTACCCCGCTGTCGCCACCGACCTGATCTCCGAGCTGGGCCCGCGCCTCGTCGAAGCGAGTGGGGTACGCCGCGGCGACCGGGTGCTCGACGTCGCCGCGGGCTCGGGCAACGTCGCGATCCCGGCGGCGCTCGCCGGTGCACAGGTGATCGCCTCCGACCTGACGCCCGAGCTGTTGGACGTGGGTCGCGCCCAGGCCGCAGCCCGAGGCGCCGAGCTGGACTGGGAGGAGGGCGACGCCGAGGCGCTGCCCTACCCCGATGCTGCGTTCGACGCCGTCCTGTCGTGCGTCGGGGTGATGTTCGCGCCACACCACCAGGTCGCCGCCGACGAACTCGTGCGCGTCTGCCGGCCCGGCGGCACCATCGGCCTGCTGAGCTGGACCCCCGAGGGATTCGTCGGGCAGATGTTCGCGGCGATGAAGCCCTACGCCCCGCCGCCCCCGGCCGGTGCCCAGCCGCCGCCGTTGTGGGGCGACGAGGGCCACGTCCGAGCGCTGCTCGGTGATCGCGTCACCGACGTCGTCGCCCGCCGGGGAACGGTGACGATCACCCGGTTCCCGACCACGCAGGAGTGGCGGGAGTACTTCAAGGCCAACTACGGGCCGACCATTGCGGTCTACCGCGCGAACGCCGCCGACCCCGAGCGTCTCGCCGCGCTGGACCGGGACCTCGCCGAGTTCGCGACCCGCTTCGTCCGCGGCCAGGGGACGATGGACTGGGAGTACCTGCTGCTCACGGCCCACCGCACCGGCTGACCGCGTCACGGCCCCGTCGCTCGTCGTATCCGGGGTTGGGCCGCCGTCAGGAGTGGCGGGCGTCCGCCACCACCCGCTTCACCCGCTCGGCGATGCCGCGCAGCTCGGTCAGGTAGAGCCAGTAGTCGGGGTGCACGGCGTCGAGGCGGCCGCGCGCGTTGTCCAACCGCACGGCCTGGGCGTCGAGCACGGGCCCGAAGCGGGCGACGAGCCCGCGGGCGACGACGAGGCGTTGGGCGTCGCGGAGCACGAACCGGGCGTCGGCGGCGGGTCGGCCGGGATCGGAGCGGACGGACCGCAGTTCGGCGAGCCGGTCGGTGACGGCGTTGTGGCGTTCCTCGGCGTCGGTGAGTGCGGCGCGGGCGGCGGCCACCCGGTCGGCCGCGCCGTCCCAGTCGCCCGCTTCGGCGTCGTGGTGGGCCGCGGCGAGGGCCGTGTCGGCGGTGGCGATCGCGGCGAGGGTCGCCCGTTCGGCGTCGACCAGATCATGCGAGCACGGCTCGGAGAACTCGCGCCGAAGCGCCGAGAGCGCGGGCTCGATCCGGCCGGCCTTGGTCGCAGCGGCCTCGCGGCGGATGGCGATGCTGGCCAGAGCCGTGCGGACCGCCTGAGCCGTGCGGGGCGCGTCGGCCGCCAGCGTCGAGGCCTGGTGGGCGAGGTCGGCGACCCGGTGCGCCCGCTGCCAGCGGTCGCGCAGCCCGGCGTCGGTGCCGTCGAGGTGCGCGGCCAGGTCGGCGGCCTCGGCGAGGCGCTCCTGCGCCCGGCGGGACCGGACGCCGGCGCGGTCGGCCGCCGCCACGGCCGCCTGCGCCGCGACCAGTGCGGTGCGGGCCTCCGTCTCGGCGCCCGGGAGGCCGGTGAGCAGGTGCGCGGCCTCGTCGAGCGCGCGGGCGTGATCCGCCCGGTAGCGGCGGATCTCCGCGCGCGCCCGCTCGATCTGGGCCAGTGCCCGCTCGTTGGCAGCGCGCGCTCCAGCGGTGCGGTCCGTGGCGTCGAGCGGGGCCTGGGTCGCGGCGAGATAGGCCTCGGTCGCGGCGTCACCCAGCG
>JAYSXW010000276.1:0-4135 GCA_043716935.1 Pseudonocardia sp.
GTCACGGTCCGCCACCTCGGCGATCCGCAGGTCGGTCGTGCGGTTGCCATCCGGTAGCTGCGAGGTGTGCACGGCGTCGTGTCCGGCGCCGCCCAAGAACCGGGAGAACCGAGCAGGAAGCTGGGCGTCGACGAGGAACCTCACGCGGCGCTGAGCGGGACGACGCAACCACCGCCAAGGGTGAGCGCACCGAACTCGAGCGCGGCGAGCAGGTCATCACGTTCGAGGTCGGGGTAGTCGTCGAGCACGTCGTCGATCGTCATGCCCGAGGAGAGCAACTCCAGCAGATTCTGGACCGGGTAGCGCAACCCGCGAATCGTCAGCTGTCCATGGCAGACCGCAGGGTCCGAGGTGATTCGGTGAAGCCGTGACATGAGGAGACGGTACCGCCGGGGATGGCGTACCAGTACCGCGAATTAGCCATATCGGGACGGCACACTCGCCGCGTCAGGACAGCGGACTCG
Organism: Pseudonocardia sp.; assembly: GCA_043716935.1. Lineage (GTDB taxonomy): Bacteria > Actinomycetota > Actinomycetes > Mycobacteriales > Pseudonocardiaceae > Pseudonocardia. The sequence goes on from JAYSXW010000276.1 coordinate 465, forward strand.
GCGGGTCAGGACACCGGACTCGCGCGGGTGGGGTCGGTCCGGGGGGCACCAGGGGCGGGGAGGGAGGACCGGGAGGCCACGGGGGGCGTACTGGCCGCCCCGCTCCCCGGCCCGCCGGAAGATCGTCCAGCCGATTACGCCGGCCGGATCGAGCCGGCCAGGCTGCCGATCTTGGCGTCGTTGACGGGGACGGGGTCGTCCAGGGCGAGATCGGTGACGAACAGCGCCACGGTGAAGCCGATGCCGGCCAGCCCGGCCCCGCCGATCAGCTGACCCCACCGCAGCGTGTCGGGCACGCGCCCGATCCCGGTACGCAGGGCCACCCAGGTGCCGGCGGTGACGCCCACGAGCTTGCCGACGGTGCGGCCCGCGCGATCCCCCACGTCAGCGGCAAGGAGGCGGCGGCGAGCAGCGCCGGGCCGGGCCGGGCCGGACCACACCGGCGTTGGCCAGCACGAACAGCGGCACGATGACGTAGCTGCTCCAGGGTTGGATGCGCAGCTGCAGCCGCTCGTTGGGCGAGACGACCTCGTTGACGGCCGCCGGCGCGGCGAGGGCGCGGGCCGGGCTCGGGTCGATCAGCATGCTGCCGCCCAGCATCTGGGCGCGCGCGATGTCGTGGGGGCGCGGGGCGTAGGCGTTGACGAGCAGCCCGATCGCCACGCCGACCACGCTCGGGTGCACGCCCGACTCCAGCACGGCCAGCCACATCACCACGCCGATCAGGACGTAGATCGGGGTCCGCCAGAACCGTAGGAACAGCAGACCGAGCAGTGCGACGAACACCACACCGGCGAGTACCAGCGGCAGGACCTGTACGTCGTCGATGTAGAACAACGCGATCGCCCCGACAGCGCCGATGTCGTCGACGATCGAGAGGGCCAGCAGGAACGCCCGCAGCTGGTCCGGGCAGCGCGGGCCGAGCAGCGCCAGCACCCCGGATCACGACGGCGGTGTCGGTGGAGATCGCGATCGCCGGGGCGGCCACGACCCGCACCCCGCGCAACTCTCCGAGCGTCATCTCCCGGGAGATCTCCGGGCCGACGCTGAAGAAGAACACGACCATCAGGCCGTAGTTGCACCAGTGCCGCAGGTTCTCCCGCAACTCGGCGTCACCGAGGTGAAGGTCAGGTCGGTGCGCCAGAACTCCTCGTAGCTCGGGCCGAGGTTCGCCCAGGTCATTGCGATGACGGCCGCGGCGAGCAGCAGCACCGCCGAGCCCGACTCCGTGCGCAGGGAACGACCGCGCGGCCCGGCTCAGCTCCCCGCGCTCCGCTAAGGTCGCGAACGCCGGGCTCGTCACCGTCGCCCGATCATCCTGCCACCCCCGGATGTCACCACTCGGAGGTTCACGATCACGCTCGCCCCACCGATCGGGAGCTACGACCACCTGCACGGCGTTCTCGGTGCCGAGTTCGGCCTCGTCGAGCACGGGGACTTCGAGTGTCCCTACTGCCGCGCGGCACTACCGGTGATCGACGAGGTGCGGCGGCGCCTGGGTGCGCGTCTGGTGTTCGCCTTCCGGCACTTCCCGCTCGCGGAGCTGCACCCGCACGCGCTCTCGGCGGCCGTCGGGTCGGAGGCCGCGGCGCTGCACGGGCGGTTCTGGCCGATGTACGAGCGCCTGTTCGACGGCGACGAGCCGCACCTGCGCCAGGGCGACCTGCGCCGCTACGCCCACGAGATCGGCATCGCGCCGGACACGGTCGTCTGGCCGGCCACCCGGTCCGTGGAGGGCCGGGTGGAGGCCGACTTCAGCTCCGGGGTGCGCAGTGGCGTACGCGGCACCCCGACCCTGTTCGTCAACGGCGCCCACCACCGGGCCGCCACGACCGTCGAGGACCTGATGAACGCGCTGTCGTCGTGAGCGGTGCCGTGAAGGCCGCGACCTGGAACCTGCTGCACGGTCTCGACGTCCGGACCGGCCGGATCGACCTCGGTGGGGTCGCGACGGCGGTCGACCGGATGGACGTCGACGTGCTCGCGGTGCAGGAGGTCGACCGCGAGCTGAGCCGCACCGGGCACGCCGACCAGGTCGCGGAGCTCGCCGCCAAGCTCGGCTGGCACCACCTGTTCGCCCCGGCGCTGCTCGGGGATCCCTCCCGCCGCTGGGACGAGGGGCCCGGATCAGGGCCCGACCCCGGCGGTCCGGCCTACGGGGTCGGGCTGCTGAGCCGCCACCCGCTGCGCGAGCTGCGGCGCCACCCGCTCCCCGGCGGCGGGCCCGGCGAACGCCAGCAGGAGGACGTCGGACGCGCGCTGCCCGGCCCCGACCACGAACCGCGCATCCTGCTGGCCGCACGCACCGGTCCGCCCGGGTCGGAGCTGGTGGTGGCCACCGCGCACCTGTCGTACCTGCCGTGGCGGGCGGCTGCGCAGCTGCGTGAGGCTCTCGGCGTCGTCGATGCGCTCGGGACGCCCGCGCTGCTCATGGGCGATCTCAACCTGCCCCTGCGGGGGCTGCGGTTCGCGCTGCTCGGCACGGGCTGGAGCTGCGGCACGGCCACGGCCACCTATCCGTCGTGGCGGCCGGGCATGCAGCTCGACCACGTGCTCGTCCGCGGTGCTTTGCTGCACGAGGTCACCGCCGGGTTGCGGGGTCCGAGCGACCACCTCCCGGTCCGGGCGCACGTGACCTGGCACTGAGCCGGCGCAACCAGGCCGACACCACCGGACCGACACGACCGGGCCGCCGTATCGCCGTTACCGGTAGCCCCGACATGTCAGGAGAGGTCGGGGCGCTCCGTGGCCCCGACCGTCGCCTCCGGAAGCCCGGCCGCTTTCTCCGTGACCCCCGCTCCTTTCTCCGTGACCCCCGCCGCGTCGAAGGTCGACACGTCGTGCAGGGCCTGGACGGCACCCTGCACGACCGGAAGGGCGAGCAGCGCCCCGGTGCCCTCGCCCAGGCGCATGCCCAGGTCGAGCAGCGGCTCCAGCCCGAGGTGGGCCAGCGCGCGGTGGTGGCCGGGCTCGGCGGAACGATGCCCGGCGATGCAGTAGCCGACGCTCGACGGGGCGAGTGCGGCGGCGGCGAGCGCGGCCGCCCCGGCGTTGACGCCGTCGAGCAGCACCGGCACCCGCGACGCGGCCCCGCCCAGCACGAACCCGGCCAGGGCCGCGTGCTCGAGCCCCCCGAACGCGGCCAGCACGCCGATCGGGTCGGCCGGGTCGGGCCGGTGGAGCGCCAGCGCGCGTCGCACGACGTCGGTCTTGCGGGCGAGTGTGGCGTCGTCGATGCCGGTGCCGCGGCCCGTCGCCTCCGTCGGGTCCGCCCCGGTGAACGCGCAGACCAGCGCGGCCGCGGCGGTGGTGTTGGCGATGCCCATGTCGCCGGTGACCAGGCAGCGGTGCCCGGCCGCGACCAGCTCCCGGGCCACGCCGATGCCCACCTCGACCGCGCTGCGGGCCTGCGCCCGGGTGAGCGCGGGGCCGCTCGTCATGTCGGCGGTGCCGTCCGCGACGCGGCGGGCGAGCAGTCCGGGGGCGGGATCGAGCGGGGTCGCGACCCCGACGTCGACGACGCACACCTCGGCGCCGGCGCGTCGCGCGAAGGCGTTGACGACCGCTCCCCCGGCCAGGAAGTTGCCCACCATCTGCCCGGTGACCTCCCGCGGCCACGGTGTCACGTGCTGGGCGTGCACCCCGTGGTCGCCGGCGAACACCGCGACGGC
>JAYSXW010000277.1:0-4131 GCA_043716935.1 Pseudonocardia sp.
CGGCCGCCCCAGCCACTCCCGCGCCGCCCAGCTCGCCGCACCCAGGGCGTCGGGGTGGCCGGCGGCGCGCAGGGCATCGATCTCGTCGACGATCCGACCGTGGGCGATGCCGCCACCGGCGTCGGTGCCCGCGTAGACGGGCACGCCCGCCTCCACCGCGCGTCGCACGACCGACCGGGCGCCGGCGTGCAGCGACCGCATGTGCGCGGCGTAGGTCGGGTATTTGGACGCCGAGTCGGCGATGCCGGGGAACGTGTCGACGTTGATCAGGGTCGGCACGAGCGCGGTGCCGCGCCAGGCCATCTCGGAGATGAGGTCGTCGGTGAGGCCGGTGCCGTGCTCGATGCAGTCGATGCCGGCGTGGATCAGGCCGGGCAGGGCGTCGGTGCCGAACACGTGGGCGGTGACGCGGGCCCCGGCGCGGTGGGCGGCGTCGATCGCGGCGCGCAGGATGTCGTCGGGCCACAGGGGCGCGAGGTCGCCGACCCCCCGGTCGATCCAGTCGCCGACGAGCTTCACCCATCCGTCGCCCTGCGCGGCCTGTTCGGTGACGAGCTCGGGCAGCAGGGTCGGGTCGTCGATGTCGATCGCGACGCCGGGGAGGTAGCGCTTGGGTCGGGCGAGGTGCCGGCCCGCCCGGATGATCTCGGGGAGGTCCTCGTCGTCCCGCAGGGCCGAGGTGTCGATCGGGGAGCCGCAGTCGCGCAACAGCAGTGCGCCGGCGTCCCGGTCGACGCGAGCCTGGGACCGGGCCTCCTCCGGCGACACGGGGCCGGCGGGACCGAGCCCGACGTGGCAGTGCGCGTCGACCAGCCCCGGGACGATCCAGCCGCCGTCCACGATCGTCTCGGCGCCGGGGCGCCCGTCCACGATCGTCCCGGAGTCGACGAACAGCTCGACCGACTCCTGCGAGGGCAGCAGCACCCCGCGTAGCCGGTACACCGGTCAGCGGCCTTTGGGGAACTTCAGCTTGCTGGGGTCGAACCCGGGCGGGAGCTGGTCGAGACCCGGTGGCAGCTGCTGCAGCGTTGGCGGCAGGCCGGCGAGATCGGGCATGCCGGCCGGCAGGGCGCGCGACGACGCCGGGCCGCGGCCCTTGGTCTTCTTCCCCTTGCGGCTCTTGGCGAGCTTCTTCGTGGCGCTCCGCGCGCCGCCGCCGAATCCGAACTGGCCAGCCATCTGTTTCATCATCTTGCGGGCCTCGAAGAACCGGTCGACCAGCTCGTTGACGTCGTTGACCTTGACGCCCGAGCCGTTGGCGATGCGCAGCCGTCGCGAACCGTTGATGATCTTCGGGTCGGCCCGCTCGCCCGGCGTCATACCGCGGATGATGGCCTGGAGCTTGTCGAGGTGCCTGTCGTCGACCTGCGCGAGCGCGTCCTTCATCTGTCCCGCGTTGGCGCCGGGCAGCATGCCGAGGATGTTGCCGATCGGCCCCATCTTGCGGATGGCGAGCATCTGCTCGAGGAAGTCCTCCAGCGACAGCTCCCCTGAGCTGATCTTCGCGGCGGCCTTCGCGGACTGTTCGGCGTCGAATGCGCCCTCGGCCTGCTCGATGAGGGTGAGCAGATCGCCCATCCCGAGGATGCGCGAGGCCATCCGGTCGGGGTGGAAGACGTCGAAGTCGGCGAGCTTCTCCCCCGTGGACGCGAAGAGGATCGGTTGGCCGGTGACCTCCCGGACCGACAGCGCGGCGCCACCGCGGGCGTCACCGTCGAGCTTGGTGAGCACCACGCCGGTGAAGCCGACGCCGTCCCGGAACGCCTCGGCCGTGGCCACCGCGTCCTGGCCGATCATGGCGTCGACGACGAACAGCGTCTCGTCCGGTCGGGTGGCGTCGCGGATGTCGGCGGCCTGGCGCATCAGCTCCTCGTCGACGCCGAGGCGGCCGGCCGTGTCGACGATGACGATGTCGAAGTGCTTGTCCCGGGCGTACCCGACCCCGCGGCGGGCCACGTCGACGGGATCGCCGACGCCGTTGCCCGGCTCGGGCGCGAAGGTCGTGACCCCGGCCCGCTCGCCGACGATCTGCAGCTGTGTGACCGCGTTCGGACGCTGCAGGTCGCAGGCCACCAGCAGCGGGGTGTGGCCCTGGCCCTTGAGCCAGTGGGCCAGCTTGCCGGCGAGGGTGGTCTTGCCGGAGCCCTGCAGGCCCGCGAGCATGATCACCGTGGGCGGCTCCTTGGCCAGCCGCAGCCGTCGGGTCTCGCCGCCGAGGATGCCGACGAGCTCCTCGTTGACGATCTTGACGACCTGCTGGGCCGGATTCAGGGCCCCCGAGACCTCGGAGCCCTTGGCCCGCTCCTTCGTGCGCGCCACGAATCCGCGGACCACCGGCAGCGCGACGTCCGCCTCCAGCAGCGCGATGCGGATCTCGCGCGCGGTGGCGTCGATATCGGCCTCGGAGAGACGACCCTTGCCACGCAGGCCGGCCAGGGTGTCGCTGAGGCGCTCGGAGAGGGAGTCGAACACTCGACCAGGGTACTGGCCCTCAGCACGCCGCCCCCAGGACCGCCTCCTCGATGCGCTGCCGCTCCGCGACGGGGACGAGGCCGCCGTCCTCGGAACCGGCCAGGCAGAAGGAGTCGACGACCGACGCCCCCAGCGTGGCGACCCGCGCCCAGCGCAGGTCCACCCCGCAACCCTCGAGCGCGGCGGCGACGTGGTGCAGCAGGCCGATGCGGTCGGTGCCACGCAGCTCCAGCACCACGGCCCCGGTGGCCTCGTCGTCGAACCACAGGACGCGAGGGGGTGCCGGGGCCTCGGTGTTGGGGATGATCGGGGCGTAGTCGCGCTCCTTGCGGGCCAGTGCGTCGGCCAGCACGAGTCCGCCGTCGAGCACGCGGACGAGTTCGGACCGCAGCAGCGCCGGGTCGGGAAGGCCGCCGAACCGCGGGGAGACGGTGAAGGTGAAGACCGCCGTCGATGCCTCGGTGTGCAGCTCGGCGGCGTGCACCTCCAGCGAGTGCAGGGCGAGCACGCCGGCCGCGGCGGCGAGCGAGCCGGGAGAGTCGGGCACGGCGATGACCACGCCCGGCGGATCGGTGGCATCGTCGATCTGCAGCTGGGGCCGGTCCTCGTCGACCGCGGCCGCGACGAGCTTGCGGGCGACCGGCGAGAGGTCGGCGGGGGCCGGCAGCGCTTCGCCGGCGAGCAGGGCGCGGCAGCGTCGGACGAGATCGCCGATCAGCACCCGCTTCCACGGGCTCCACACCCCCGGCCCGGTGGCGAGCGCGTCGGCCTCGGCGAGCGCTTCGAGCAGCTCCAGGACGAGCCCGCCGCCGCCGCCGGCCCCGTCGAGTGTCTCGACGACGCGGGTGACCGTGGCCGGGTCGTCGAGGTCGCGGCGCGTGGCGGTGTGGGGCAGCAGCAGGTGGTGGCGCACCATCGCCCCGAGGACCACGACGTCGGGGGCGGGCAGGCCGAGGCGTCGCCCGACCTGCACGGCCAGCGACGCTCCCACCACCGAGTGGTCGCCACCGCGGCCCTTCCCGATGTCGTGCAGCAGGGCGCCGATCAGTAGCAGGTCCGGGCGCGCGACGCGGGTGGTCAAGCGGGCGGCCTGCGCGCAGGTCTCGACGAGGTGCCGGTCGACGGTCCAGACGTGCGCACGGTCGCGGGGCGGCAGGTCGCGCACCGCGCCCCACTCGGGGAACAACCTGCCCCACAGGCCGGTGCGGTCCAGCGACTCGACGACGTCGACGAGCGCCCGGCCGGTGCCCAGCAGCGACAGCAGCTCGCCCAGTGCCGGCCGCGGCCAGGGTTCACGCAGCTCCGGGGCGGTGTCGGCCAGGCGGAGCAGGGTACCGGCGGCAACCGGCAACCCGGTGCGCGCGGCGGTGGCCGCCACGCGCAGCACCAGCGCGGGATCGCGCGCCGCGGCGGCATCGCGGGCCAGCGCCACCTCCCCCAGGTGTTCCACGACGCCGCTGTCGAGAGGGCGGCGCACCGGCGGGCGGCGCAGCGCCGCAAGCCCACGGCGGGGCAGCGCACCCCGCGCCGCGCGCAGCCCGACCTCGGCACCGAACGCCACCGACCGGGCCGCCCCGGACAGCGCCCGGGCCAGCTCGAAGCGGTCCGCGATCTCCAACGCCACGGCGACCTCGTCGGCGTCCTGGGCGCGCAGCACGT
>JAYSXW010000278.1:0-1389 GCA_043716935.1 Pseudonocardia sp.
CCGGCACCTCCCGGCCCTGGAAGTAGGGACCATGGGCTGGCCCGGCCGGCTACGCGCCGACCCAAAGTGCGGCCGCTGCGGCCGGGCCGTCACCGCCAAAGGCTGCCTGCTGTGCGCCAGCATCGAGCGCGGGCATACGAAAGTGGCCCGCCGCGGCGGTGTCGATCCGACACCGCACCCGTGTCCGAAGTGCGGGCGCACGGTTCGTGGCGGGATCTGTCCCGGCCCGAACTGCTGAACGTCGCCTCGGTCTCCTCCCGAACCGCCGGGGCCGCGCACAACCGCCCGTGATGGGCGCGTGCGCGGCCCCGGCATCCACCCGACCCGATCCCAGAAAGCTGATCATGACCCTCACGGACGCATCCGTGACCGACCCGGCCACTCCCACGGCTGCGGCTCCCACCATTCACGACCGACTGCTCGACCTCATGGTCGACGGAGACGCCCCAGCTCAGTGTCGCGATCTCGCCGCCGACGTCGACGCAGAGCTGCGCCGGGCGAGTTACGGGATCGGCCGGCTGCGCGATCTCGCCGACCCGGTGCGGGAGGCGTGGACCGCCATCGCGGATGGCCGTAACGGCATCGTGCGAGCACAGTCAAACGACCTGTACGACGCTCTTGGTGCGCTGTCCACGCAGCTTCACCGGCTGCGGACGCTCCGATGATCGACCCGTTCAAGATCGCGGGCAAGCCGTCCAACGACGTAACCGGCCGGGTCGACGGCGACGACGTCCCGGAGGTGCCGGCGTCGATCCCCCGGCACGCCGGCAACGACCGACCCAAGATCCGACACTCCGAGACGACGTCACGGTTCTCCTACTACGCTCGCGCCTCGGCGTTCGGCAAGGTCATCAAGGACAGCTACCTGCTGCATCGTCGCGAGCTGCGGGCCGTCGCCTACGGCATGTCCCGGCGTGATGACCTTGTCCTCGCGGCGGCCGCGGTGGAAGCATTCGAGGACCGCGACAACCCGGTCGCGCACAAGACGATCCGCGACGAGCTGCAACGCATCGCCTTCGAGGCGATGGGCCCCGCCGGACTGGACCGGGCCGCCAGCCGCGGCACGGCGTTCCACAAGCTGTCCGAGCGGGCTGATTGCGGCGCCGACCTCGCGTTCCTCGGCCCGAAGGCCCACGCGGCGCTGGAGCAGTGGCGGCGCATCATGGGCGGGTTTGAGGTGCTGGGCGCCGAGCAGTTCGTCGTGAATGACGAGCTCCTCGCGGGCGGGTCCTACGACCGGCTGTTGTCCCCGCTCGAGCCGCTCCCCGTCATCGTCCCGGTGGACGGGGTAATGACGCAGGTCGCGCTCATCGAGCCCGGCGAGGCGATCATCGCGGACCTCAAGAGCGGCCGGACTTCCGACTACTTCGGGCCGTGTTACGCGGTGCA
>JAYSXW010000279.1:0-12525 GCA_043716935.1 Pseudonocardia sp.
GTGGTGACGACGTGCCGCAGCTCCGGGCGGGACTCCCCGGCGCCGACGAGGTCGGCCAGGCGCTCGGGCTCGGCGGCCGCGTCGATCAGCAGGGCCTCGTTGGTGGCCCGGCACACCAGCAGGTAGGCGTTGTTGTCCATCGGGCCGACGGAGATTTTGGTGATGCGGAGCGCGTCGAGGTCACGGCGGATGGCCGCGCCGGCGGGGTCGGTGTGACCGGAGTAGCTGTTGAGGACGTCCACGGTGCCACCCTAGCCAGCGTCGCGATCCGGTCGATCACACCCGACTACGCCGCCGGCGCCGAGGTGATCGCGGGCTTCACGTCGGCCTTCGAGGCGGGTGGCGGCACGGTCGCGGGCACGGCCAACCGGCGTTCGGCAAGACGTCGGACTACCAGCCGTTCCTCACCCAGATCCAGCAGTCGGGCGCGAAGGCTACGTTCCGCTTCTTCTCCGGTGCCGAGGCGATCACGTTCGTGAAGCAGTACCAGCAGTTCGGGCTGCGTCGACGATCCCGCTCTACGGTTCAGGCTTCCTCACCGAGGGCAGCGTCCTCACCCAACAGGCCGACGCGGCCCCGGGCGTGCAGACGACGCTCCACTACAGCGACCAGCTCGACACCCTCGCGAACACGGCGTTCCTACAGGGCGACACGGCCAAGTACGGTGCGTCACCGAGCTGCTTCGCCGTCCAGGCCGGGGACGCGGCCAACGTCCTGAACCGCGCACTCGGCACGGCCGCCGCGCTGGATGGAGACTCGCCCGCCACCGCCATGGGGGCATCGGAACGATCGACGACAGCCCCCGCGGCTCGTGGACGTTCGACGGCCAGAGCCCGCGGCAGAACATCTACCTGCGCAAGGTCGGGTCGGCAGGGGGCAAGTTCGTCAACTCGATCGTGCAGGACCTCGGCCCGCAGAGTCAGCCGGCCTGAGATGCTCGTCAGCATCCTGAACGGGTTCGCCATCGGCTTCCTGCTCTTCGTCGTCGCTGTGGGGCTCTCTCTCGTGTTCGGGCTGATGGAGGTGCTGAACCTCGCCCACGGCGCGCTGTTCCTCGGGGGTGCCTACCTCGCGGCGCAGCTCGCCGGGGCCGGTTGGCCCGGATTCCTCGGGGCGTTGGGCATCGCGGCGGTGGCCGGGCCTGCTCATCCTCGGCGTCGCGCTGGTGGTCGCGGAGCTGCTGGTGATCGTGTTCGGCGACGACCCGCTGTCGGTATCGGCCCCGCCCGGCCTGGACGGTTCCGTCACCGTGTTCGGCGCGCTCTACCCGTCCTACCGCCTGGTGATCATCGGGATCGGCGCGTTGCTCGCGCTGGCCGTCTACGTCGTCGTGGAGCGGACACGGGTGGGGGCGCCGGTACGGGCGACGGTCGCCGACCGGGAGATGGTCTCGACACTGGGGGTGGACAACCGTCTGGTCAAGGCCGCGGTATTCACCGTCGGCTCCCTGCTCGCCACCACCGCCGGCGTGCTCGGCGGCCCGGTCGACGGCGCACGGGCCGGGCTGGACTCGACCGTGCTCATCCTCGCGCTCGTCGTGGTCGTGATCGGCGGCCTCGGATCGGTGGGCGGCGCCCTGGTCGGTGCGTTGATCATCGGGCAGGTGGACACGCTCGGCCGCGTGCTGCTGCCCGACCTCGCCTCGTTCGTGCTGTTCGGCCCTGGTGCTGGTACTCCGCTGCCGTCGCCCGCCCGCGGCGCCCCGTCGACCGGGTCGTTGCCGTCGTCGTACTGCTGGTGGAGCAGGACCTGCACCTCGCGTTCGCGGTGACCGACGAGGTCGCGGTGATGGAGAAGGGCGCGATCGTGCACCGGGTCCCGACGGAGACCTTCCGCCGGGACCCCGACACGGCGCACCGGCACCTCGGCGTCTCCTGACCCGACCGGAAGCCGTCGAGAGGTCGCCGACGCGGGGGTCACCGGGCGCCTCTGAACGGTCCGATCGGCCGCCGGGCACGCGCCCACCCCCGGCGCGCGATGATCGAACGGGCGTGCGATGCTCGGAAATCGCGTTCGGCTTCCCGAGGCGCCCGTCCGTCGGCGTCGACAGGAAGCGGGCCGGTTCTGTCAGGGGCCGTGCCCAGCATGGAACGAGACCCGTCGGCGCAGTTGCTGATCGTCCGTCCGCTCCGGAAATCGAGGAGGCACCCGTGGCCGATCGCAGCGCTGATGGGCGTTCCGCTGATGCTGCACGCTCGGCTGATGGGCGTTCCGCTGATGCTGCACGCCTCGTGGTCCGTGGCGCCCGTGAGCACAACTTGCGCGGCGTTGACCTCGACCTGCCGCGCGACGCCATGATCGTGTTCACCGGGTTGTCGGGTTCGGGCAAGTCGAGCCTCGCGTTCGATACGATCTTCGCCGAGGGTCAGAGGCGGTACGTCGAGTCGCTCAGCGCGTACGCGCGTCAGTTCCTCGGGCAGATGGACAAGCCGGACGTCGACTTCATCGAGGGCCTCTCCCCGGCCGTCTCGATCGACCAGAAGTCGACCAACCGCAACCCGCGCTCCACGGTCGGCACCATCACCGAGGTGTACGACTACCTGCGGCTGCTCTACGCGCGCGCCGGCGTGCCGCACTGTCCGACCTGTGGGCACATCATCGAGAAGCAGACGCCGCAGCAGATCGTCGACCAGGTGCTCGCCATGGAGGAGGGCTCCCGGTTCCAGGTGCTCGCGCCCGTGGTCCGCACCCGCAAGGGCGAGTTCGTCGACCTGTTCTCCCAGCTCCAGACGCAGGGCTACTCGCGCGTGCTCGTCGACGGTGCCGTGCACACGCTGACCGACCCACCCACGCTCAAGAAGCAGGAGAAGCACGACATCTCCGTCGTGGTCGACCGGTTGTCGGTGAAGTCGAGCGCCAAGCAGCGGCTCACCGACTCCGTCGAGACCGCGCTGCGCCTGGCCGACGGACTGATCGTGCTCGACTTCGTGGACCTGCCCGAGGGCGATCCGCACCGGGAGGTCCGGTTCTCCGAGCGCATGGCCTGCCCCAACGGCCACCCGCTGGCGCTCGACGACCTCGAACCCCGCACGTTCTCCTTCAACTCGCCCTACGGCGCGTGTCCCGAGTGCAGCGGGATCGGGATCAAGAAGGAGGTCGACCCCGAGCTGGTCGTGCCCGATGTCGAGGCGAGCCTGGCCGGCGGCGCCATCGCCCCGTGGGCGGGAGGCCAGTCGGCGGAGTACTTCGGACGGCTGCTGGAGGGCCTGGCCTCCTCGGTCGGGTTCCGGATGGACACCCCCTGGCGCAAGCTCACGGGGGCCCAGCAGAAGGCTGTGCTGCACGGAAGTGACGACCAGGTGCACGTCCGTTACCAGAACCGTTACGGCCGCGAGCGCAGCTACTACGCCAACTACGAGGGCGTGCTCCCGTTCCTCGACCGACGCCTGGGGCAGACCGAGTCGGAGTCGCAGCGCGAGCGCTACGAGGGCTACATGCGCGACGTCCCGTGCCCGGTCTGCAAGGGCGCCCGGCTGCGGCCCGAGGTCCTGGCAGTCACGCTGCTGCACCGCGACCAGGGCGAACGTTCCATCGCCGAGGTCTCGGCCATGTCGGTGGCGGAGTGTTCGGAGTTCCTCGGCGGGATGGTGCTCGACGTGCGCCAGACCGTGATCGCCGGCTCCATCCTCAAGGAGGTCCAGGCGAGGCTGGGCTTCCTGCTCGACGTCGGGCTGCACTACCTGTCGCTCGACCGGCCGGCGGGCTCCCTGTCGGGCGGCGAGGCGCAGCGCATCCGGCTGGCCACCCAGATCGGGTCGGGCCTGGTCGGGGTGCTCTACGTGCTCGACGAGCCGTCGATCGGGCTGCACCAGCGCGACAACCGCAAACTGATCCAGACGCTGGTACGGCTGCGCGACCTGGGCAATACGTTGATCGTCGTCGAGCACGACGAGGACACCATCCGTGCCGCCGACTGGACTGTCGACATCGGCCCGGGGGCGGGCGAGCATGGCGGGCACATCGTGCACAGCGGCTCCGTCGCCGATCTGGAGTCGCACGACACGTCGCTGACCGGCGCCTACCTGTCGGGCCGCCGGTCGATCCCGGTGCCGCAGGAGCGCCGCTCGCCGGATCCGAAGCGCAGGCTGACGATCGTCGGGGCGCGGGAGCACAACTTGCGTGGCATCGACGTCGACATCCCGTTGGGCTGCCTGGTCTCGATCACCGGGGTGTCCGGGTCGGGCAAGTCGACGCTGATCAACGACATCCTCGCCACGGTGCTGGCCAACAAGCTCAACGGAGCCCGTCAGGTACCCGGACGGCACACCCGCATCACCGGTCTCGACGAGCTCGACAAGCTCGTGCGGGTCGACCAGAGCCCGATCGGGCGCACCCCGCGCTCCAACCCCGCCACCTACACCGGCGTGTGGGACCAGGTCCGCAAGCTGTTCGCCGCCACCACCGAGGCGAAGGTCCGTGGCTACCAGCCCGGCCGCTTCTCGTTCAACGTCAAGGGCGGGCGTTGCGAGGCGTGCTCCGGCGACGGCACGATCAAGATCGAGATGAATTTCCTGCCCGACGTCTACGTCCCGTGCGAGGTCTGCGGGGGAGCCCGCTACAACCGCGAAACGCTCGAGGTGCACTACAAGGGCAAGACGGTGGCCGACGTGCTGGACATGCCGATCGAGGAGGGCGCCGAGTTCTTCGCCCCCATCAACTCGATCAGCCGCTACCTGCGCACGCTCGTCGACGTCGGGCTCGGGTACGTCCGGCTCGGGCAGCCCGCGCCGACGCTGTCCGGCGGTGAGGCGCAGCGCGTCAAGCTGGCCTCGGAGCTGCAGAAGCGCTCGAACGGACGCACGGTCTACATCCTCGACGAACCCACCACCGGCCTGCACTTCGAGGACGTCCGCAAGCTGCTGCTGGTGATCAACGGGCTGGTCGAGAAGGGCAACTCGGTACTGGTCATCGAGCACAACCTGGACGTCATCAAGACCTCCGACTGGGTGATCGACATGGGCCCGGAGGGCGGCTCCGGTGGTGGCACGGTGGTGGCGGAGGGCACACCCGAGCAGATCGCGGCCCACCCGACGAGCTACACGGGCGAGTTCCTCCACGGCCTCGTCGTGCCACGTGCCGCGCCCGCGCGCAAGGCACAGGTTCGGCGTCGGAAGGCTGCAACGGCGAGCTGACGGCGCATCACCGGTGTGCGCGCCACGCGGGTGCCGGGTCGTGCTGGTCCAAACGGGGCGCCACTCCGATCGCTCGGCGCGGGTGCGGACCGCTGAGGGTTCGGCCCGCGCCGCGCCGGGGTGGCTCCGCCGGGAGGCGGTTTCGCCGTGCCGCGGGCCGGGGCGGTCGTGTCGGGGCGTCGTAACGTGGTGCTATCCTGTGGGCTGCGACCATCCTGTCGCGTCTCGTTGTATGTCAACGCGGGTGCGTCAGGACGATCAAGTGGAGCCCCGCTCCCACCCGCCACCGCGAGGTGTCCGGGTCCGGTCCGCCGACGAGCCCGTCATGTTCTACGGGTCTCGCTGGTTTGTGATCGTCGGGTCTCCGCTCCGTCGCTTCCATGACGTCGACACGAGGAGACCCCATCAGCACAGAGACGCGCATCAACGACCGAATCCGCGTTCCCGAGGTCCGGTTGGTCGGGCCGAACGGGGAACAGGTCGGCATCGTGCGTATCGAGGACGCCCTGCGGCTCGCGCAGGAGGCCGAGCTCGACCTCGTCGAGGTCGCCGCACAGGCCCGCCCGCCGGTCTGCAAGCTCATGGACTACGGCAAGTTCAAGTACGAGAGTGCGCAGAAGGCCCGGGAGTCCCGCCGCAACCAGCAGCTCACCACGATCAAGGAGCAGAAGCTCCGACCGAAGATCGACAAGCACGACTACGAGACGAAGCGCGGCCACGTCCGCCGTTTCCTCGAAGGCGGCAACAAGGTCAAGGTCACGATCATGTTCCGCGGGCGCGAGCAGTCCCGCCCCGAACTGGGTTTCCGGCTGTTGACGCGGCTCGCCGAGGACGTAGCTGACCTGGGTGTAGTGGAGGCGACCCCCAAGCAGGACGGTCGCAACATGACGATGGTGATCGCGCCGACGAGGAAGCCCCCGACCCGGCCGCGGCCCACCGCCCACGATCAGGACCCGACGGCCGACGCCCAGCCGACCGACGCCCAGCCGACCGACGCCCAGGCGGCCGGCGTGCCGGCGACGACCAGCGTGGCCGTCGCGGACACGCACTAGGCCTGACGGCCCACGGACCCATTCAGCACTGGAGTAGGAGCTGCCATGCCCAAGAAGGCCAGGAACCACAGCAAGACCCCGAAGAGCAAGACGCACAGCGGGATCGCCAAGCGGGTGAAGATCACCGGCACCGGCAAGATCATGCGCCAGCAGGCTGGCCTGCGTCACCGTCTCGAGGTCAAGTCGAGCAAGGAGACGCGCGACCTGTCGGGCGTCGTCCCGGTGGACAAGGCCGACACCCAGCGCGTCAAGAGGATGCTGGGCATCTAGCAGCGCCGCTCCCACCCACCCGCAGACCGGGCGGCACACACCCCTGCTCCCGGCCGACACGAAGGACACCCCATGGCACGCGTGAAGCGCGCGGTCAACGCTCAGAAGAAGCGTCGCTCCACCCTCGAGCTGGCGAGCGGCTACCGCGGCCAGCGCTCGCGGCTCTACCGCAAGGCGAAGGAGCAGATGCTCCACTCGCTGAACTACGCCTACCGCGACCGCCGCGCCAAGAAGGGCGACTTCCGGAAGCTCTGGATCACGCGGATCAACGCGGCGGCCCGCGCCAACGACATGACCTACAACCGCTTCATCCAGGGTCTGCGGATCGCGGGGGTCGAGGTCGACCGCAAGGTGCTCTCCGAGATCGCCATCAGCGATCCCGCCGCGTTCACCGCGCTGGTCGAGGTCGCCCGCGTGAACGTCCCGGCCCAGCCGGTGCACGACGGGACCGTGGCCTGAGCGGCCCGTCCCACCCCGTCACACCGCCCGTCACCGACCGCACCCCGCGCGTCGTCGCCGCCCGCAAGTTGCTACGCCGGGCGGGGCGCGATCGGGACGGGCGGTTCCTCGTGGAGGGGGCCCAGGCCGTCCGCGAGGCGATGTCCGCCGTGCAGCGGAGTGGCTCCGCTGATGTTCAACGTCAGCGAAGCCACCCCGCTGCACGGGTGCACGAGCTGTTCGTGACCGAGGCCGCCGCCGGTCGGCATCCCGAGCTCGTCGAGCTCGCCCGGGCGATCGGCGCCCGGGTCAGCCCCGTCGACGACCGGGTCGCGGCCTCGCTGTCGGACACCGTCACCCCACAGGGGATCGTGGCCGTGTGCGACGTGCTCGACGTCCCGGTCGCCGAGGCACTCACCGGCCGGCCGGCCCTGGTCGCCGTCTGTGCCGGCGTCGCGGACCCCGGCAACCTCGGCACCGTGATCCGGGTGGCGGACGCGGCCGGCGCGGACGCCGTTCTGCTCGCCGGCGACACCGTGGACCCGCACAACGGCAAGGCCGTCCGCGCATCCACGGGCAGCGTGTTCCACCTGCCGCTGGCCCGCGATCGCGACGACGCAGCTGTGCTGGCCGCCTGCCGGGCCGCCGGTCTCGTGCTGCTCGCGGCCGACGGGAACGGCGAGATCGACCTGCACGCCGCCGCCGCAACGCCGCTGCTGGCCGGGCCGGTCGCGTGGATCTTCGGCGGCGAGGCCCACGGCGTGCCGGATGCCCTGCTGCAGGCCGCCGACCACCGCGTCCGCGTGCCCATCCACGGGCGCGCCGAGAGTCTCAACCTGGCCGCCGCCGCCGCGATCTGCCTCTACGCGAGCGTCATGGCCCACACCCCTAGGATCGGCTCACCATGACCGACCCGACGAGTCCGCTGCGCCCGGACGTGCTCGCCGCCGCCGTCGCCGCGGCTCGTGCCGCGTTCGAGGGGGCGGCCGACCTGGCCGTGCTGGCCGCGGTGAAGCCCAGGCATCTCGGCGATCGCGCCCCGCTGCTGCTCGCGCGCCGCGAGCTGGGCTCGCTGCCGGGGCGGGACCGGGCCGACGCCGGAAAGCGGGTCAACGCCGCCCGCGAGGAGGTCCAGGCCGCGTTCGACGCCCGCCGCGAGGTGCTCGTCGCCGAGCGCGACGAGCGCGTGCTGGTCGAGGAGGCCGTCGACGTCACGCTGCCGTGGGACCGGAACCCTCGCGGCGCCCGGCATCCGCTCAGCCAGCTCTCCGAGCGCATCTCCGACGTCTTCGTGGCGATGGGGTGGGAGGTGGCGGAGGGGCCCGAGGTCGAGTCGTCCTGGCTGAACTTCGACGCGCTGAACTTCGGAAAGGACCATCCGGCCCGCACCATGCAGGACACGTTCTACCTCGACGACCCCGCCACGGTGCTGCGTACGCACACCTCGCCGGTGCAGATCCGCGCGCTGCTGGAGCGTGAGCTGCCCGTCTACGTCGTCTGCCCGGGTCGCACGTTTCGCACCGACGCGCTCGACGCCACCCACACCCCGGTGTTCCACCAGGTCGAGGGGCTCGCGATCGACAGGGGCCTGACGATGGCCCACCTCAAGGGCACCCTCGACGCGTTCGCCCGGGCGATGTTCGGCGACGAGTCCCGGACGCGGCTGCGGCCGTCGTACTTCCCGTTCACCGAGCCCTCCGCCGAGCCCGACGTGTGGTTCCCGCAGAAGAAGGGCGGCGCGGGCTGGGTCGAGTGGGGCGGCTGCGGGATGGTGCACCCCGACGTCCTGCGGGCTTGCGGGGTCGACCCGGACGTCTACTCCGGCTTCGCCTTCGGCATGGGCCTGGAACGCACGCTGATGTTCCGCAACGGCATCCCCGACATGCGCGACATGGTCGAGGGCGACGTCCGGTTCAGCCGTGCGTTCGGCATCTGAGCTTCAGGAGCACTGACATGCGCGTTTCCCGGTCCTGGCTCGCAGAGCTGCTGGGGGAGATCCCGCCCGCCGACGACGTCGCCGAGGCGTTCGTCCGCGTCGGGTTCGAGATCGAGGAGATCCACCGGGCGCCGGAGCTGACCGGCCCGATCGTGGTCGGCCGGGTGCTGGAGATCGAGGAGCTCACCGGGTTCAAGAAAAAGATCCGGTTCTGCCGGGTCCAGGTCGGACCGGACGCGGCCAACGGCATCGTCTGCGGGGCCCGCAACTTCGCCGTCGGCGACCTCGTCGTCGTCGCGCTGCCCGGTGCGGTACTGCCCGGGCCGTTCCCGATCGCAGCGCGCCAGACCTACGACCACGTCTCCGACGGCATGATCGCATCGACGCGGGAGCTGGGGATCGGCACCGACCACGCCGGCATCCTGGTGCTCCCACCCGGTACCGCCGAGCCCGGCGACGACGCCCGTGCCGTGTTGGCCGTCGACGATCCGGTGCTGGAGATCAACGTCAACCCCGACCGCGGCTACTGCTTCTCCGTGCGTGGCCTGGCCCGGGAGCTGGCGTGCGCACTGGACCTGGGCTTCACCGACCCCGCCGCCGTGGCCGCCGCGGTGGACGGCGACGCCTGGTCCGTCACGCTCGACGACCCGGCATGCCCGCGATTCGTCGCCCGCCGCGTCGACGGCATCGACCCGACCGCGCCCGCACCGTGGTGGATGCAGCGCCGCCTGCTCGCCGCCGGTATGCGTCCCATCTCGCTGGTCGTCGACGTCACGAACTACGTGATGCTGGAGCTGGGCCAGCCGCTGCACGCCTACGACGCCTCCCGGCTGTCGGGTGCGATCGTGGTGCGGCGGGCCGGCGGCGGGGAGAAGCTCGTCACGCTCGACGACGTCACGCGCACGCTCGACCCCGACGACCTGCTGATCACCGACGACTCCGGCCCGATCGGGCTCGCCGGCGTGATGGGCGGGGCGTCGACGGAGATCCGGCCCGGGACCGAGCGGATCGACGTGCTCGTCGAGGCCGCCCACTTCGATCCCGCCGTGATCGCGCGCGGCGCGCGGCGGCACAAGCTGCCCTCCGAGGCGTCGAAGCGGTTCGAGCGGGTGGTGGACCCCCAGCTGCCGCCGGTGGCGGCCGAACGCGCCGCGCAGCTGCTCGTCGAGCACGGGGGCGGCACGATCGCGCCCGGCCGGACCGACGCGGGTACGGCGCCCACGCGGACCCCGGTGCGGATGGCACTGCAGCAGCCCGACCGCGTCGCCGGCCTGGTCTACGCGCCCGGCGCCACGGTGCGTCGCCTGAACCAGGTCGGCTGCTCCGTCGAGCTCGTCACCGGCGACGACGGCCGAGGCCAGGTGATCGCCACCCCACCCTCGTGGCGGCCCGATCTCACGCAGCCCGCCGACCTCGTCGAGGAGGTGCTGCGGCTGGAGGGCCTCGACGTGATCCCGTCCGTGCTGCCCGCCGCCCCGCCCGGGCGCGGGCTCACCCCGGCGCAGTTGCGCCGCCGCGCGGTGTCGCGGGCGCTCGCCGAGGACGGCTACGTCGAGGTGTTGCCGTTCCCGTTCGTCGACCCCCGCGTCTGGGACGCCTTCGGGCTCCCCGCCGACGACGTGCGCCGGCGCACCGTGCACGTGCGCAACCCGCTCGACGCCGACCGTGCCGAGCTGGGCACCACGCTGCTGCCCGGGCTGCTCGACATGCTCGTCCACAACCGCTCCCGGGGGGCGGGGGACCTCGCGCTCTACACGGTCGAGCAGGTGATGCTGCCGCACCGCAACCCGGTGCCGATGCCCGAACCGGGCGTCGCCACCCGCCCCACCGACGCCGAGATCGCCCAGATCCGGGCCGCGCTGCCCGCCCAGCCGCTACACGTGGCCGTCGTGCTCGCCGGTGACCGCGACGCCCGCGGCTGGTGGGGGCCGGGCCGGGCCGCGGGCTGGGCCGACGCCGTGCAGGCCGGCATGCTCGTCGGGCTCGCCGCGGGCGTCGAGCTGCGGATCACCGCGGCCCGGCTCGCACCGTGGCACCCGGGCCGGTGTGCGGCCCTGCGCGTCGGCGACTGGGTGGTCGGGCACGCCGGGGAGTTGCACCCGAAGGTCGTCGACGCGCTCGGGCTGCCGCCCCGCACGTGCGCGATGGAGCTCGACCTCGACGCGATCCCGGTGCGTGACGACCGCCCGGTGCCGGTCGTCTCGCCCTACCCTCCGGTGACGGTGGACGTGGCCCTGGTCGTCGGGGTCGACGTGCCGGCCGCCGACATCGTCGACGCCCTGATCGACGGCGGCGGGGTGTTGCTGGAGGACGTCGGGCTGTTCGACGTCTACATCGGCGAGCAGGTCGGCGTCGGCCGGCGCTCCCTGGCGCTGCGCCTCCGGTTCCGCGCCACCGACCGCACCCTGACCGGTGAGGAGGCCAACGCGGCCCGCGACGCTGCCGTCGCCGAGGCCGTCACCCGCCATGGCGCCGAACTCCGCGGCTGAGCCCACGCACGTGTGCGAGCCTCACCTCGGCAGCCGGGACAGCGCCGCGGTGGCCGCCGCCGTCCAGGCGTCGTCGGTCGGCGTGCCCCGCGCCACGAGGACGGTCACCAGGTAGTGCGGGCTCGCGAGCTGAAGGGTGGGCCCGGCGTCGGTGTCGTAGACGGTGGCGGCCTCCCCGACCTCCACCAGGTCGTGGCGCCCGATCGAGCCGCCGGCGCGCACGTAGTCGGCGGGCGTGCCGGTGCGCACCCGGTAGACGTTCACCATCGCCACCGGCTCGGCACCGGCGGTCGCCACGCAGCTGAAGCCGGTGGACCCGTCGCCGCGCGCCACGCTGCCCTGCTTCGGCGGCCGCACCGCGGTGCCGACCAGTGCCGCGAACTCCGACGCGTTGAGCAGGCACTCGTCGTCCACGACGTCGACGTCGAGGCCGCTGCGGGCAGGCACGTCCGGGGCCGGCGATGGTGCGGCCGTCGGGGACGAAGCCGGAACTCTGAGAGGCGCGACAGCGGCCGATCCCTCGACGACCTGGCTGCAGCCCGCCAGCGCCCATCCCGTGAGCGCCCATCCCGAGAGCAGCATCCCGATCCGGGCCGCCCGCCATCCGCGTCGCACGGCGCGACGGTAGCCGCCCGACGGGGGCACCCGCGGGCGTTCCACAACATCTGCGGGTATGACTTCGGAGATGCATCCCGTGGTGAAGACGACAGCAGGTGAGGTCCGCGGCCACCGAGCCGCCGGCGTCGTGCGATTCCTCGGCATCCCCTACGCGGCCGCGCCCGTCGGCCCGCACCGGTTCCGGCCTCCCGCCCCGGCCCCCGCGTGGGACGGCGTGCGCGACGCCGCCACCCACGGCCCTACCGCACCGGCTCCGGGCTACCCACCACCGTTCGACACCTTGCTCCCGGCGCCGGCCGTGGCCGGGACGGAGTGCCTCAACGTCGCCGTCTGGGCCCCCGAGGACGCCGAGGGTGCGCCCCTCCTGGTCTGGATCCACGGCGGCGCGTTCGTCAACGGCTCGAACTCCGTGCCGATCTATGACGGCAGTGCGTTCGCCCGCGACGGCGTCGTCCTGGTGTCGATCAACTACCGGCTGGGGGCGGAGGGTTTCCTGCTGCTGCCCGGGGGCACGCCCAACCTCGGACTGCTCGACCAGGTCGCCGCGCTCAGATGGGTGGCGGACAACATCGCAGCGTTCGGCGGCGACC
>JAYSXW010000280.1:0-1388 GCA_043716935.1 Pseudonocardia sp.
TAGCGCCCGACACGGCCGGTGCGTCCTGCCTCGACGGTCATGGCCCGAACGTAGCGGCAGCCGCGCGTGGGGGTCAGATCGCGTAGGGCCAGATGGTCAGGGCGTAGCCGCCGAACCATCCCGAGGCCAGGGCGGCCGCGGCGACCACGGCGACGGCGGTGCCGACGCGCCGGGGGGAGAGCCCGATCGCGACCGGGACGAGCAGCACGAACGCGGGGACGAGCAGGCGGAGCTTCGCGTTCATCAGGCCCTCGGTGCCCCACACCGTGACGAGCACGAGCGCGCCGTAGACCAGCAGCGGCCACGGCAACCGCATCCGAACCGCGACGACGAGCAGCACCAGGCTCGCGACGAGGGCGAGCACCGTCACGAGGTCGAAGGCGCGCTCGCCGGAGCCCAGGATGCGGGTGGCGTACCGCGCGGTGGCGAACCCGCCGTCGAGGTACCAGCCCCAGCCCTCGCGCTGGATCCGCGCCCAGCCGCCGGGATCACCGGTCCGGACGGCGACCCAGCCGAGGTAGCCCACCAGGCCGGTCGTCGAGAGCAGGCCGCCGACCCACGGGCGCCAGCCGTCGCGGCGGCTGATCACCGCCGCCAGCGCGGCGAGCGCGACCGCGGCGACCAGCGAGCTGGCGGTCGGTCGCACGAGCCCGGCGACGGCCGCGAGCGCGCCGGCCAGCAACCACTGCCCGCGCAGCACCCCGACCAGCGACCACACCGCGAGCGCGCAGAACAGCGCCTCCGTGTAGGTCATCGACAGTGCCAGCGCCAGCGGGGTGGCCGCGAACAGGGCCGTGAGCAGCAGACCCGCGCGCCGCGACCCGCCCGGCACGAGCTGGGCCAACCGCGTCAACCCGTAGGCGGCCACGACACCGGACCCGGCCGAGACCGTCAGGCCCGCGGCGATCGGGCCGAGCAGCGCGCCCAACGCGGCCACGGCGGCGGGGTAGCCGGGGAAGAAGCCGAGCGCCGTGTCGGGGGTCCGGGCGCCGAACGCGTCGACGAAGCTGCTCGGCACCCCGTCGTACCCGGATCGGGCGATGGCGAGCAGCCAGTGGCCGTCCCAGCTGGTGAGCTCGTCGATAAGATCGGCGCCCTCGCCGACGGTCATGACGGCGAGGACCGCGACGCCGACGAGACGCACCGCGAGGTAGACGCCGGCGGGCGCCAGCGCATGCCAGAACGGGGTGGACCGCTGCGCGCGGACCCTGGCCGTCGCTGCCTCGGCCATCCCTTCGGTCACCGCCTCGACCATCCGTCGCACCTCCCGGGACGCAGTGTCTGGGCGCAATGTCGTGGACGTAGTGTCCCGGACCCGTGCGCCCACCGTGTGGGCGGTCCGGTCCGGCGGAGGTCGTCATGTCGGGCGCCCCGCGCCGACCTCCCGC
>JAYSXW010000029.1:0-6325 GCA_043716935.1 Pseudonocardia sp.
GGAGATCAACATCGTCGACCGGGCCGAGCACCCGGAGTTCGATCACCTGCGTGAGGACTTCGTGGTGTTCGACGACGCCGCTGATGTACTGCCGCTACACGAAGGACGACGTGCCCACCGGCGACGACTACGGCGACGACCCGGCTGTCGTGGCCGAGCATGTCGCGTTGGTGGAGGAGGTGTGGGCCGCCTCCGTCCCGTCCGAGCAGTGGCGGAAGGAGCACGGGTGACGTCATCGTTCGGCACCGGCCGGCAGCGCACACTTGGTGCGCTGCTGCGTCGGCTACGACGCCAGGCCGGCCTGGCGGGAACCGTGCCGGCCGCCTCGGCGTATCGGAATCACACTTGTCCCGGATCGAGCTGGGTGGGGCCGCGGCCACCCTGGAGCTGGCGGCCGCATGGCTCGACGAGACGGGCGCCGGTACGGGCGACCGTGCGTCCGGGCGACCACAACGGTACTGGCGGAGACGGTGGCGGCCGAGTTCGGTACGTGGCGCGAGGCCCTGGCCGGTGGGCTGGTCGAGGTGCAGCGCGGAGTCGCCGGCGCCGAAGCCGCGGCCGGGACGAAGCTCGGATACGTCCCCGGATCTGTTCCGGGTGCTGCCGTTCGCGCGTACCGCGCCGATGTGGGTCCCGCACGGCTTCAACGTGTATGCCGACCGCACCGACGGTGAGCCCGGCCTCGTCGACGTCGAGCTGCTCACCGGGCCGTTCAACATCCGCGATCCCGACCAGGTGCGCCGGTACCGAGCGACCTGCGAGCGCCGGGCGGAGCTGGTGGTAGGCGGGCGTCCCGATGTTCTCCTCGCTCCTGTCCGGCCGCTGGCCCCGTCCGCCGAGGAGGCGCCGGGTCGGTGTCGGCTGGTGGCCGCCCAACAACCCGTGACACGCCACACGTCACCGCCGCCGACCCCGCCCGGCGCTGTCCACCGGCCTGTGACGCCGCCAGATCCCGTCGTCGATCGGGGAAGGAACCCGGGGGGTGGCCGAGGAGCGGCCCAGAGCAGTCCCGCGCCGGCACACCGGCGCGAGCCCCGTTCAGCCCCCGACCACCGCCCCGACCGCCAGGCCCAGTCCGGCCGCGCCCAGGCCGGCCACCACCGAGCCGAGGGCGTTGAGCGCGGCGAGCATCCGGCTGGACCTGCCGAGCAGGACGGTCTCCAGGCCGAAGGTGGAGTAGGTGGTGAGGGCGCCGCAGAAGCCGGTCCCCACCAGGGCGATCACGGCGGGGGAGGTGGTGGCCGCGAGGACGAGGCCCAGGACGAACGATCCCGCGACGTTGACGGTGAACGTGCCCCAAGGAAAGCCGGTGCCGTGCTGGGCCTGCACGAGCCGGTCGACGGCGTAGCGCAGTGGCGCCCCGACGGCGGCGCCCAGCACCACCAGCAGCGGGATCATCGGCGCACCGCCCGGGCCAGCCGCATCCCCAGCCGGGTCGCCACGACGGCCGCGACCAGCGTGCCGGTCAAGGAGGCGCCGGCTGTGGCGAGGTGACCGTCGAGGAGCAACTGCTGCGCGTCCACGGCGTAGGTGGAGAACGTGGTGAACCCGCCGAGCACCCCGGTGACGAGGAACGGGCGTAGCAGCGGATGCGAGCTCGTCCACTCGGTGATCACCGCTATCAGCACTCCGATGAGCAGGCACCCGACGGTGTTGACGAGGAACGTCGCCAACGGGAAGCCGCCCGCAGGACGGGGCAACGCCAGTCCGACGCCGTAGCGGGCGAGTGCACCCAGCGCCCCACCGACGGCCACCGCGGCGAAGGCCGGTCCCCGACCCGACGACGGCGGGACCGCTCGCGGTGGTTCCAGTGCCACCGCCGGAATCTATCGATCGAGGCGATCCGCTGTGGTGAAGGCCACGGAACAGCGCAAGCAGCGTGCTTGCAAGAGTTAGCAGCCGCGGGTAGCGTCGTCTTCGACAGGGACGAGGACAGCATGGGCAGCGGGAGGAACGATCCGATGGGCCAGGCGGTCGAGCAGGTGGGCCACGTGGTCGGGAGCGCCGGACACGCCATGGGCCAGGCCGTCAGCGGCATCAACGAGATCGGCAGCTACATCCGCAGTCAGCGCGAAGGCGCGCAGGTATCGCTACGGCAGCTGGCCAGGGTGACCGGCGTCAGCAATCCCTACCTCAGCCAGATCGAGCGGGGCCTGCGCAACCCGTCCGCGGAGATCCTCCAACAGATCGCCCGCGGCCTGCGGATCTCCGCCGAGGCCCTGTACGTGAAGGCCGGGATCCTCGAGGAGAAGCCGGCGAGCGCCGTCACCGACGCCGTGCTCGCCGACCCTCTGCTCGGAGAGCGCCAGAAGCAGGTGCTCCTGGACGTCTACCAGTCCTTCCGGCGGGAGAACGCCCCCGCCCCCGCGAGCCTCGCCACGACGAACGACACCGCCATGAACAACACCATCACGAACCAGGAGTGATCATCATGCCCGTTTCGCTGCCCACTGCCGCGGAGGTCCGCAAGGTCCGCGAGCAGGCCACCCAGAACGTCTCCGAGCAGGCCGAGCAGGCCCGTACGCCGCTGCTCGCGGCGCTCGGCGTGAGTGACTACGCCGTCTCCACCGTCACGAAGGTCGTGACCGGCGCCCGCACCCGGGCCACCGAGCGCGTCGAGGTGGCGCAGACCCGCGTCACCGAGCTGCCGCACCGTCTCACCCCCGCCGAGGTGCGCAGGGCCGTCGCCGACCTGCGTGAGCAGGCCGAGCAGACCTACGGGAGCTTCGCCGAGCGCGGCGAGCAGGCCTGGGGTCGGATCCGCCGGCAGCCGCAGGTCAGCCACGCCATTGCGACGATCGAGTCCTTCACCGAGAAGCTCGACGCCCGCGTCGACCACTTCGTCGACGACGCCCACGACGCCGCCCAGAAGGCCCTGGCCACGGTGACGCGCCAGACCCGCTCCGCCGGCGAGAAGGCGGCCCGCAGCACCCAGAAGCTCGCCGCGGACGCCGCCGAGGTCGTGGCCGAGGTCGCCGACGACGCGTCGGAGAAGGTCGCCCGGGCCGGCGCCGAGGCCGCCGAGAACATCACCGAGGCCGGCGACGAGGTGGCGCACGACACCCGCAGCACCACCCGCAAGGTTGCCAACCGCACGGCTCCGACGTCGGCTCCGAAAGCGACGGCCAACCACAAGCCGGCCGCCCGCCGCACCAGCCGCAGCTGAAGCCCGCCCTGCACCCCCGGGGTCTCCCGCCCCCGGGGGTGCAGGGCTTTGTGCCCGATTCGTTCCACGCCCGCTGATGCACAGCACCCGGAAGGACCCGTACGCTGGCCTCGTGGATGTCTTGGCCAATCTCGACCGCTACGTCCTGCTGGCGATCTGGCTCGTGGCGATCCCGGTGGGCGGCTACGCGTTCGTCCACGCCCTCACTCAGCGGTCCGAGGCGTTCACGGCCGTCGAGAAGTTGACCAAGGGCGCCTGGCTGGGCATCACGGGCGCGAGCGTGCTCGTGCTGATCGTCTTCCAGGGCCCGCGCACCAGCGGTGGCATCTTCTGGCTCGGAGCGCTCGTGGCCGTGCTGGTCTACCTCGTCGACGTGAAGCCCGCCATCGTCGGGGTGCAGGGCGGCGGCCAGCGTTGGTGAGCGCGTGGCCCGTCCTGGGCAGCCTCGTCGCGGTGCCGGCGCTCGACCGTACGGATCTGCTCGCCGATCCCGTCGCCCTCGCGCTCAAGGCCCTCGATCCGGCGGACGCCGCCCGCGTCGGCGTCGCCGAGATCGATCCCGCGCTCGCCGACACCGCCGAGTTCTGCGCCGCCTACGGTTCCCCGCTCGACGGCTCCGCGAACTGCGTGGTCGTCGCCGGTCGCCGCGGCGAGGAGACCCGCTACGCCGCTTGTCTCGTGCTCGCCACCACCCGCGCCGATGTCAACGGGTTCGTCCGGCGCCGCCTCAACGCGCGGAAGGCGTCCTTCGCGCCGATGGACGACGCTGTCGCCCGGTCCGGCATGGAGTACGGCGGCATCACACCGATAGGCCTGCCGGAGGATTGGCTGCTGCTGGTCGACGCCGCCGTGGCCGCCGCACCGTCGGTCGTGATCGGCAGCGGCATCCGGGGTTCCAAGCTGGCGCTGCCCGGCGTGGTGGCGGCCCGCCTCCGCGGCGCCGAGATCACCGCCGACCTGGCCCGCTGACGAGCCGCGAGCTGCATCCGCGGGCTCACGGCCGATGGACGCTCGTCCGGCGGCTCCGATTGCTCCCGCGGGCGCGGTGGCACATCGCGCGGGCTCGTTGTTGTTGTTCCGGCGGGCGCGGGCGCGGCTGTCGTGGTTGCGTCGCTCCGGCTCAGGGTTCCTGCGTTCGCCGGCAGCGAAGTTGCTTGAACGCTGGAACAACGTCAACGCTGTAATAGTTGTGCAGGGCATGACAGAGACGCTGAAGCTGCCGGTGCTTCCGCTCACCGACTCGGTGGTGCTGCCCGGCATGGTGGTTCCCGTTCGGCTCGACGAGCCGGAAATCCAGGCCGCGGTCGACGCAGCCGAGAGTGCAGGCAAGAAGGTCCTGGTCGTCCCCCGTCTGGATGGAAAGTACGCCGCGGTGGGCACGATCGCCGTCCTCGAGCAGGTCGGGCGGCTGCCCAACGGCGACAAGGCCGCCGTGGTGCGCGGTGAGGGCCGGGCGCAGATCGGTTCCGGGGTCACCGGCCCCGGGGCGGCACTGTGGGTGGAGGCCACCCCGGTACCCGACGCGCCCGTGACCGGCCGCGCCACGGAGCTGGCCAAGGAGTACAAGGCACTGGTCGTCGGCATCCTGCAGCAGCGGGGCGCCTGGCAGGTCGTCGACACCGTCGCGCAGATCACCGATCCCGGCCAGATCGCGGACACCGCAGGCTGGGCGTCCTACCTCGACGTCGAGCGCAAGGCGCAGTTGCTCGCCGAGATCGACGTGATCAAGCGGCTGGAGCTGCTCGTCGAGTGGACCCGCGCGCACGTGGCCGAGCAGCAGGTCACGGACAAGATCTCGGCCGACGTCCGCGAGGGCATGGAGAAGACCCAGCGTGAGTTCCTGCTGCGCCAGCAGCTGGCCGCGATCCGCAAGGAGCTGGGCGACTCGACCGGCGAGGGCAGCGACGAGTCCGCCGACTACCGCACCCGGGTGGAGAACGCCGATCTGCCCGAGAACGTCGCCAAGGCGGCGATGATCGAGGTCGGCAAGCTGGAGCGGACCTCGGACCAGAGTCCCGAGGTGGGCTGGATCCGCACCTGGCTCGACACCGTCCTCGACATCCCGTGGAACGCGACCACGACCGACAACACCGACCTCGTGGCGGCCCGGGCGATCCTCGATGCCGACCACGCCGGGCTCGACGACGTCAAGGAGCGACTGATCGAGTTCCTGGCTGTTCGGGCCCGGCGCGACCGCAAGGGTCTGGGCACCGTCGGCGGCCGTGGCTCCGGTGCGGTGCTCTCGCTCGTCGGACCTCCCGGTGTCGGCAAGACCTCGCTCGGGGAGTCCGTCGCGCGGGCCATGGGCCGCAAGTTCGTGCGGGTCGCTCTGGGTGGAATCCGCGACGAGGCCGAGATCCGGGGCCACCGGCGCACCTACGTCGGCGCGCTTCCGGGCAGGATCGTCCGGGCCATCCGCGAGGCGGGCTCGATGAACCCGGTCGTGCTGCTCGACGAGATCGACAAGGTCGGCTCCGACTACCGCGGTGACCCCACCGCGGCCCTGCTCGAGGTGCTCGACCCGGCGCAGAACCACACGTTCCGCGACCACTACCTCGAGGTCGACCTCGACCTGTCCAACGTGCTGTTCCTCGCGACCGCCAACGCGTTCGACACCATCCCCGGGCCGTTGCTGGACCGCATGGAGGTCGTGACGCTCGACGGTTACACCGAGGCGGAGAAGGTCGCCATCGCGCGCGACCACCTGCTGCCCCGGCAGATCGAGAAGGCCGGGCTGGAGCCGTCCGACGTCGAGTTCACCGAGGTGGCGCTGGCCATGATCGCGGCCGAGTACACCCGTGAGGCGGGCGTGCGGCAGCTGGAGCGGGGCCTCGCGAAGGCCCTGCGCAAGGTGGCCGTCGCGCTGGACTCCGGGACGCCGACGCCGGTCCACATCGACGCCGACGCGCTCGTCACGTTCCTGGGCCGGCCGAAGTTCACGCCGGAGTCGGCCGAGCGCACCTCGGTGCCGGGCGTCGCCACCGGCCTGGCTGTCACGGGGGCGGGCGGGGACGTGCTGTTCATCGAGGCCACCTCGATGGTGGGCGACCCGGGTCTGATCCTCACCGGCCAGCTCGGTGACGTCATGAAGGAGTCGGTCTCCATCGCGCTGTCCTACCTGCGCTCGCGTGGGCTGGCCGGCGACCTGGCTTCGCGGAA
>JAYSXW010000281.1:0-4119 GCA_043716935.1 Pseudonocardia sp.
GTCCATCGCCGAGAACCGCGCGCCGCTGACCGACGGCTGGTCGGGCCTGCGCGTGCTCGCGATGCTCGAGGCGGCGTCGATCAGCCTCGCCAAGGACGGCATGTCCGTCCCGATCCGCGACGTCGACCAGCGGCCCCGACCGGCCGCGGACGTCCCCACCGAACCGTCGCGGCGCGGCCGCGGAGAGGTCACCGTATGAACACCAGCACCACAGCCCAGCCCGTCCCCGGGCGACTCGACACCGGGGAGCCCGGCACCGGTCAGCCCGTCACCGGTCAGCGGTGCCTCGTCACCGGCGGCGCCGGCACCATCGGCTCCACGCTGGTCGACCAGCTCGTCGAGGCCGGGGCGTCGGAGATCGTCGTCCTGGACAACTTCGTGCGTGGACGCCGGGAGAACCTCGCCGACGCCGAGACCGCCGCAGCCGCCGCGGGTCGCCGGCTGACCGTCGTCGACGGCGACATCAACGACCGGCAGCTCGTCGGGGAGCTGACCGACGGCATCGACCTGGTGTTCCACCTCGCCGCACTGCGGATCACGCAGTGCGCCGAGCAGCCCCGGATGGCGCTGGAGAGCCTGGTCGACGGCACCTTCACCGTCATCGAGGCGGCGGTCGCGGCGGGCGTGAAGAAGATCATCGCGTCGTCGTCGGCGTCGGTGTACGGGCTCGCGGAGTCCTTCCCGACCACCGAGCGCCACCACCCGTACAACAACGACACCTTCTACGGCGCCGCGAAGGTGTTCAACGAGGGCATGCTGCGCAGCTTCCACGCGATGAACGGGCTCGACTACGTCGCGCTGCGCTACTTCAACGTCTACGGCCCGCGGATGGACACCCACGGCGTCTACACCGAGGTGCTGATCCGCTGGATGGAGCGGATCGCCCGCGGCGAGCGCCCGCTGATCTTCGGCAACGGCGCCCAGACGATGGACTTCGTGCACGTCCACGACATCGCGCGCGCCAACGTCCTCGCGGCCCGGGCCGACACCACCGACGCGGTCTACAACATCGCCTCCGCGCAGGAGACCAGCCTGCTCGGCCTCGCCTCGGCCCTGCTGACGGCGACGGGCTCCGACCTGACGCCCGAGTTCGGCCCGGAGCGCGCGGTCAACGGCGTCACCCGCCGCCTCGCCGACATCTCCGCGGCCGCCGCCGACCTGGGCTGGCGCCCGCAGCTCGGGCTCGACGAGGGCCTGCGCGGCCTCGTCGCGTGGTGGAGTGCGGAGCGTCAGGTGCTCGCCTCGTGATCCCCGTGATGAAGCCGCTGCTCGGCGAGGAGGAGGCGGCGGCCGTGGCCGACGTCGTCCGCTCGGGCTGGGTGGCCCAGGGTCCGCGCGTGGCGGAGTTCGAACGTGCCTTCGCCGCCCACGTCGGCGCCGCGCACGGGATCGCCACGTCCAACTGCACGACCGCGCTGCACCTGTGCCTGTACGTGCTGGGCGTCGGCCCGGGCGACGAGGTCGTCGTCCCGTCGTTCTCGTTCATCGCCACGGCCAACGCCGTGCGCTACTGCGGCGCCACGCCGGTGTTCGCCGACGTCTCGCCGGAGTCGGGGAACCTCACGCCGGAGTCGGTGGCCGCGGTGCTCACTCCGCGCACTCGGACCGTCATGGCCGTGCACCAGGGTGGACAGCCCGCCGACATCGCCGGGCTCCGCTCGGTAGCGGGTGAAGTCCCCGTGATCGAGGACGCCGCCTGCGCCGCCGGATCGACGTGGAACGGGCGCCCGGTGGGCGCGGGCGCGCTGCTCGCGGCCTGGTCGTTCCATCCCCGCAAGCTTCTCACCACCGGTGAGGGCGGCATGGTCACCACCGACGACGCCGAGTGGGCCGCCCGCCTGCGCCGGCTCCGCGAGCACGGCATGACCGTCTCGGCCGCGGACCGACACGCCGCGGGTTCGACGATCGTGCTCGAGGGGTACGCCGAGACGGCGTTCAACTACCGCATGACCGACATCCAGGCCGCCCTGGGTCTCGTGCAGCTGCGCCGGCTGCCGGGCATCGTCGCGCGCCGCCGCGAGATCGCGGCCCGCTATCACGAGCTGCTCGCGCCGCTGCCCGTGCGCCCGGTGCGTGATCCGACCTCCGGTGAGGCCAACTACCAGTCGTTCTGGGTGGAGCTGCCCGACGGCGCGCCGCCGGTCGTCGAGGTGCTGGGTGCGCTCGCCGCGGCCGGCATCTCCGCGCGTCGCGGGATCATGGCCGCGCACCTGGAGCCCGCGTACGCGGGCCACCCGCACGGGCCGCTGCCCGTCACCGAGCACCTCACCACAGCCACGTTGATCCTGCCCGTGCACCACGAGCTCACCGACGACGACCAGCTCGCCATCGTCGCGGCTCTCGCGGCCGCGCTCTCCCTCGTCACCAGCTAGGAGCCCCATGTCCGGCAGCATCCCCCTCGTCGATCTGGCCGCCCAGCACGCACAGGTGGCCGACGAGGTCGCGCGGGGTTGGGCGGCCGTGTTGGCCGCCACCGCGTTCGTGGGCGGCCCGCAGGTCGCCGAGTTCGAGTCGGCCTACGCGTCCTACATCGGGGTGGCGCACTGCGTCGGCGTCGCCAACGGCACCGACGCGCTGGAGCTGGCGCTGCGTGCGCTGGGCGTGGGCGCGGGCGATGAGTGCGTCGTACCGGCCAACACGTTCATCGCGACGGCGGAGGCCGTGGCCCGCACCGGTGCCACGCCCGTGCTCGCCGACTGCCACGCCGACACGGCACTGCTCGACGTCGACGCCGCCGTTGCCGCCATCACCCCGCGCACTCGTGTCGTCCTCCCGGTGCACCTCTACGGGCAGACCGCGAACGTCGCCGGGCTGCGCTCCGCGCTGCCGCAGCGCGTCGCGATCGTCGAGGACGCGGCCCAGTCGCAGGGAGCGCGCCGCGACGGTCGGGCCGCCGGCACTCTCGGCGACATCGCCGCCACCAGCTTCTACCCGGGCAAGAACCTCGGAGCCTACGGCGACGCGGGCGCCGTCCTCACCGACGACGCCGAACTCGCCACCCAGGTCCGGCTGCTGGGTGCCCACGGCTCGCCGCGCAAGTACGAGCACACGACCCTGGGCTTCAACAGCCGCCTCGACACCCTCCAGGCCGTCGTCCTCTCGGCCAAGCTGCGTCGGCTGGAGGCCTGGAACGAGGCACGGCGGGCCGCAGCCGCACGCTACGACGCCCTGATCGCCGACCTCCCGGGTGTCGTCGGGCCGACCGTCGACGCCGGGAACGTACCGGTCTGGCACCTGTACGTGATCCAGGTCGACGACCGCGACCGGGTGCTCGCCGACCTCCACGCCGCCGGCATCGGCGCGGGTATCCATTATCCCACGCCCGTGCACCTGACCGGCGCGTTCGCCGACCTCGGCAAGGCCGGCGACTTCCCCGCCGCCGAACGACTCGGCGATACGATCCTGTCACTTCCGCTGTTCCCCGAGATCACCGCCGAGCAGCAGGAGCGGGTGGTCGAGGTGCTGGCCGCTGCGGTGCGGTCGTGACGGTGTTCGTCCATCCCCAGGGGCTGTGCGAGAGCACCGAGGTCGGGGACGGGACGCGCGTGTGGGCGTTCGCGCACGTCCTGCCCGGGGCCCGCGTGGGCCGGGACTGCAACATCTGCGACGGCGCGTTCGTCGAGGACGGCGCCACGCTCGGTGACCGGTGCACCGTCAAGAACGGCACGCTCGTGTTCAGCGGCGTGACCTGCGAGGCCGAGGTGTTCCTCGGGCCCAACGTGCTGTTCACCAACGACCTGCGCCCCCGGGCGGCGATCCGCCGCACCGATCTGATCCCCACCCGCGTCGGGCGCGGCGCGAGCCTGGGCGCCGGCGTCGTCGTGGTGTGCGGCATCGAGATCGGCCCTCACGCGTTCGCCGGGGCCGGCGCCGTCGTCACCCGCGACGTTCCCGCGCACGCCTTCGTGGCCGGCAACCCCGCTCGCCGGAAGGGCTGGGTCTGCGCCTGCGGGGAGCGCCTCGACGAGGCTTACATCTGCCCGGCCTGCGGCACCCGCCACGCGCCGGCCGACGGGGACACACCCCTCGGTGGGCTGCGAGCCCTCGCCGCTGGGCGGACAGCGAGAAGCTGAGCCGAGCCTCCTGCGCGTCGGAGGTCCGCCACGACGTCGGATGTCG
>JAYSXW010000282.1:0-12506 GCA_043716935.1 Pseudonocardia sp.
GCAACGATGTAGTACGGCGGCTGTCGCAGACTCGTACCGGTGGCGCCGTTGCCCGGCGACGGGTCGGACGGGACGTTCCAGAACGACACGTTGTTGAAGAAGTCGGTCGGATTGTCCACGTGGTACTCGGTGAGCAGCTCGCGCTGCACCTTGAACTGGTCCTCAGGATAGCGGAAGTGCGAGCGGAGGGCGTCGCTGATCTCCGATGCGGGCTTCACCGTGCCCGGGAACGTCTTCATCCACGTCTTCAGCACGGGATCGTTCTCGTCGAACGCGTAGAGCGAGACCGTGCCGTCGTAGGCGTCGACGGTGGCCTTCACCGCGTTGCGCAGGTAGCTGACGCTGCGATTCAGCTCGGGCCGGTCGGCCAACGCGGGGCTCTGCAGGGCGTCACTCGTGGCCTGGCCCAGCTGCACGCGCTGGGCGTAGGGATAGTTGTCGAGCGTGGTGTAGCCGTCGACGATCCAGGTGATCCGGCCGTTCACGACCGCCGGGTAGGGGTCACCGTCGGTGGTCAACCACGGCGCCACCTCCTGCACGCGGCTGGCCGGGTTGCGGACGTAGAGGATCTTCGAGTCGTCGTTGATCGAGCTGTTGAACAGGATGTTCCGCTCGCCGTAGTGCAGCGAGAAGACGAGCCGGTTGAGCACGTTGCCCAGCGGCACACCGCCGCGGCCCGTGTAGGTGGAGCGCGCATCGTCCGAGTCGTACTCGACCGCCGCGGCACGCCCGCTGCCCCCGACGATCGAGTAGTCGGTGTTCAGCTCGCCGTAGTACGTGCGCGGCTCGGCGGCCCGGAGCGACTCGGGGACGTTCGCGTTCTGCGCGGGGTCCTTGCTGACGGAGGTGTCGACGTTGGTGAAGTTGGGCAGGCCACCCTGCCCGCCCTGGGCGTCCAGCGCCCCGTTCACCGCGTTGGCCGGGGCCGCCACGAGGCCGTTGCCGTGCGTATACACCAGATGGCGGTTGATCCAGTCGAGCTGGTTGCCCGTCAGGTTCGCCGACTCCAGCTCGCGCAGCGCCACCACGTAGTCCTGCGGGGTGCCGTCCACCCCGGTCGGGTATCGGTCGATATCCAGTGGGGTGTTGAATCCGAAGACCGCCCGCAGCTGCTGGAACTGGGTGAACGTCTTGGAGACCTTCGACGGGTCCAGCAGCCTGATGTTGGGAATGGTGGAAGTGTCCGCGCCGACCTCGGCCGGTGTCACCGTCGACCGGCCGCTGTAGTCGACGGTCTTGACCTGGGTCAGCCCGAAGGCCTGCCGCGTGGCGGCGATGTTGCGCTCGATCGGCGTGGCCTCGCGCTGCTGCGCGTTGGGGGCGACGACGAACTGCTGCAGGACCGCGGGCCACGCCGAACCGACGAGCACGCTGGACAGGACCAGCAGTACCGTCGCGATGGCCGGCAGCTGCAGGTTGCGGCGGAACACCGCTGCGAAGAACGCCGCAGCGCAGATGATCGCGATGACCAGCAGGATCAGCTTGGCTGGCAGCACCGCGTTGAGATCGGTGTAAGTGGCCCCGTAGAAGTTGTCGTTGCGGCCGGAGAACAGCAGCTCGTACCGGTCGAGGTAGTACGCGATGGCCTTGAGCAGCACGAACACCCCCGCGAGGACGGCGAGCTGGCCGCGGGCCGCGGCCGAGACCTGCCCGGCGCGGCCGGTGAGCCGGATGCCGCCGAAGATGTAGTGGGTGATCAGCGCGACGATGAAGCTGATCGCGACGGACACGAACAGCCAGTCGAGCACGTACCGGTAGAACGGCAGCTGGAACGCGTAGAAGCTGATGTCGACGTTGAACACGGGGTCGGTGGTGCCGAACGGCGTGGAGTTCAGGAACATTTGCACCGTCTGCCAGTCGCCCTGTGCCGCGGCGCCGGCGATGAGACCGATCACGAGCGGGATACCGACGGCGAACAGCCGCAGCCGCCCGATGATCACCGTGCGGTACCGCGCGATGGGGTCCTCCGGCCCGGTGACGGGCACGAACACCGGGCGCGAGCGGTAGGCCAACCACAACGAGAGCGCCACGAGGCCGCCCATGAGCAGGCCGCCGATCAGGAACTGCACGATCCGCGTGAACAGCACGGTGGTGAACACGGAGCGGAAGCCGACCTCGCCGAACCACAGCCAGTCGATGTAGAAGTCGATCAGGCGGGCGCCGCCGAGCAGCAACAGCACCAGGACCCCCGCCATAGCGAGGAGGATCCGGGTGCGGCGGGTCAGCTTCGGGGCTCCCACCGAGGGCCGCATGGCCACAGGGCACACTCCAGTGATTCGAGGGTCTGACGCCGGGCGGCGCCGGCCCGGGCGCTGCGGCGGCCTTGCCCGGTCACCAGCGGCGGCCGGGACACGGCTCGCTCTGCCCGGTCAACTCTATCGGCGGGGTGTTCGGTTCCCGTTCGGGCCACTGATCTCGGACCGGCGATCATGGGGCGGCCACCGGCCGCACGGAAGTCGGCAGGCCAGGATCAGCAGCGCGGCGATCAGCAGAGGCGGCGATCAGCAGGGCGGTGTGGCGGCACCCGCGCGCAGGGCGTCCAGCGCCGTGACGGCCTCGGCGAGCGTGCCGACGCGGACCAGTGCCAAACCGTCGGGCGTGGCGCCCCTGGCCTCGTCGCAGTTGGCCGCCGGCACCAGGAACGTGGTGGCGCCCGCATCCTTCGCCGCCCGCATCTTGAACGGGATGCCACCGATCGCGCCGACCGTCCCGTCCGGGGTGATCGTGCCGGTGCCGGCGACGAACCGGCCGCCGGTCAGCTCGCCCGGAGTCAGCTTGTCCACGACCGCGAGCGCGAACATCAGCCCGGCCGACGGACCGCCGATGTCGCCGAGACTGATCGCGATGTCGCCCGAACGTGGCTCGATGCCGGGGCGGACGCCGAGCAGGCCCTGGGGGCGGTCCGGATTCGTCCCGAGCACCACCGTGCCGTCGCGCTGCTCGTCACCCCGCTTGTAGGTGACCGTGACGGTCTGGCCGGGCGTCGTCCCGACCAGGGCGGCCGACACCGCCTCCGCGGAGGCGACCGGGCGGCCAGAGACGGTGACGATCTCGTCACCGGCCTGCAGGACACCGGCGGCGGGCGAGTCGGGCACCAGGTCCGCGACGACCACGCGCGTCGGCAGCCGCAGGTCGGTGATGGCGGCGAGCTCGGCCGCCGACTCGGACTCGGTGAACTGCTCGGTGTTCTCCTGCTGCACCTGCGCATCGGACTTCTCCGGCGGGAAGATGTCGTTGCGGGGCACCAGCTGCCGGCCCGGGTCAGCCCACAGGCCCAGGGCGGAGAACAGCGTCAGGCGGTCGGTGACCGACACCGTCGTCATGTTGAGGTGCCCTGAGGTCGGGTACGTCGTCAGCCCGTTCACCGCGACCACCTGGGTGCCGTCCACCTGACCGAGGGTGTCGAAGGTCGGGCCGGGACCCAGCGCGACGACCGGTACCGGCAGCGTCGCACCCAGCACACCCAGGGCCAGGGCCAGCAGGCAGGCGGCGGCGACGTTCCAGGACCGGCGGTTCACGGGCGGGAGCTTATGTGGAGCGACGGTCAGCTCCCCGTAGGGCCGCTGCCGGGCCGGTTGCCCTCGGCTCCCCCGACGGCCGACACCCCGACCGGCCGTCACGCGTACCGTTGTCGCCATGAGCGACACCCCGTTCGGATTCGGGCCGTCCGACCGTGACAAGGACCGGGACAAGGGTGGCCCGGGCGACGGCCCGGGCGGCGACGGACCCCAGGATCCGTTCGGCCTCGGCAACCTGCCGGGTATGCCCGGCGGGGGTTTTTCCGGGATGCCCGGCATGCCGGGAATGGGCGGTGCCGGCGGCTTCGACGTCAGCCAGCTCGGCCAGATGCTCACCCAGCTCGGCCAGATGCTCAGCCAGGCGCAGACGAGCGGCGGCGGGCCGGTCAACTACGACCTCGCGGCGCAGATCGCCCACCAGCACCTCGCCGGCAGCACCTCGTCGCTGACCGGGGCCCAGCGCGCTGCCGTGAGCGATTCGGTGAAGCTCGCTGAGCTCTGGCTCGACCCCGCCACCGACTTCCCCGCGGGCGCCACCGAGGCCAAGGGCTGGTCGGCCACGGAGTGGGTGGACGCGAGCCTGCCCACCTGGAAGCGGCTGTGCGACCCGATCGCCCGGCGCGTCGCCGGCGCCTGGACCGATGCGCTGCCCGCAGAGGCCCGCGCGGCCGCCGGCCCGATGCTTGCGATGCTCGGTCAGATGGGCGGGCTCGCGTTCGGCAGCCAGCTCGGCAACGGGCTGGGGCAGCTGGCGTCCGAGGTGCTGACGTCGACCGAGATCGGCATCCCCGTCGGGCCCGATCGGGTGGCCGCGCTGCTGCCGGAGAACGTCGAGAAGTTCGGTCGCGAGCTCGGCCTCCCCGCGAGCGAGGTCATGATCTTCCTCGCCGCCCGCGAGGCCGCCCACCACCGCCTCTTCACGCACGTCGGGTGGCTCAAGGAGCGGCTGCTGTCCACCGTCGAGGAGTACGCCCGCGGCATCCGTGTCGACTCGTCACGGATCGAGGAGCTGGCCCGCGGCATCGACCCGTCCAACCCGGGCGCGATCGAGGAGGCCATGCAGTCGGGCATGTTCGAGCCCGAGACCACGCCCGAGCAGAAGGCAGCGCTCGCGCGGTTGGAGACGCTGCTCGCACTCGTCGAGGGTTGGGTGGACGCCGTGGTGGCCGAGGCCGTGGGCGAGCGGCTGCCCGGTGCCGCGGCCCTGCGTGAGACCCTGCGGCGGCGGCGCGTGTCCGGCGGGCCGGCCGAGCAGACGTTCGCCACCGTTGTCGGGCTGGAGCTGCGGCCACGCCGGCTGCGCGCCGCCGCGGAGCTGTGGCGGCTGCTCGGTGAGCAACGCGGCACCGCCGGCCGCGACGCGCTATGGGCACACCCCGATCTTGTCCCGTCGGCCGACGACCTCGACGATCCGGCCGCGTTCGTCGGGCGTACCGAGATCGGAGACCCCATCGCGGAGCTGGAGAAGCTGGCCGGCCAGGACGCTCCCGTCGATCCCGACGAGATCGACGGGGACTAGGGGCTAGGTCTCCGAAGGGTCGTCGCCGTCGGTGCCGGTGAGGCCGAGCCCCGCGGCGGCCGACAGTCCCTCCAGGTAACCCATCGCCCGCTCGGCGCGGGGATAGCGGTGCACCCAGGCCCAGAAGGCCGCGTCGTGGCCGGGTTCGAGCAGGTGGGTGAGCTCATGCACGAGCACGTAGTCCACCACCCACCCCGGGGCGTCACGCAGCCGGTCGGAGACCCGGATGGTGGCGTCGGCCGGGGTGCACGACGCCCAGCGCGTGCTCATCGGCGGCACCCACCGGACGCTGACGGGCCCGGCCCGGCCCTCCAACCAACGCTGCGAGAGTTCTTCACTGCGCCGCAGCAGCTCGCCGTCGCCCTTGCGGGCCGGGGAGCGCTTGCGGGCCTCGCTGAGCTCCAGGCGGCGCACCATCTCGTCCACCCAACTCTGTTCCTCGGAATGGCTCATCCAACCGGGGATGAAGACGATCACCGTGTCACCCTCCCGCCGGGCACTGACCATGCGCCGGCGTCGATCACTGCGTCGGACTTCGACGACCGCGGGGTGCGCCACGTTTCCAGAGTAGGCGGTGGGCGCAGTCCGCGGCGCGGATCCCGAGTTGTCCACAGGTCGGGCCGCCTCCTGTGGACGGATCGATGCGGGTGTCGGGGGCCTGCGGCACCCTGCGGATGTGACCTCCTTACCGGCCCTCGTGGCCCTCGCCCCGCACCGAACCGTGTTGCGCCTCGGACCGGGGCATCGGCTCATCGGCATCGATCCGGCGACCGCCCTCGATGTCGACGGGCTGTCGCCGCCGCTCGCGCAGATGGTCGACGAGTTGACGGCGCCCGCCCGGCCCCCCGACGTGCTGGCCCGGGCGGTCGAGCGGGGGGCGGCCGCCGACGAGGCCGACCTGCTGCTGCGCGATCTCCTCGACGCGGGCGCGCTCGTCGACGTGGCGGGAGCGCAGCGCCGGGCCCGGCACCGAACGGGCAGCGCGGTGGTGGTGCACGGCAGCGGCCCGGTGGCTGTGGGGGTCGTCGTCGGGTTGGTGCAGGCCGGGGTCGGCATGGTGTACGTCGGCTGCGCAGGTGTGGTGTCGGCCGCCGACCTGGGCACCGGATTCGTCGACGCCGACCGCGGGCGCGACCGGCTCGTCGCCGTCGCCGCGGCGGTGCGGCGGTTGTGCCCGGGTGTCCGGACGCGGCCACCGCCGCTGCGGCTGGTACCCGATCTGGTCGTGCTGGCCGATGCGCTGGCCGTCGACCCCGATCTGACCACGGAGCTGCACATCACCGGCACCGCTCACCTGACGGCCGCACTTCGCGACGGCACGGGTGTCGTCGGTCCACTCGTGCTGCCCGGCCGTACGGCCTGCCTGCGCTGCGTGGAGCTGCGCCGGGGTGTGCACGATGCGGCCTGGGCACGCGTGCCCGCGCAGCTGGTCGATCGGACGGGCAGCGCCGACCCCGCCTGCGTCACGGCGACGGTGGCGCTCGCCACTGCCCAGGCTCTCGCCGCGTTGGACGGGGCGGCCGGCGCCGTCGACGTCCCATCGACGCTGGAGGCGACGCTGCAGGTCGACCCGGCGCGGGGCACGCTGACCCGCCGCGTCTGGGAGCCGGTGGCGGGATGCGGGTGTGGCGCGACCACGTGCGCCCGGGCCACGCGCCGGGTGTGCGGCGAGCGAGTCGGGGTCCGGAGGGGCGACAATAAATGAGTGAGCGACATTCCGCGGCGGACCGCAGCACGTACGGCCAAGCTCGCCAGCCTGCCCCTCGGGGTGGCCGGGCGAGCCGCTGCCGGCTGGGGCAAGCGGCTGGCCGGCGGCAACAGCGACGAGATCTCCGCGCAGATGATGGCCAGGAGTGCCGAACAGTTGTTCGCGGTACTCGGCGAGCTCAAGGGCGGGGCCATGAAGTTCGGCCAGGCCCTGAGTGTGTTCGAGGCCGCGGTGCCCGACGAGATGGCAGCGCCGTTCCGGGAGTCGTTGGTCAAGCTGCAG
The DNA here is from genome assembly GCA_043716935.1 of Pseudonocardia sp. GTDB lineage: Bacteria > Actinomycetota > Actinomycetes > Mycobacteriales > Pseudonocardiaceae > Pseudonocardia. Next base: position 7,028 of record JAYSXW010000282.1, read on the forward strand.
TCCGCCGCACCCCCGATGGCCACGGCCGACATGCACCGCATGCTCGCCGAGCAGTTCGGCCGGGGCTGGCGGTCGCGGTTCCGGGAGTTCGACGACACCCCCGCCGCGGCCGCGAGCATCGGGCAGGTACACCGCGCGGTGTGGAGCGACGGCCGCGAGGTGGCGGTCAAGGTGCAGTACCCGGGCGCGGAGGAGGCGTTGCGGTCGGACCTGCGGCAGCTCTCGCGCATGAGCAGGCTGATCCAGCCGCTCATGCCGGGGATGGAGATCAAGCCCCTGATCACGGAGCTGCGCGACCGGATGGAGGAGGAGCTGGACTACCGCGACGAGGCGGAGAACCAACGCATCTTCGCCGGCGCGTTCGAGGGCGACGAGAAGGTCGTCGTGCCACGGGTGGTGGCGTCGGCGCCGCGCGCGATGGTCACGGAGTGGATCACCGCCCGCAAGCTGTCGGACGTCATCCGCTCCGGGACGCAGGACGAGCGCAACGCCGTGGCCGAGCTGCTCTCCGAGTTCCTGTACTCCTCGCCCGCCCGGGTCGGGCTCCTGCACGCCGACCCGCACCCCGGCAACTTCCACGTGCTGCCCGACGGCCGGCTCATGGTGATCGACTTCGGCGCGGTGGCCCGGCTGCCCGACGGGCTGCCCCGCCCGCTGTCGGTGATGGTGCGGCTCGCGCTGGAGAACCGGTCCGATGAACTGCTGGAGCTGCTGCGCGACGAGAAATTCCTGCGCACCGGCTCCACGCTCGGTGCGGAGGAGGCCGTCGCCTACCTGTCGCCGTTCACCGAGCCGCTGCGCTCGGAGGTGTTCCGCTTCGACCGGCGCTGGCTGCAGGGCCAGGCCGAGCGGGTCGGAGATCCGCGGAGCGGGCAGTTCAACACCGGCCGCGAGCTCACCCTGCCGGCGCAGTACCTGCTCATCCACCGGGTGACCATGGGCACCCTCGGCGTGCTCTGCCAGCTCGACGCCGACGTCCGGCTGCGCGGGATCGTGCGGCACTGGCAGCCGTGGATCTTCGACGCACACGACGAGTCGGTCGGCCGCCACACCTGAGCGGCGGGGCCCGTCCCCCGTTCACCCGTCCCTGTTCATCCCTCAGCGTGCCGAGCTCACCGCGGCACGGGAACCGCGGTCCAGAGCGCCGGCCCGCGCGCGGTGGGCGCGCCGGGTGGCGAAGCGGGCAAGCACTGCCCAGGAACGGCCCGCGGTGAGCGAACGCGCCAGCGCGTGCCGGCGGGCCGCTTCCTGGGCCTCTTGCTGTCGAGATCGGGCGAGGGCTTCGTGGAGCAACATCAGCGTTCCTTCTCGGTCACGGGGCTCGGGTCGCACGTCGGCGACGGCAGTGGTGAACACGGCGGTGGGCACGAAGTCGGTCATCGGGACTCCTGGCGGTGAAGGACCCTCGCGGGGTCGACAGGTCGGGCGGGGGGTGTCGGGCGGGGGAACGGGCGGTCAAGCGATACGCAGGCCGGCGTCAGCCAGCTCGCGGTCACGGGCCAGGGCGGCCTTGCTCGGGCGGCCACGCGGCCTCTTGCGCGCGATGACGCTCCCACGCTCGAAGATCTCGCCGCCCCACACGCCCCACGGCTCCTGCCGACGCAGGGCACCGGCCAGGCACTCGGCCTGGACGGGGCACCGCGCGCAGAGGCCCTTGGCGCGCTCGAGCTCGGCCGGGATCTCGGCGAACCAGAGGTCGGCGTCGCCGAGGCGGCACGGAAGCTCCAGATCGGTGCGGGGTGCCGCCTCGATCAGGGAGCCCAGCTCGGCGACGGGGTCGCCACCCAGCTGCTCGAGACATATCGCTCCGCCGTCCAGCGGAACGGACCGGACTAACACTGCTACCTCCTGAGGAAAGTGGTCAGGCAGGACGTCGACGTACTCGAGGGGACGTGACCTGGACAAACAAAAAGGCCGCGGTCCCTGTGGGGGTCCGCGGCCTCGGTTCTGCTGGCCTGTGGTGAGTCGCCTACCTATGGCGATGCTCCACGTCGGACATACCTGGGTAGTTGTGATCCATCGCGAATCCGCCCTTCGTCCACTCCTGGATGGAGCCGGCGGGCGCGCCGGGCACCACGAGGACGTCGGACGGACGGGTGCCTCGGATGCTCTCGACGGTGGAGGTCGTGATCATGGAGTTCACCCCTTCCGAGGGTTGGGTCGTGACGAGGGACGGGCTGGTGAAGTCCGACGCTGCGTCACGCTAGAGACGGTGCGCCGGACCACACAACCCATTTACGGGAACTTCTCGGATCAACTACCCGTCGCTGACGAGGGCGAGCACGGCGGAGCCGTAGCGGTCCAGCTTGCGGGCCCCGATACCGGGAATGCCGACCAGCGCGCCGGCGTCGCCGGGGCGGTGCTCCGCAATGGCCGCCAGGGTGGCGTCGGTGAAGATCACGTATGCGGGGACCTGCTGCTGCCTGGCCTCGCCGGTCCGCCATGACCGCAGCCGGTCGAGCAGCTCCACGTCCACATCGGACGGACAGTCCGTACAGCGGCGCGCCGTCAACGCGTCGACCCCGAGCAGCGGCGACCCGCAGACGCGGCAGCGCGGCTTCGTCCCGCCCCGGGACGCGCCGGACCCACCGCCCGCTCGACCGCCCGGTCCGCCGCTGCCCGCACTGCGCGACGCCGGGTGCTCGTCGGGGATCAGGCCGTCGAGGAACCGGCTGCGCCGCCGCTTGCGCGCGCCCCCGGGTTGGCGGCACAGCGCCCAGGACAGCGCGACCCGGCGGCGGGCTCGGGTGATGCCGACGTAGAGCAGCCGGCGCTCCTCCTCGATCGCGTCCTCGTCGCCGTCGGCGTGCTGGATGGGGAGCGTGCCGTCGGCGAGCCCGACGAGGAACACGACGTCCCACTCCAGGCCCTTGGCGGCGTGCAGGGACGCGAGCGTCACACCCTGCACGGTCGGTGGGTGGGCGGCATCGGCGCGGGTGTCGAGCTCGGCGGAGAAGCGGCGCGGGTCGGCGTCCGGTTCGACGGCCAGCAGCTCCTCGGCCAGCTCCACCAGCGCGAGCAGCGACTCCCACTGCGCACGCTGCGCAGCACCACCGGGCGGCTCGGGGGTGAGACCGACGGGCGCCAGCACGGCGCGGACGGCCTCGACGAGCGGGGCATCCGACGCCTCCATCTGCCGCAGCACGATCATCGCGCGGCGCACCTCGGGGCGGGAGAAGAACCGCTCCCCGCCCCGGACCTGGTACGAAACCCCGACGTCGGTGAGGGCCTGCTCGTAGACCTCCGACTGCGCGTTGATCCGGAACAGCACCGCGATCTCGCTCGCCGGGGCGCCGGTGGCGACGAGCCGCTTGATCTGTGCGGCCACCTCGGCGGCCTCCGCGGGCTCGTCGGAGTGCTCGGTGAAATCGGGCTCCCGGCCAGGCGGGAGCTGGCCCACCAGCTGCAGTCGGGTGCCCGCCACCCGCCCGCGGGCCGCGCCGATCAGCGTGTTCGCCGCGGCCACCACCTGCGGGGTGGAGCGGTAGTCGCGCTGCAGGCGCACCACCACGGCCTCGGGGAAGCGGCGCGGGAACTCCAGCAGGTGGCGCGGGCTGGCGCCGGCGAAGGTGTAGATCGTCTGGTTGGCGTCGCCGACCACCGTCAGGTCGTCGCGATCGCCCAGCCAGGCGTCGAGCACACGCTGCTGCAGCGGTGTGACGTCCTGGTACTCGTCGACGACGAAGCACCGGTACCGGTCCCGGAACTCCTCCGCAACGTTCCCGTGCTCCTCCAGCGCCGCGGCGGTGTGCAGCAGCAGGTCGTCGAAATCGAGCAGCTCGGCGCGGTTCTTCAGCGCCTCGTACCCCGCGTAGACGGCGGCGACCTGCTCAGCCGGGCCCGGCGTGTCACGGCGCAGCTTCGCGACGGTGACGGCGTAGTCCGCCGGGGTGACAAGTGTGGCCTTGGCCCACTCGATCTCTCCGGCGAAGTCGCGCAGTGACGCCGCATCGGTGCCGGCCTTCACCCGGCCGGCGGCCTGACCGACGATGCGGAGCTTGCCCTCCAGCAGCTGCCACTGGTCGCCGCCCACCACGCGGGGCCAGAAGTAGCGCAACTGGCGCAGCGCGGCGGCGTGGAACGTGCGGGCCTGCACCCCGGCCACCCCGAGCGTCCGCAACCGGGTGCGCATCTCCCCCGCCGCCCGCGCTGTGAACGTGACGGCCAGAACCTGGCCCGGCGCGACGTGCCCGGTGCTGACCAGGTGCGCGATCCGGCGGGTGATCGTGCGCGTCTTGCCCGTGCCGGCTCCGGCGAGCACGCAGACCGGACCCCGAGGCGCCGTGACGGCGGCGAGCTGCTCGTCGTCGAGCCCGCGGTCGGCGGAGCCCCACTCACCGACGCTCCAGCCGCCGGGGCTCCAGTCACCGACGCTCCGGCTACCGAGGCTCCGGCCGCCCAGGTTCCGCTCGCCCAGGTTCCCCTCGCCGGAACGTCGGTCGGCAAGGCCCCGGTCGTGGGCGGTCGGCTGCGGGGGGAGCGTCACGCGATCATCCTGACATCCGGGGAAGACAGTTCGGCTCACCGCCGTTGAGCGGGGCATGGCACAGGTGACGATGTACTCCACAGCGTGGTGCGGCTACTGCCGCCGGCTCAAGTTACAGCTCGACCAGGCCGGAATCTCCTACGACGAGATCGACATCGAGCGCGATCCCGTGGCCGCCACGTTCGTGGAGGGCGTGAACGGCGGCAACCAGACCGTCCCCGTCATCCGCTTCCCCGACGGCGCAACGGCCACCAACCCCAGCCTGAAGCAGGTCCAGGCCGGCCTAGCGGCCTGACGGCCGCACACCCGGTGCTCCCACACACCGCCCGGTGCTCGCACACAGTGCGGACGGTGTGCGCCGACCACGTGGGGTGTGTGCGAGCGCGGGCCCACCGCGGCTCACCACGGGCGGAATCGACGGCGGATGCGGTCGGCCACCGCCTCGAACCGGTCGAGCTCGTCCCAGGTCCAGCGGACGACGGCGAGGTCCTCGTCGCGCAGGCGGTCCTCGCGGCGCTTCTCCTCGAAGACCACGTCGCCCGGCTGCTGCCCGGGCCGGAGCAGTCGGCCGTACTTGACGGCACCGTCGAACTCGCCGACGGTGTGGTGCCGCTCCCAGCCGAAGTCGACGAATCCGATCCGACGCCCGAAGCGGTCGATCACCTCCCACTGCAGCAGGGGAGGCGGCAGGCCCGCCCGCGCGATAACGACGCGGCTGCGCGACTCCCCCACGCTCTGCGCCCCGGCGCCGGTGAAGGCGATCGCACGCCGGGCTCGCGGGGAACCGAGCCACCCTGTTGCCCGCAACGCGGCCTCGGCGAGCTGTTGGGGGTCGACCCGCTTCGACGCCAACGCCGCGTCCAGGATCACGACAGCCTGCTCGAACGGCAGCGTGCGGGCGATGTCGGCCAGGGTGCGCGCCGCCGAGGTGACCGGGATGCCGTCGACGTCCGCGACTTCCTCGACCGTCAGCGGTGCCGTACGCACATGGAC
>JAYSXW010000283.1:0-12499 GCA_043716935.1 Pseudonocardia sp.
CGGGGCATCGCGACCAGGACGAGCCGGCCCGCACCCGGTCCCTTCTGCGCGGGTAGGACCGTCACCACCGCCGCGTCCGCCGCGAGAACGGCGGGCTGACCGTCGGACTCCCCGACGACGTCGATCCGGCTGCCCGGTGTCAGCAGCTCGGCAACGCCGCCGTCGGAGAGCCGGACGGGTACCGCCGCGGCGTCCGGGCCACCGCCGAGCGCAGCCGCGGTACCGGCGCCGGCCAGCCGGACGTCAGTGATCGGCTCGCCCGCCCGCGCCGCGCCGATCAGCACGTGGCCCTGCGCCGCGCCGGGATCGGTGAGGGCGCCGGCCGGGACGAGACGGCCGGGCCACTCCCGGACCTCGAGATCGCCGGCGTCGAGCGTGTGACCCGTGACGACGTCGAGCGCGGCCACCACCACCGGGGTGCCGGCCACGCCTGTGGACGGGGCGAGCGCGAGCACCAGGGCGAGGGCGACCAACAGCCCGGCGGCGCAGCGACGCAGCAGGGCGACACGGCGCCACTGCGCCCCGGTGATCAGTGCGCCGAGGCGGTGGCGCAGGCGAGGCGCGAGGGAGGCGTCGGACATGCGGCCGACGTTAGGTGCTCGGCTGGGGTGGAGTCCGCCGTGTTCCGAACCTGTGGACAGGTGGGGGTGATGTGGACAGCAGGCTTCGGACCTGGAGCGGATGGCGTGCCCGGGCTGTGCGTCCCACGTACGCGGTGGCCGCGCGACAGATGCTGGGGTGGAACGGGGTGCTGCGGTTCACCCTGCCGGCCGAGTCCGCGGTCGAGGTTCACCTTCGGTCCCGGGCCTCGCCGGACGGCGCCGCCGGCCGCTGCGGGTCGGGCCCCTGCCGCGGGCATGGTTGTCGAGGACCTGGCGGGCCCGCGATGGGTCCGAGGGGCCCGACGGTGGCGGCAGCTGGTCGGCGGTGTCGGGTCGCAGGCTGCGGAGGGGGACGACGAGCGCGGCGTGGAAGGCGGTTGCTGTCGCTGGCCGAGCTGGCCGCGCGGATCGGCATCGGCCGCACGACCCTGCACCGGATGTTCCCGACCCGGGAGGCGGTCCTGGCCGCCGTCGCGCACGACGCGATCGACCACCTCACCCACGTCTATGCGCAGGCCGGTCTCGATCCGGACGGACCCGCTGGGCCCGCGCCCGACGTGCTGGAGCCGTTGCGCCGGCTCGTCGAGATGCTGGTTCCGCTCGGTCCGCGGTTGATTTTCGTGTTGCGCGCCACCGAACTGCGCGACGATGTGGATATTGAACGGCGCGTCACCGAGTTGGACGAGCCCTTGATCCGGGCGGTCGAACACGCCCAGCGCCACGGCGCGCTCGACCCGGATCTCCCGCAGTGGTGGATCATCGAAAGCCTCTACGCCGTGGTCTACATCGCCTGGGAGCAGGTCGAACGCGGCCGGGCTCGCCGTCCGGGACGCCGCGCCGCTGGTCCTGCGGACCTGGCTGCAGGGCACCGAGGTTCAGCGGTGAGCACGCAGCTCGACCTCACCGCCGGCTCGCTCATCCTGCTTACCGCCACCGCCACCGCCACCGCCGCCGCCGCGCCGCCCCGATGGAGCGCCGCCTCAGCTGACGACGTTCGGCGCCGTAGACCACGACGATCGGCGGGCCCATCGGTCCGCGCGGTGACGGTCGCGTCATGATTCTGCACCGGGCGGACTCTGGACGGGGCGGACTCAGGACGCGGCGGCGGCAGGTGAACTGCTGGCACCCGACGAGCTCGAGCCGGAGGTCGATCCGGACGTCGAACTCGATGTCGACCCGGCCTTCGTCGCGCCGCGATCCTTGGCGCCGCGATCCTTGGCGCCGCCGTCCTTGGGGCCACCGTCCTTGGCGCCGGAGCTGCTGGTGTCCGAGCCTCCGGAGCTGCTCGCCGAGTCCGACGTGGACTCGGACTTGGATTCCGCGTTCGCCACCGCGCCACCGGCCGCTGCGCGGCTGTCGGTGCGGTAGAAGCCGCTGCCCTTGAATACGATCCCCACGGACGAGAAGACCTTCCGCAACGTGCCGGAGCACGCGGGGCACGTCGTCAACGACGCGTCGGAGAAGAACTGCACTGCCTCGAACCGATGGTCACAGGCAGTGCAGGCGTACTGATAGGTCGGCACGTGTTCCTCCGCAAACTGGCACTCACATAGAGAGAGTGCCAGCATAACCCGTCGGGATCAGGCGTTGTTCCCACAACTGGTGACACCCGCATCCGGCGTGAGCACGGCGGTCACCGGGTGGTCGTGCGGCTCCACCGGCACCGCGTCGAGCAGCTCCTCGTCACCGACCACGGCCACCAGGGGCGTCCCGGGTGCGGCGAGGGCGAGCGCACGATCATAATGGCCGCGGCCCCGGCCGAGCCGTCCGCCGCGGCGGTCGGCGGCCATCGCCGGCACCAGCACGAGCCGGGCCCGCCCGATCGCCGCAGCTCCGAGCCGTGGGCCGGCGGGCTCGCGCAGCCGGAACGGGGCGTCGACGAGCGAGGCCGGGCCCTCGTAGCGCGCCCACTCGAGAGGCTCACGGCCGACCACCACCGGCAGCAGCACCTCGTGGCCGGCGTCGTGCAGGGCGTCGACGAGCCCGGGATCTCCTGGTTCGGAGCCGACCGGCAGGTAGGCGCACACCGTCCCACCCGTCCGGGCGGCCAGGGCGAGGGCACCGGCGGTGAGCGCGGCCGCGCGGCGGGCTCGCTCCTGTGCGGGCAGGGCCCGTCGGGCCGCGAGCAGCCGGATGCGCAGCATCTCCTTGGCGGCCCCGATCGAGTGTCCCGTCACGCAAGCACGCTATCGGCGCCGATAGGGTCGCTCACCATGAACGAGCGTGCGAGCGAATCATCGGCACCGACCGCCACCCGGCCGTTCCGGTCCGCCGTCGTCCCCGCCGCGGGCCTCGGCACCCGGTTCCTGCCGACGACGAAGACGGTACCGAAGGAGCTGCTGCCGGTCGTCGACACGCCGGGCATCGAGATCGTGGCCGAGGAGGCCGCGGCGGCCGGGGCCGAGCAGTTGCTGATCATCACCTCACCCGGCAAGGACGCCGTTGCCGCGCATTTCGCCGATTCCTCGGAGTTGGAGAAGGCCCTCGCCGCGCGGGGCAAGGACAAGCTCGTGGCGAAGGTCCGCCGCGCCCACGAACTCATCGCTGTCCGGATCGTGACGCAGGACGAGCCGCTCGGGCTCGGCCACGCCGTCGGCTGCGCCCGATCCGCGATCGACCCGGCCGAGGGCGCCTTTGCGGTTCTGCTGCCCGATGATCTCGTGCTGCCGGCGGGGGTCCTGACGAAGATGGCCGCCGTGCGGGCCCGGCGGGGAGGCAGCGTGCTGTGCGCGTTCGACATCCCCCGGGCCGAGATCTCCGCCTACGGCGTGTTCGAGGTCTCCGACACCGAGGACGACGACGTCAAGGCCGTGCACGGCATGGTGGAGAAGCCGCCGGCCGACGAGGCGCCCTCGACGTTCGCGGCGGCCGGGCGCTACCTGCTCGACGTCGCGATCTTCGACGCGCTCGACCGCATCGAGCCCGGTGCCGGCGGCGAGCTTCAGCTCACCGACGCCGTGCAGCTCCTCATCGACGACGGCCACCCCGTGCACGTGGTCGTGCACCGCGGCGGGCGCCACGACCTGGGCAATCCTGGCAGCTACGTCCGGGCGTTCGTCGACTTCGCGCTGCAGAGCCCCGAGTACGGCCCGGATCTGCGCGCCTGGCTCACCGCCCGCCTGCAGGACTGAGCATGCGGTCGGTCGACGAGCAGCTGCACCGGGTGCTGGGTTCCGCGGTCAAGCCCGCCCCGGTGCGCGTGGCGATCTCCGAGGCGCACGGTCTGCGGTCCGCCGAAGAGGTGGTGAGCTCGCGGCCACTGCCCGGCTTCGACCAGGCCGGTATCGACGGCTACGCGGTGCGCTCGGTCGATCTCGTCGGAGCGTCGCAGGACGAGCCGGTGTCGGTCCCCGTGGTGGGGGAGATCCCGGCCGGGTCGCGCCAGCCGCTGCGCCTGCAGCCGGGCCAGGCCGTCCGGGTGGCGTCGGGGGCGCCGCTTCCGACGCTCGCGGACACGGTCGTGCCCGTCGGGTTCACCGACGCCGGCGCCGCGTGGCTCACCGTGTACCAGGGCGTGCCGTCGGCGGCGTTCGTGCGGCGGATCGGCGAGGACGTCCAGCCCGGCGACGTCGCGGTGCGTCGCGATGCCGTGATCGGGTCGCCGCAGGTGGCGCTGCTGGCCGCAGCCGGCCGGGACAAGGTGCTCGTGTACCCGAGGCCGCGAGTCTCGGTGATCTCCTGCGGCGACGAGCTGGTGGACCTGACGCGGGCCCCGGGCGCGGGCCAGGTCGTCGACGTCTGCTCCCATGCCCTGACCGCCGCCGCCCGCGAGGCCGGTGCCGACACGTCCCGGGCCGGGCTGGTGCCGGGCGACGCCCGCGACATCGGCGCGGCGCTGCAGGACCGGCTTCCGTTCAGCGACGTCATCGTCGTCTGCGGTGCTGTCGGCGGGCACACCGGCGCCGAGGTGCACGCCGCGCTGACCGGTCTCGGCGACCTCGACATCACCCGGGTCGCCATGCATCCCGGATCGACCCAGGCGTTCGGGCTGCTCGGGCCCGACCGGGTACCGACGTTCCTGTTCCCGGCCCATCCCGCCACTGCGCTGCTGCTGTTCGAGGTGCTGGTCCGGCCGCTGGTGCGTACGGCGCTGGGCCGGGCGGACCCGCACCGCCGCTCGATGACCGCCCGCCTCACCTCGCCCGTCATCTCGGTGCACGGACGTCGCGGCTACCTGCGGGGGCGGTTGCTGCGGGAGCAGGCCACGGGCGACTACCTCGTGCAGCCGCTCGGCACCTCCGGCACCCACCTGCTCTCGTCGCTCACCGAGGCCAACGCGCTGATCATCGTGCCCGAAGAGCTGACGGAAATCGGCCTCGACGAGCCCGTGACCGTCGCCTACCTGCCCGCGCCCGCCTGACGCCCATGGCGCACGCGTACTCCGACCGGCCGTCCGGACGCCACCCCGGCTGGCCGGCCGTGCTCGGGCCGCTGCGGGTGGCCGCCGGTCTGGTGGAGCTGCGTCCGGTCCGGCTGCGCGACGGTTCGGCCTGGTCGGCCATCCGCATCCGCGACCAGAACCATCTCGCCCCGTGGGAGCCGTCCATGCCCGGCGGTTGGCAGCAGCGACACGCCCCGGGTGAGTGGCCGGGGCGATGGCTCCAGCTGCGCTCGGCCGGACGGCGGGGAGCGGCACTACCGTTCGCGGTGACGCTCGACGGCCGGTTCGCCGGGCACGTCATGATCGGCAACGTGGTGCGCGAACCCCTGCTCTCCGGTTACGTCGGCTACTGGGTGGACGCGCGGGTGGCCGGCGGCGGCGTGATCACCGCGGCCGTCGCGCTGGCGGTCGACCACTGCTTCGGCCCCGTCGGGATGCACCGGCTGGAGGCCACCGTCCGGCCCGAGAACGCGGCGAGCCTGCGGGTGCTCGCCAAGCTCGGCTTCCGTCAGGAGGGCATGTTCCGCCGGTATCTCGACGTCGACGGGGGCTGGCGAGATCACCTCTGCTTCGCCCTCACCGCGGACGAACCGGGCCGGTCCGGCCTCGTCGGACGCCTGGTCGACGCCAACCGCGCTTCCGCCGCGTAATCCACGCACGCACCACGTGTCACAGCTCACCGCGTCATTCTCGGGGGTGAACCTGACGATCCTGGCGCGTCGCTGCCCTGATCGGTCGTCCGCCGTCACTACCGTGGTCCGAGCGGACACGACGCCGGCCGGGAAAACGGCGTCTGGTCTGGACTGCGCCGTGGGGGGAGGAGGCGGCATGCCCAGTTCGATGATCTTCGCGGGTCTGGTGATGACATGGCTGCTCGTCCTGGTTCCTGCGGTCGCCCGGCACCGCCAGGAGGTGGCTCGGCCCAGCCTGGCCGCGCTGTCCGGGCGGGTGCTGGAGCGGCCGCGGCGTCGGTCGGATCGTGACGTGGCCGGCGAACCGGAGGTGGATGTGATCGACGAGAGGGACGTGGTCGACCGGGCCGGTACTCCGGAGGATCCGCGCTGGGAGCGGCCCCCACCCCGCTACCGTCCCGGCCGCGGCGGCTACGACGCCGAGGCCGCCGCGCTCGCTGCCCGCGCCCGTTACGGGTTCCGGCAGCGGACGGTGTTGGCCCTGCTCGTTGCCGCGGTCGTCACGGGTGTGGTCGCAGCCGTCGCCGTTCCGGGTCTGTGGTTGCCGCACTCCGCCGTCGACCTCGGCCTGGTCGGCTACCTCGTGTACCTGCGCCGCCAGGTGCGGTTGGAGGAGTCCATCCGTTATCGCCGCGCCGCCCGGATGGCCGGCACCCGCCGGCCCCCGGCGATCGGCGACCCCGCGATCGGCGACGCGGCCGACGACCCGACAGACGAACGAGACCGCCGCGGACGCGACGAGTCCCGCCGGCCCGGATCGACGCGCCGTCCCGATCCCGGCCGGCCCGATCACCTCGCCGACGATCGCCGCGACCGCGATACATCGGACGATCTCGACGACCTGGTCGCGGAGGACCCCGAGCGGGTGCCCGGCACGGGCGACCCGGTGCGTCGCGACCCGGCGGAGCCGGTGGAGATCGCCCCGGCGCTGCCGCGGCTGCAGCCGGTGTCGGCCCCGCCGCTCCCGGCCGGGACGTCGCTGGTGGACGCCACCGACGACGATCTCGACCTGGCCGACCTCACCGGCCCCGCCCGCCCCGGCTACCGCCGCGCGGCCGGGCAGTGAATGGCTGCTAGTGTTTCCTGGTCCGCCGGAGGACGGCGGGTGCCGGGGCTGTGGCGCAGTTGGTAGCGCGACTCGTTCGCATCGAGTAGGTCAGGGGTTCGATTCCCCTCAGCTCCACCACTGTTGTAGCAGGTCAGCCCGGGTCCAGCCGGGCCTGACCTTTTCCCATGCCAGTTGTGTGCCAGGTGCCCTGACGCGTGCCAGGCCCGGCCGCGCGGGCGTGCGGCCCGATGTCAGCCGGTCGTTGGCCCGGGGTCGCGGGCCGTGGGGATGGGCCGGACGATCACCTCGACCTCGTTGAGGTCGACCTTGATCAGACGGGGCCCGACACGGTAGCCGGTGAGCTTGCCGGGCGAGATGTAGCGGCGCAGCGTGCGCGTTGAGGCGTCCGCATGCGCAGCGGCAACGGCCAGGCTCACGAGCCGTCGCTCAGACCGTCCTCGCCCTTCTCGTCGCTTCCCCTGCTGTCCTAGACGGTCGTGCTGGATGGGGCATCACCTCCGGTCTGCCGTGGCGTGCGGCACTGCTTTGGCCGGACGCCTCGCCTCTCAGTTGATCTCCACGTAGCGTCCGCGTCCTGGTCGTTGACGACCAGGCCGTCGTGCGGGCGGGGTTCCGCACGATGCTGGGCGCGGAACCCGACCTGGAGGTCGTCGGCCAGGCCGGGGACGGGCGCGAGGGCGTCCGGCTCGCCCGGCCGAGACGCTGGTCGTCGGCGCGAGCGCGGTGAAGACGCACATGAACAACGCGCTGAGCAAGCTGCACCTGCGCGACCGCGTCCAGGCGACGATCTTCGCCTACGACGCGGGTCTGGTGCAGCCGGGAGCCTGAGGTCCATGGCTCGGGCTCCTACGCCGGTCGGGTCGGGGCCCGCCCCTGTCGATCCGCGCCGCCGTCGCGGGCCAGCAGGGGCAGGCCCAGCGCCGCGGCGAGCAGGACGGTGCCGCCCCCGACCGTGAACAGCGCGGTGACGCCGAGCGGGAGCAGCGCGTAGGAGAGCGGGTCGAGTGCGACGACGGCCAGGACGACCAGGCTCATCACGCGGCCGAGCAGGTGGGCCGGCACGAGCTCCTGCAGCCAGGTGACCAGCCCGACGCCGAGGTACGCCTCGCCGATCCCGATGACGGCCGCCCAGCGAGCCGGCGCCGAAGCCGGCGAACAGCACACCGAGCGCGGCCGGCCCGCCGAAGCGCTGCTCGGCCAGCACGGCCCCGCCGACGAGCACCGGTCCCACGACGGCGGGGTTGAGCACGGCCAGCACCAGGAGCACGGTGCGGACGGTCGGCTCGTGCCCCGCGTAGCGAGTACTTCACGCCCCGTGCACTGATCTCCGCGATGGTGGACTGCGTGCAGCCCACGCCGGACGACAGGATCGTGGATCCGGCGGCGGGCACCGGCGGCTTCCTGCTCGCCGCCCACTCCTACATCCAGGAAAGCCACGGCTCGACGCTGACGAGGGAGCAGCGCCTCATGTCGCGGGCGGAGGGATCTCACCCTGCGACAACGTGCGCCGAGGCGCGAGCACCTGCAGGAGTTCGTCGATGCCTACAGGCCGGGTGAGCCGCGGTCGGAACGTGTCAGCAGCGACCGGTTCCATCCGTTCGACCATTTCGAGCCGGCGGCCCGTGACAAGATCGATCTTGATCTGTCGTGGCGGGCTCCCGCCCTCGACGGGTCCGACGAGTTGCTGCCCGCGGAGGTCATTGCCTCGTTGCCACCCACTGGCCGGTCGAGCCGGCAGGTGAGCTCTCAGCCCGCGAGTCGCGGGTAGTCGGTGTAGCCCTCGGCGCCGCCTCCGTAGAAGGTCGCCTGGTTCGGCTCGTTCAGGTCGGCGCCCTCGGTCCAGCGCGTGACCAGGTCGGGGTTGGCCAGGAACGGGCGGCCGACGGTGACGGCGTCGGCGAGGCCGTCAGCGACGACGCGCTGCAGGACGTCGCGGTCGGAGTCGGCACCGAAGCCGGTGTTGAGGACGAACGTGTTCGGCCAGATCGCGCGCAGCTTCGCGACGATCGGGTCGTCGGCCTGGGCGAGCACGTGCAGGTAGGCCAGGTTCAGGTCGGCCAACTGGGCGACGAGGGTTTCGTAGACGCTCAGGTCGTTCTCGGAGATGTCGTTGAACGGGTGTCCGGGAGAGATCCGGATGCCGACCCGGTCGGCGCCGATGGCCGCAGCCGTCGCGCGGGCGACGTCCACCACGAAACGGGCCCGGTTCTCGGGGGTGCCGCCGTAGTTGTCGGTGCGGTCGTTGACGCCGTCGGCCAGGAACTGGTGCAGCAGGTAGCCGTTGGCGGCGTGCAGTTCGACGCCGTCGACCCCGGCGCGGACGACCCGGCGGGCGGCGTCGGCGAACTCGGCGGCCACGGCGGGCAGCTCGGCGGTCTCCAGGGCCGTCGGCGGGGTGAACGGCTTCATGCCGTCGGCGGTGAACATCTCGCCGGCCGCGGGGGTGGAGGTGGAGGAGACGGGGGCACGGCCACCGTTGTTGTCGGTGTGCGCGATGCGTCCCACGTGCATGAGCTGGACGACGATCCGGCCGCCGTCGGCGTGCACGGCGTCGGCGACGCGCTTCCAGCCGGCCTCGTTGGTGTCGGAGACCGCGCCGGCGGTGTTGACGTAGCCCTGGCCTACGACCGAGGGCTGGCTGCCCTCGGTGATGATCACGCCGGCGCCTGCGCGCTGGCGGTAGTACTCGACGGACAGGTCGTTCGGGGTGCCGTCGACGTCGGCCCGGTTGCGGGTCAGCGGGGCCATCCAGACACGGTTCGCGGCCTTCAGGGCACCGGCGGCGACGGGCTGCAGGAGGGGGCTGTCGGGCGAGAGTGGGTTCGAGGTCACGTGAAGCCTCAACGACCGTGCGACGGGATGCTTCCCCGCAGCGCCGTGCCGGTGATCACTGCTTAGGCTCGGCGCGTGAACCCGTCGACGCTGCAGGCGCAGGTACTGGTCGACGAGCTGCTCCGCTGCGGGGTGACCGACGCGGTGCTGTGCCCCGGGTCACGCAACGCGCCGCTGTCGTTCGCGCTGCACGCCGCCGACGCGGCCGGCCGACTGCGCCTGCACGTCCGCATCGACGAACGGACGGCCGGCTTCCTCGCCCTCGGGCTCGCGCTGGCGTCGCGGCGGGCGGTCCCGGTGTGCACCACCTCCGGTACGGCGGCGGCGAACCTGCACCCGGCCGTGCTGGAGGCGTCGCACGCCGGGGTGGCGCTGGTCGCGCTCACCGCCGACCGGCCGGGCGAGCTGATCGGCACCGGAGCCAACCAGACGATCACCCAACCGGGCCTGTTCGGCGACGCGGTGCGGCTCGCGGTGAACGGGATCGGCACCGAGCCGGGCCGCATCCGGTCGACGGTGGACCGGGTCGTCGCGACGGCCACCGGTCTCACGGGTGGCCGGCCCGGGCCGGTGCACATGAACGTCGCCCTGGCCGAACCCCTGGTGCCCGACGATGCGCCCATCCCATGCGGCCGATCGGACGGGGCGCCGTGGACGGCCGTCACCCCGGTCGGGCGAACGGCCGAGCCGCTGCCGCTCGACCCGTCCGCGCCCACCCTCGTCATCGCCGGGAGCGGCGCGGATGCGCTGGACCTGACGGTCCCGGTGGTCGCCGAACCCGCCTCCGCGGCCTGGCCGGGGGCGGTGCGCAGCGGCCCGTGGCTGGTGGACCGGCCGGAGCTGCGGCCGTCGCAGGTGGTGGTGGCGGGTCGCCCGACGCTGCACCGGCCCGTCCAACGGCTGCTCGCCGACCCCGATGTCGCCGTCTACGCGTTGGCGGGCCCTGCGCCGTGGACCGACGTCGCCGGCACCGTGCGCGGCGTCGGCTCACTGCCCGCGCTCACCCCCGACCCGGCCTGGTCACGACGGTGGCGCGACGCCGACCGGCGAGCGTCGACCGCCCTGGACGACGCGCTGGACGCCGGCGGCGGCACCACAGGCCTGCGACTCGCCCGCGATCTCGTCGCCGGGTTGCCCGACGGGGCGCTGTTGGTGCTCGGATCGTCCAACCCGGTGCGGGACGTCTCGCTCGCCGCCGTCCCCCGGCCGGGGCTGAGGGTGCTCGCCAACCGGGGCGTCGCCGGCATCGACGGCACGGTCTCGACGGCGATCGGCGCAGCCCTGGCCCACGGCGGGCCGGCCTGGGCGCTGCTCGGCGACCTCACGCTGCTGCACGACACCACCGGGCTGGTGATCGGGCCCGCCGAGCCGCGCCCCGACCTGACGCTGGTGGTGCTCAACGACGGCGGCGGCGGGATCTTCGGGCTGCTGGAGCAGGGTGCGCCGGAGCATGCGGGCGCGTTCGAGCGGGTGTTCGGCACCCCACACACCGTCGACCTCGCCGCACTCTGCGCCGCAATGGGCGTCGAGCACATCCACGGACCTGCGACCCGGGGCGGGAGCGGGCTGCGCCTGGGGGAGGTCCGCGCCAACCGTGGGGCCCTCCGCGCGCAGCACGCGGCCCTGCGCGCCGCGATATCGGCGGCCCTCGACGCGTGAACGCGTGACCGGGATTGCAGCTGGCCGTCCGCCGCACCCGCCGGCGAGGGTGTGCAGGGCGGGCGGCGCCCGGGGAGACTGCGCGGATGAACCGCTTCTCCGCCACCACCGAGTCGGCGGTCGTCGTCGCCGCCGAGCGCTCGCGGATCTGGGCGGTGATCACCGATCCGGTGCTGCTGCAGCAGCTGACGCCGCTGGTGAGCCGGATCGAGGCCGACGGCGACCTGTGGCGTTGGCACCTCGTGGGCCTGTCGGTGCTCGGCGTCGGGGTGAGCCCGGTCTTCACCGAGCGCATGCGGTGGGACGAGGGACGCCGGATCGACTACGACCACGAGCCGCCCACGGGTGTCACGGAGCACGCCGGCGCCGAGGGCAGCTACGAGCTCGCCGATGTTCCCGACGGTGGCACGCGCCTCGTCATCCGCCTGACCCTGCACGTGGACCTGCCCCTGTCGCGGCTCGCCCGTCCGGCCGTCACCACGATCATGGCCGTGACGATGCAGCGCACCGGCGAGCGGCTCTCCGCGAATCTGCTGCGACACCTCGGGGTCCGGGGGGTTCCGCGTCCGGCGTAGCCGGAATCAGTCGCCGTCCTCCAGCGCGTCCCGGACGGCCACCATCTTCGCCGCGGCCTCGCGTACCTCGGTGTCCGGGTCGGAGTCGGCCACCACCCCGCAGCCGGCGAACAGGCGTGCCACGGGGCCGTCGAGCTGGGCGCAGCGCAGCGCGATGCCGAGCTCGCCGTCACCCCGGGCGTCGACCCAGCCGACGGGTCCGGCGTAGCGACCGCGGTCCATGCCCTCGAGCTCGGCGATCAGCGCGACTGCGGCCTTGCGGGGCGTGCCGCCGACCGCCGCGGTGGGGTGCACGGCGGCGGCCAGCCGCAGCAGCGATGCCGGTGCTATCGCCGGCAGGGTGCCTCGCACGTCGCTGGCCAGGTGCGACACGTTGTGCAGCGCGATGACCTCGGGCGTCGCGGGGACTTCGAGGCGGGTGCAGAGCGGTCGGAGGGCGTCGGCGAGGGAGTCGACGGCCAGCGCGTGCTCGCGGCGGTCCTTGTCGGAACCCAGCAGGGTGGCGGCCAGGTCGCCGTCGCCGACGTCCTTGCCGGGCCAGATCGTGCCGGCCAGCACCCGCGACTCGACGGTCCGCCCGATCCGGCGCACCAACAGCTCCGGGGTGGCGCCCACCAGACCGTCGACGGCGAACGTCCAGCAGGTGGGGTAGTGACGAGCGAGGCGGGCGAGCAGGTAGCGCGCGTCGA
>JAYSXW010000284.1:0-1384 GCA_043716935.1 Pseudonocardia sp.
ATCGTTCGTCGCTGTAGTCGCCCCGCAGGGTGTCGGGGACGGCAATGGTGGGTTCTAACAATGCCATCCCTCGTAGCGACCGGGCGAGTCCGCGAATACGTATTGCGGCTTCGGCGTCGGTGCCGGTCTCGCCCGTTGGGTAGGCGCGGGCGTCGTGGTCGGGGTAGCGGGCGACCCGGCCGGTGGGGTCGCGGTAAGCGTCGGGGTCTCGGGCCACCATCGTGTTGAGCGCGGTCTTGGTGCGTCGCACGGTGAAACGCCCGATGGCGCGGCGCAGCACGGCGGTGTCCGCGTCGCTGAGTCCTTCGCTGACGTTCCGGGCCCGGTCGAGCCGGTTCAAGACGTCGAGGGTTTCGTCGTCGACGTTGTCTCCCCCGAGGAGATCGACGAGTGCGAGGAGGTCCGATGGTCCCCGATTGATTGGGGTGGCGGTGAACAGCGCAACGTGATCAGCGAGGCGGGCGCGCAGCAGGGTCGTGCGGTTCGAGCCGGGGTTCAAGAAGTTGTGCGCCACATCCACCGCCAGCACCTGTGCCTGGGCCACGGCTAAGGCGTCGATGCGGTCGCCGTCGGCGACGCCACGTGACAGTTTTCCGTGTGACGCGGTCTGCAGGTTCAGACCGCAGCCGAGCGCTTCGCGTTCCCACACCGATTGCACGGCCGGTGGGCACACGAGGACCATGAGCTCGTTGCGGGTGCGTCCGGTGGACAGCATCCGGTCACGTACGGCCCGCACGAGTTGTGCGCCCATACGGGTTTTTCCGGACCCGGTGGCATCGGCGACAAGGAGGGAGCCGACGGTGTCAATCACCCACAGCGCCTCGGCGATCCCGGCGCGTTGCGGCGGTCACAACGATGTCGAGGAAACCCGTTCGAGGTCGTCGAGGTAGCGCTTGGCCCACTCCCCTTCCAACAAGTCGCCACACGCCCGTGCCAATGCCTCGCGCCACCCGACGACGCGCAGCATGGCGTCAAGAAGCGCACGGAGCTCAGTGATCCAGTCAGTCGCGATGTCCCAGTAGTTGTCTGCGACGAGGCGCGCCGCGTTGGCGTCGTCTGGGTGCTGGGTGGTGTCGAAGCGGACATTGGCTTCGAGCTGTGTGCGAAGACCGGCGTCGGTAAAGTTCGACGACCCAATGGTGACTGACGTATCAGTGGCGACCACCTTGGCGTGGAGTCGAGTGGCGCCGGTCACGGCCCGGCAGTGGAGGCGACCCTCGTCGATGGCTTCGATGGCGTGCACGAGCTTGGCCGACAGTGCGATTGAAACGCCGCGTTCTTCGAGCCAGTAGCGGCGGGCGTCGTCATCGAAGGATTCGAACGGCGACGCGAAACTCTGCCGGGTCGACGCGAACGGTTCCGAACCGAGCACCAACCGGAACGC
>JAYSXW010000285.1:0-12496 GCA_043716935.1 Pseudonocardia sp.
GTGTCCTGCATGGCGTAGAGCATCGGCAGCGTGTGGACGCCCTCGCGGAGATCGGTACCGGGGGTCTTGCCCGAGCTGTCGGACGCCGAGGCGATGTCGATGACATCGTCGGAGATCTGGAACGCGGTGCCGATCGTGGCGCCGAAGCGGTGCAGCGACTCCACCTGCTCCGACGGGCAACCGGAGAACATGCCCCCGTAGCGGCCGGCGGTGGCGATCAGCGAGCCGGTCTTCTCGGCGATGACGGTGAGGTAGTGCTCCACGGGGTCCTCGCCGGGCCGGGGTCCGCGGGTCTCGCGCATCTGACCGGTGACGAGCTCGGCGAACGTCTCGGCAATGATGCGCACCGCTTCCGGGCCGAGATCGGCCACCAGCCGCGATGCGTGGGCGAACAGGAAGTCGCCGGTGAGGATGGCGACGGTGTTGCCCCAGCGGGAGTTGGCGCTCTCGGCACCGCGGCGCAACGTGGCCGAGTCCATGACGTCGTCGTGGTAGAGGGTGGCCAGGTGGATCAGCTCCACCACGGCGGCGGCCGTGATGACCTCCTCGGAGTCGGGCCGCGGTCCCATCCGGGCCCCGAGCAGGGTGAACAACGGCCGGAACCGCTTACCGCCCGCGTCGATGAGGTGCAGCGACGTATCGGTGACGAACTGATAGTCGCTGTGGACCTCGCGGTGCAGGAGGGCCTCGACCCGGGCCAGGTCCGCGCTGGTGGCCACGGCCAGGACCGGATCGCCGACCTCGACGCCCGCTATCGCATTGTTGGACACGCACTCAGCCTACGAAGGTTCCGCCGCCGGCCCAGCCCAAGGCCAGGGTCGGAACGATGCCGAGAAGCAGCGTGACGAGCACGCCGAGGGTGATCGACGCGGTGGTGAACGCGCCCGGCACGGTGACGGTGGGGCCGTCGGCGGCGGGCTCGCTGAAGTACATCAGCACGATCACACGCAGGTAGAAGAACGCGGCCACCGCGCTGGCGACCAGCGCGATCACCACGAGCGGCACCATGCCGTCGCCCAGAGCGGCCGAGAACACCGCGAACTTGGCCGTGAAGCCGCTGGTCAGCGGGATGCCCGCGAGCGCGAGCAGCAGGAACGCCATCACCCCCGCGACCACGGGCGACCGTTTCGCGAGCCCGGCCCACTGGGAGAGGTGGGTGGCCTCGCCGTCGGCGTCGCGCACGAGGCTGATCACACCGAAGACCGCGAGCGTGGTGAAGCCGTAGGCGAGCAGGTAGAACAGCGTGCCCGAGGTACCCGCCGCGGTGATGGACATCGCACCGAGCAGCAGGAAGCCGGCGTGCGCGACCGACGAGTAGGCGACCATCCGCTTGACGTCGGTCTGCGTGAGTCCGAGCACGGCGCCGATCACCATCGAGATGATCGCGATGGCCCACAGCACCCCGCGCCACTCCCAGCGGGAGTCGCCGAAGGCGACGTAGAACACCCGCGCGATCCCGCCGAACGCCGCGACCTTCGTGCACGCGCCCATGAACGCCGTGACCGGCGTCGGGGCACCCTGGTAGACGTCGGGCGTCCAGGTGTGGAACGGGCCGACGGATCCCTTGAACATCAGCCCGACGACGAGCAGCGCGAGCCCACCCAGAAGCAGCGCGTCCGACCGGCCCGAACCGGCCGCGGCCTTCGCGATGTCGGTGAACCGCACCGAACCGGCGTAGCCGTAGAGCAGGGCGAGGCCGTAGAGGAAGAACGCCGACGCGAACGCGCCGAGCAGGAAGTACTTGACGGCCGCCTCCTGGGAGAGCAGCCGGCGCCGGCGGGCGAGCCCGCACATCAGGTAGAGCGGCAGCGACAACACCTCGAGCGCGACGAACATCGTCAGCAGGTCGTTGGCCGCGCAGAACGCCATCATCCCGCCGAGCGCGAACAGGGTGAGCGGGAAGACCTCGGTCTGCATGGTCGGCGCCTGGTCGGGCGAGCCGTAGTCACGGTCGTCCAGGTCCTCGGAACCTCCGACGCCGCCTCCGGTGGAGCCCCCACCGACCGACGCCCGCGCCACCGCCGATGCCACGAAAGCCCCACCGGGCTCCACGGACCGGTCGGCGATGAGCAGGATGCTGCCCAGCCCGAGCGCGAGCAGCGTGCCCCACAGGAACAGCGTGGGGTTGTCGATGGCGAGCGCGTCGGCCACCGTGGTGATCGGAGTGGGGCCGTTGCCGGCGTAGAGGCCGAGCGCGAGACCGGCGGCAGCGAGCGCCACCACCGACAGCGCCACCTGCGCCGGCCAGCGCTGGTGACGCGGCAGGAACGCCTCCACCAGGACAGCGGCGCACGCGGCACCCAGCACGATCAGCAGCGGCGCGATGGCCGCGTAGTCGATCGGCGGGGCGTCGAGCGGTGTGATCTGCGCGAGGTTCATCGGACCAGTCCTCCCACGGGGTCGGGAAGACCCACCTCGTTCATCGTGGCCACCACCGACGGGGTGATCACGTCCAGCACCGGGCCGGGGAAGAACCCGAGCACCACGATCAGGACGGTCAGCGGCGTGAGCACGGCGATCTCCCGCGTCGAGAGATCGGGGAAGCCGCCCGTCCGGGACGACGACACCGCGGGGTCGAGCATGGTGCCCGGCCCTCCACCGCGTTCCAGCGCCCCGAGCACCGCGGCACCGCGCAGCGGCCCCTGCATCGTGCGCTGGTACACCCACAGCACGTAGAACGCGGCGAGGATGATCCCGACCGTAGCCAGGATCGTGTAGACGGGCTGGCGCGGATACGAGCCGACCAGGACCAGGAACTCGCTCACGAACGAGTTGGTGCCCGGCAGCGCGAGCGAGGACAGCCCGGCGATCAGGAACGCCCCGGCCAGGAGCGGGGCAACCTTCGTCACCCCGCCGTAGTCACCGATCAGCCGCGACCCGCCGCGCGTGATCAGCAGCCCGACCACGATGAACAGCATTCCCGTGGAGAGGCCGTGGTTGACCATGTAGAGCGTGGCGCCGGCGAGCGCCGGCGAGGAGAACGAGAAGATCCCCAGCGCGATGAAGCCGAAGTGTGCGATCGAGGTGTAGGCGACGAACCGCTTCATGTCCGTCTGTCCGGCGGCCAGCAGCGCCCCGTAGAGGATGCCGATCACCGCCAGCGTCAGGACCAGCGGCGCGAGCCGCTGGCTGGCGAGCGGGAACAGCGGCAGGCAGTAGCGCAGGAAGCCGAACGTGCCGACCTTGTCGAGCACGCCGACGAGCAGCACGCCCGCCCCGACGGGGGCCTCGGCACCGGCGTCGGGCAGCCAGGTGTGGAACGGAACCAGGGGTGCCTTGATCGCGAACGCGAGGAAGAACCCGAGGAACAGCCAGATCTGCGTGGACTCCGGCACGGTGGCGGCCATGCGCTGCAGCTCGACCCACGTGAACGTGCCGGCGCCGAGCCGGTTACCGCTGACGACGAACAGCCCGATCACCGATGCGAGCATGATCAGCCCGCCGAGCAGCGAGTAGAGGAAGAACTTCACGGCCGCGTACTGCCGGCGCGGCCCACCGAAGCGCCCGATCATGAAGTACATCGGGACGAGCATGGCCTCGAAGAACACGTAGAACAGGAACACGTCGGTGGCCGCGAAGACGCCGACGAGCAGTCCCTGAGTGACCAGGATCAGCGAGAAGAACCCCGCCGCACTACGACCCTCGGCAAGCTTCTCCTCCCAGGAGAACGCCATGACGATCGGTACGAGCACCGCGATCAGGGCGAGCATCACCAGCGCGATGCCGTCGACGCCCAGCGCGAACCTGGCGCCGAAGGCCGGGATCCACTCGACGGAGAACTCCAGCTGGAACCGGGTACCGACGGCGGCGGAGATCGAGTACGAGAACCAGCCGATGGCCGTCAGCACCAGCGAGGCCAGGGCGAACCCGAGCGCCACCCACTTGGCCCGCGCCGCGTGGCCCGTCATCGTGGCGACGACCCCGGAGCCGACGAGTGGCAGGGCGAACAGGACCAGCAGCAGCGCGCTTCCATCTGTGCTCATGCGAACCTCACAGCCAGCAGCGCGGCGATGACGAGAACGCCGCCCCCAAGCATGGACAGGGCATAGGACCGCACGAAGCCCGTCTGCAGCCTCCGCAACCGACCGGAGCTGCCCCCGAGCAGGGCAGCGGTGCCGTTGACCAGCCCGTCGACGCCGCGGTTGTCGACGAACACCAGCGCTCGCGAGAGCCAGGTGCCGGGCCGCGCGATGAGGGCCTCGTTGACGGCGTTGGCGTAGAGGTCGCGCCGGGCCGCGCGCACGGGCAGCGACACCCGCTCGGGCCGCTCCACCGGCGTGCGGCGGCGTCCGACCGTCAGGTACGCGACCAGCACCCCGAGCGCGGAGACGCCCAGCACCAGCCACGGGACGATCTCGGCCGGCAACGCTCCGCCCTGGAGCTCCTGCCGCTCGCCCAGCGACGGAGTGAGCCAGTTGATCAGCACGTCACCCTGCGAGAGCAGGAAGCCGGCACCGACCGAGCCGATCGCCAGCACGATCATCGGGACCGTCATCGACAGCGGCGACTCGTGCGGGTGGTAATCGCTGCCGTCGGCGGCGTGCAGGTCCTGCCAGCGCTTCTCACCGAAGAACGTCATGATCATCAGCCGGGTCATGTAGAACGCCGTGAGGCCCGCGGCCAGGGTGGCGGCGCCGCCGAACACCCAGCCCTCCCAGCCCTCCTGCGTGAACGCGGCCTCGATGATCGCGTCCTTCGAGAAGTAGCCCGACAGGAAGGGGAAGCCGATCAGCGCGAGGTAGCCGAGCCCGAACGTGACGAACGTGATCGGCAGGTGCCGCGCCAGGCCGCCGAACCGGCGCATGTCGACGTCGTCGTGCATCGCGTGCATGACCGAGCCGGCCCCGAGGAACAGGCCGGCCTTGAAGAACCCGTGGGTGAGCAGGTGGAAGATCCCCAGCGCGTAGCCGACGGGGCCCAGACCGACGGCCAGGAACATGTATCCGATCTGGCTGACCGTGGAGTAGGCGAGCACCTTCTTGATGTCGTCGTACGCGCACCCGATGATCGCGCCGATCAGCAGCGTGACCGTGCCGATGATCGTGACGATCAGGCGTCCGGTCGCGGTCAGGTCGTAGATCGGGTGTGAGCGGGCGATGAGATAGACACCCGCGGTGACCATCGTGGCCGCGTGGATCAGCGCCGACACCGGCGTCGGGCCCTCCATGGCATCGGGCAGCCACGCCTGCAGCGGGAACTGGCCCGACTTGCCGCACGCCCCGAGCAGCAACAGCACGGTGATCGCGACAAGCGCCGGTCCGTCGACCTGCCCGATGTTGGCGAAGACGTCGGTGTACTGCAGCGTGCCCAGCTGCGTCCACAGGATGAAGATCGCGATGACCAGCCCGACGTCCCCGACGCGGTTCATCAGGAACGCCTTCTTGGCGGCCGTGGCCGCGGACGGGCGGGCGGAGTAGAAGCCGATCAGCAGGTACGACGCCAGACCGACGCCCTCCCAGCCGAGGTAGAGCATCACGAAGTTGTTCGCGAGGACCAGGATCAGCATCGCGGCGACGAACAGGTCGAGCTGCGCGAAGAACCGCCGCCGGCCGGGATCGTGGGACATGTAGCCCACCGAGTAGATGTGTATCAACGAACCCACACCCGTGATGAGCAGCACGAACGTCAGCGACAGCGGGTCGATGCGCAGCCCGAAGTCGACGTTCAGGCCGGCGACGCCGATCCAGTCGAACAGCGACAACTCACGGGTGCGCTCGTCGGCGGGGAGCCCGAGCGTCTCGAAGAAGATCACCAGGCCGAGGACGAAGGCGGCGACGACCGTGAGCACGCCGAGCCAGTGCCCCCACGAGTTCGCCCGACGCCCGGCCACGAGCAGCACCACGGCGCCGACGGCCGGCAGCAGGAACAGCAGCCAGGCCAGGGATGCGATCCCCGACGCCGGTGCGACGTCGGGCAGCTCGGCGGCCAGCACGGCGTTCACCGCGGACTCCGGGCCGGATTCCGGGCCATGATCAGCACCGGCGGAGCTGCGGACGTGCAGCTCGTGCACCGCTGTTCGCGATCATGCACTTGCGCCTCGAGCACGGGGAGCACTCCTCGTTCGGTGGGTCAGTACTTGAGCAGGTTGGCGTCGTCCACCGACGCGGTCCTGCGGGTGCGGAAGATCGACATGATGATGGCGAGGCCGACCACGACCTCGGCAGCGGCCACGACCATCACAAAAAAGGCCATGACCTGGCCGTCGAGCGCGCCGTTGATCCGGGCGAAGGTGACCAGCGTCAGGTTGACGGCATTGAGCATCAGCTCGACGCACATGAACACGACGATCGCGTTGCGGCGCACCAGAACGCCGACCGCGCCGATGCTGAACAGCAACGCGGAGAGCAGGAGGTAGTACGTGGCACTCATGCGGTGTGGTCCCGGGACTCGGACGAGCGCCCGCCGGTGAGGGCGCGCGCGTCGGGCGGCAGGTCGTCGGGCAGCAGCTCGTCGAACGGCTGCACCGGCGTGGCGTCGATGATCGCGGAGATCGACTCCGGCGCGATGGAGCCGTCGGGCAGCACTGCGGGCACGGCCACCGAGTTGCCGGTGGCGAACACGCCCGGACCGGGCAGCGGGGAGATGCGGTCGTGCTCGCCGCGCAGCCGGGCCGCGACGGTGGCCCGCTGCCCGCGCTTGGCGTGGCCCCTGGACTGCGCGTAGGCCAGCACCATCGCTCCCAGCGCTGCGGTGATCAGCAGCGCGGAGGTGAGCTCGAACGCGAACAGGTACTTGGTGAAGATCAGCGCACCGAGCCCGGTGACGTTGGCATTGGCGCCCAACCCGCCCCCGGCCAGCCCGACCGACCTGACGGTGGTGAGCGACGACCCCACGGACGCGACCAGCAGGACGGCCAGTCCGATGCCGAGCGTGAGCCCCGCGAGCCGCTGGCCGCGCAACACCTCGACCACCGAGTCGGAGCTGTCGCGCCCCACCAGCATGAGCACGAACAGGAACAACATCATGATCGCGCCGGTGTAGACGATGATCTGCACGAAGCCCAGGAACGGTGCGCCCTGGACGATGTAGAAGATCGCCAGGCAGAACATGGTGCCGACCAGGCACAGCGCGGAGTGCACGGCGTTGCGGGCGAACACCATGCCCAGCGCGCCGAGAAGGGCGAGCGGCCCGAGGACCCAGAACGTGATGGCCTCGCCGGTACCGACGGAGTCGACGACCGGAGCAGCCTGGGCGAGGACGTTCATCAGACCTGCTCCCCCGTCGCATCGTTCTCCGGGTTCCGACGGGCCAGCGTCGGCCCCTGCACGTAGTAGTCGGTCTCGCTCTCGCCCAGCCGCATGGGGTGCGGGGGCTGCTCCATGCCCGCGAGCAGCGGCGCGAGGAGCTGTTCCTTGGTGTAGATCAGGTCCTGCCGGTTGTCGTCGGCCATCTCGTAGAAGTTGGTCATCGTCAGGGAGCGGGTGGGACAGGCTTCGACGCACAGGCCGCATCCGATGCACCGCAGGTAGTTGATCTGGTAGATCGCGCCGTAACGCTCGCCCGGGGAGTAGCGGGCCTCCTCGGTGTTGTCACCGCCCTCGACGTAGATCGCGTCGGCCGGGCAGGCCCAGGCGCACAGTTCGCAGCCGACGCACTTCTCCAGCCCGTCGGGATGCCGGTTGAGCTGGTGGCGACCGTGGTAGCGCGGCGCGGCGGGCGGGAAGTCCTCGGGATAGGACTCCGTGACGACCTTCTTGAACATCGTCGAGAAGGTGACGCCGAAGCCCTTGAAGAACTCGAACATGACTAGCTCTCCTTGCCGGTGAGCGCAGGTGCCGCGGGTGCCGCCGGTGTGTCGGCGGCCGCCGCCCGCCGCTTGTGCCGCGGCGGGGTGGGCACGACGAGGTCGAGCGGGGGCACCGGGTAATCCGACGCCAGCTCGATCTCCGCCTCCTCGCTCACCTGCCGGTCGGGCACGAGGAACGCGATGATCAGCAACACTACGATCGCAATGGCCACGCCCACGAGCAGGGCGCTGACGCTGCCGTCACTGGTGCGGTAGGTGCGGATCGCGAAGATCGTCAGGATCCACAGCAGGCTGCCGGGGACCAGCACCTTCCAGCCCAGCCGCATGAACTGGTCGTAGCGCAGGCGGGGCAGCGAGCCACGCAGCCAGATGAACAGGAACAGGAACAGGAACATCTTGATCAGGAACGCGACGAACTGGAGCCAGCCGTTGCCGTTGAGGAACGACAGCGGCCACGGCCACTGGCCGCCGCCGAGGAACAGCGTGGTGGCCATCGCCGAGACGGTGACCATGTTGACGTACTCGGCCAGGAAGAACAGCGCGAACTTCAGCGACGAGTACTCGGTGTGGAAACCGCCGACCAACTCCGACTCGGCCTCGGGGAGGTCGAACGGGGCACGGTTGGTCTCGCCGACCATCGAGATCACGAACACCACGAAGCTCGGCGCGAGCAGCAGGAAGTACCAGCCGTTGGCCTGCCGCGCGACGATGTCGGCGGTGGACAGCGACCCGGAGTAGAGGATCACGCCGACGATCGACAGGCCCAGCGCGATCTCGTAGGAGATCACCTGGGCGGCGCTGCGCAGGGCCGCGAGCAGCGGGTAGGGCGAGCCGGACGCCCAGCCGCCGAGCACGATGCCGTACACCCCGATCGAGGAGCACGCGAGCACGACGAGGACGCCCACGGGCAGGTCCACCAGCTGGAGCACCGTGGGCTCGCCGAAGATCGAGACTTCGCCACCGAACGGGATCACCGAGAACGCGACGAACGCGGGGATCGTGGAGATGACCGGGGCGATGAAGTACACCCGCTTGTCGGCCATCACCGGCATGATGTCTTCCTTGAACGCGAGCTTGAGCCCGTCGGCGAGCGACTGCAACCAGCCGCCGGGGCCCGTGCGGTTGGGGCCGGGACGCTGCTGCATCCGGCCCACGACCTTACGTTCCCAGTTGATCATGAACAGGGTCAGTAGCACCCCGATCGCGAACAGCACGACGACCTTGATCAGGATCAGCCAGATCGGGTCGTCCACCAGCAGTTGCTGGGTACGGGTCATGCCCTCCCCCTGCGCGAGGTACGTCATCGGGTCACCCCCACCAGATCGCCGTGCCCCGCCCCGAGGACGGCGCGCACGCGCGAGTCCCCGGAGTTGCCCGGCAGCCACACGACGCCGTCGGGCAGGTCGGCGTAGGCCACCGGCAGCGTGATCGCGCCGCGTTCGGTGCGCACGGTGGCCGACTCCCCCGGGACGAGGCCGAGCCGCTCGGCCGTGGCCGCATTGACCCGCACCACCGCCGGACGAGCCGTGCCGGCCAGAGCGGGCTCTCCGGCGGCGAGCGTGGAGCCGTCCACGAGCGCCCGCCAGGTGGCGAGCACGGCCTGGCCGAAGCCCGGCCGCCGCGGCTCGCTCGGACCGAACGCCGGACCGGCCGGGGCCGGGCCCGAACGTGCGCCGAGCCGGGCCAGCTCGCCCGCGGCGGCCGCGGGGGTCTGGGTGAACAGGTCGACGTCCATCTCGACGGCCAGCGTGTCGAGCACCCGGCAGTCGGGCAGCACGCCGCTGGGGTCGAGCGCGGGCCCGAACTCCCGGACCCGGCCCTCCCAGTTGCGGTAGCTGCCGGCGCGCTGGGCGTCGGGGGCGACCGGGAGCACGACGTCGGCCAGCTCGGTGACGGCCGAGGCGTGCAGCTCCAGGCTCACCAGGAAGCCCACCTCACGGAGCCCGGCCAGGGCCGCGGCCGGATCAGCCAGGTCGAACGGGTCGACCCCGCCGACCACCAGCCCCGTCAGCTCGCCGCTCGCGGCCGCGGTCAGGATCCCGTCGCCGTCGCGGCCGGGGGTCGCGGGCAGCGAGCCCGCCGCCAGGCCCCAGGCCTGCTCCAGCTCCGCGCGGGCGGCGGCATCGGACACGAGCCGGCCGCCGGGCAGCAGCGACGGGGCCGCGCCGGCGTCGAGCGCCCCGCGCTCCCCCGCCCGCCGCGGCACCCAGCCGACGGCCGCGCCGGTACGGGCGGCCAGCGCCGACACCGCGGAGTACAGCCCCGGCACCTCGGCGGCACGCTCGCCGACCAGGACGACCCCGCCGCCGCTCAGCGCCTCGACGACATGCACCGGGAGATCGGCGAGCACGGCCGCCTCGGCGCCGGGCACGGCCGGGATCAGGTTGTCCTTGGCCGCGGGCGACGCGGCACCGGTGCCGAGCGAGGTGCGCTCCACCGCCGACGTCGTCCACTGCCCGAGGTGGAACACCCGCTGGCCGTGCCTGCGGGCCGCCTTGCGCAGCCGCAGGAAGACGATCGGCGACTCCTCCTCCGGCTCGAACGCCACGCAGAGCACGGCGGGCGCCGCTTCGAGCCGAGCGTAATCGACAGTGTCGACCCGGCCCGCCACGTGCGCGGCCAGGAAGTCGAGCTCCTCGGCCGAGTGCGGCCGCGCCCGGAAGTCGACGTCGTTGGTGCCGGCGGCCACGCGGGCGAACTTGGCGTAGGCGTAGGCGTCCTCGACGGTCAGCCGGCCCCCGGCCAGCACCCCGATCCCCCCCGCCCGCGCCGCCACCAGGCCCTGCGCCGCGGCGGCGAGTGCGTCGGTCCAGGACGCCTCCACGAGCTCCCCGTCAGCGCCGCGGACCATCGGCCGGGTGATGCGGTCCTTCGAGCCCAGGTAGCGGAATGCGAATCGGCCCTTGTCGCAGTTCCACTCCTCGTTGACCGCCGGGTCGTTGCCGGCCAGGCGCCGCAGCACCGTGCCCCGACGGGTGTCGACGCGCTGGGCGCAGCCCGACGAGCAGTGCTCGCACACCCCGTCGGACGACTTCAGGTCGAACGGCCGCGACCGGAACCGGTAGGCCGCGCTGGTGAGCGCTCCGACCGGGCAGATCTGAATCGTGTTGCCCGAGAAGTAGCTCTGGAACGGCATGTCGTCGGCCACTCCGACCTGCTGGTCGGCGCCGCGCTCGAGCAGGTCGATGAACGGGTCGCCACCGATCTCCTCGGAGAACCGCGTGCAGCGCTGGCAGAGCACGCAGCGCTCGCGGTCGAGCAGAACCTGCGTCGAGATCGGCAGCGGCTTCGGGAACGTCCGCTTGGTCTCGACGAACCGGCTCTCGGTGCGCCCGGAGGTCATCGCCTGGTTCTGTAGGGGGCACTCGCCGCCCTTGTCGCAGATCGGGCAGTCCAGCGGGTGGTTGACGAGCAGCAGCTCCATCACCCCGGCCTGGGCCTTGTGGGCCACCGCGGAGGTGTACTGGGTCTTGACGACCATGCCGTCGGCCACCGTCATCGTGCAGCTGGCCTGCGGCTTCGGCATCGGCCGACCGCCCATCTCGACCTCGACCAGACACTGGCGGCAGGCGCCGGCCGGATCGAGCAGCGGGTGGTCGCAGAAGCGCGGCACGATGATGCCGAGGCGCTCGCAGGCACGGATGAGCAGCTCACCCCGGGGCGCGTCGATGATCCGGCCGTCGATCGTGAGCCGCACGTACCCATCGGGCACGGGGTCGACGTCAGCAGAGGTGTCCTGAACGAGCGTCATGCGCGGGTCCCCGTCGTCGGGATCGGGTCGTGCGTCCTCATGCCATCGCCCCGGCGGGCTCGACTGCGGGCTGCGGCTGAGCCGCACAGAGGTCGAGGAACTCGTGGCGGAAGTACTTGATCGCGCTGGTGATCGGGCTCGTGGCCCCGTCAGCCAGGGCGCAGAACGACCGGCCGAGGATGTTGTCGCAGATGTCGAGCATCGTCTCGACATCCTCCGGAGTGCCCTCGCCGTGCACCATCCGCTCCAGGATCTGCACCAGCCAGTAGGTGCCCTCGCGGCAGGGGGTGCACTTGCCGCAGGACTCGTGCTTGTAGAACTCGGTCCACTTCATGACCGCCCACGGCACGGAAACGGTCTCGTTGAAGACCTGCACCGCGGTGGTGCCGAGCATGGAGCCCGCCGCCGCCGCGCCCTCGAAGTCCAGCGGGACGTCGAGGTGTTCGGCGGTGAACAGCGGGGTGGAGGACCCGCCCGGCGTCCAGAACTTGAGCGGAACGCCGTCCTTCATCCCGCCCGCCAGCTCCAGCAGGGTGCGCAGCGTGATGCCCAGCGGGGCCTCGTACTGGCCCGGACGCTCGACGTGACCGGACACCGAGTAGATCTTCGGGCCGGGGCTCTTGTCCGAGCCCATCGAACGGAACCAGTCGCTGCCGCCCAGCACGATGGCCGGGACCGACGCGATCGTCTCGACGTTGTTCACCACCGTCGGTGACGCGTAGAGCCCGGATGTGGCCGGGAACGGCGGCTTGAGCCGTGGCTGCCCCCGGCGGCCCTCCAGCGAGTCGAGCAGGGCCGTCTCCTCGCCGCAGATGTAGGCACCGGCGCCGGCGTGCACGACGATGTCGAGGTCGAAGCCCGAGCCGAGGATGTCCGTGCCGAGGTAGCCCGCGCGGTAGGCCTCCGCGACGGCGTTGCGCACCCGGCGGATCGGGTGCAGCGCCTCACCGCGGATGTAGATCACGCAGAAGTTCGAGCGGATCGCGAAGCTCGTGATG
>JAYSXW010000286.1:0-4104 GCA_043716935.1 Pseudonocardia sp.
GTGCTGGCCCTGCTCGGCGGCGCCGTACTGGGCATGGTGCTCGCGCTGCTGACGCTGCTGACGCCCGGAGTGCTTCCCCCGGTAGGGTGAGCTGCACGATCGGGCCGGGTCCCGGTACCGTCGCCGCCGTGACCACGCTCGCACTCGGCCCCCAGTGGCTCCAGCCCGACACGATCATCTTGTGGCTCGGCCCGTGGGCCCTGGTCGGCCTGGCTGTGATCATCTTCGCCGAGTGCGGCCTGCTGCTGGGGTTCTTCCTGCCCGGCGACTCGCTGCTGTTCACCGCCGGCCTGTTCATCGCCGAGGGCTCGCTGCGCGCTCCGCTCTGGGTGGTGTGCCTGGTGCTCGCCGTCGCCGCGTTCGCCGGCAACGTCTGCGGCTACTGGATCGGCCGCGCCGCCGGGCCGGCCGTCTTCGACAGGTCGCAGTCGCGGCTGCTCAAGCCCTCCCACGTCCACCGGACGCGGGAGTTCTTCGACAGGTACGGCACCCGCGCAATCGTGCTCGGCCGGTTCGTACCGATCGTCCGGACGTTCATCACGGTGATGGCCGGCGTCGGCCGCATGGACGCCAAGCGGTTCCTCAGCTACTCCGCGATCGGTGGTGTGGCGTGGATCATCGGGGTCACCCTGCTCGGGTTCTGGCTGGGCCAGATCCCGTTCGTCCGCGCAAACATCGAGCTGATGTTGATTCTCGTCGTCGTCGTCTCGGTGCTGCCGATCATCGTCGAAGTTCTCCGGGCTCGACGCAAACCGGGCACCCACGCCGCCTGATTTGCCCTACCCTGGGGCAACGTGTCGATCCTCGCCGCCGTGCCCGCGCTGGACGCGGCCGGCCCGGTCGCGGTGTGGGTCGTCGTACTGGCGATGGTGTTCATCGAGTGCGCGTTCGTCCTCGGGATGTTCCTGCCCGGCGACACCCTGTTGATCGGGGCCGGCGTCGTGCTGGCCCAGGGTTCCCACGAGACCAGCGCCTGGTTGCTCGGGGTGACGGCCATGTTGGTGGCGGTGGCCGGGAACCAGACGGGCTACCTGGTCGGGCGTCATGCCGGCACCCGAATGCTCGCCCGCCGTGACGGCCGCGTTCTCAACCGCGCCAACCTGGACCGGGCCGCCGCGTTCTTCCGGCGCTGGGGCTTCTGGGCGGTCGTCGTGGCCCGGTGGATCCCGTGGGTTCGCACGCTCGCCCCGATGATCGCCGGCGCCGCGCGTATGGACAACCGCCGCTACCTCCTGGCGAACGCGGTCGGCGCGCTGTGCTGGGTACCCACCCTCATCCTCGCCGGCTACTACGGGGCCGGCCTGCTCGACGTCCTGCCCTGGCTCAAGACCGCGGCGATGATCGCCGCGATCGCCTTCTTCGTCATCGGCACCGGCTACGGGGTGTACCGCTACCTCCAGGAGATGCGACGTCCCGCGGACGAGGCCGGCTGAGCGGTCCGGCCTGAGGAGTCCTTCCCGGGGCCGTCAGAGACGCTGCACCCGCGCCGCGGCCTCCAGCAGCATCCAGGCCCCCAACTGCACCGACAGGTCGGCCTCCGGTACCCCGCGGCGCGGCTCCGCGGCGGGACGGCGCCAGTCGGCGGAGAACACCGGCCCACCGGCGATCTCGGCCCGTCCCTCCCAGGCCGCCGTCGCGCTGGCCAGCACCACGCCCGACGCCGCATCGGCCAGCTCGGGGCGGCGCAGGGCCGCGTCGGCGAGATAGCGGGCGGTGATGCCGGCGAACAGGCCGCCGTCACCGCCGCCGCAGCCGGGCAACACGCCGTCGGGCGCGAGCCGTCGCATCACCGCATCGGTGACGGCGACGCCCCGGTCCACCCACCGCTGGTGGCCGTCACGGGCCGCGAGCTCCACGCAGGTACCGAGGTAGACGCCCTGGCAGTAGGTGTAGACGGCGTCGACGGTCTCCCGGACCGAGCCGTCGGGCCCCAGCCGGACCCCGTCGAGGACGAGCCCCGAGTCGGGGTCGACGAGCGTGTCGGCCATCCAGTCCCCGATGGCCGCGGCGAACGACGCCTGCCCGCAGCGGGCCAGCAGGATCGCCGCCGGGCCGTTGGCGGGGGCGTTCTTGAACGGGTCGCGTCGGCGCCAGAGGATCCCGCCGCCGCCGTACTCGCTCCAGCCCTCGTGCAACCGCTCGAGGATCACCGGCAGCCCCGAGGGCCCGGACCGCCGAGCCAGCGTGCCCGCCCGCTGCAGCGCCAGGCCGAGCCAGGCGATGTCGTCGTAGTAGCGGTTGAGCCAGGAACCGCCGTTGCGGACGCGGACGCTGCGCGCCACGGCGGCGATCGTGCGGGGGCGGCGGCCGTCGGGGGCGCGGAGCTGAGCGTCGATCAGACAGTCGAGCAGGTGGGCCTGCCACCAGTAGTGCCACGGCTCCGGCAACCTCGGGTGACGCCGGGGCCACCGGATCCGGCCGATACGCGTGCCGGGCACGATCCCCGCCACCGGTCGAAGGTGGCGGCGCAGCACCGCGCGCTCGGCGATGCCGGCCCGCTCCGCCCACTCGATTCCATCCACCGCCACCCGGCCAGTGTGCCTGATGGCCGAATCCGCGGGGTACGTGTCATTGACGCCGTCCCGCCCAGCGGTGACCGTAGGACCCATGACCGGGCACCGGGTGCTGATCGCCGTACACGACGGCGTGCAGCCACTCGACGTCACCGGACCGCACGAGGTCCTCGCCGGAGCCGGGCTGCTGCTGGACGGGCCGGGCTACGACGTGTCGATCGTGGCCGCGGAACCCGGACCGGTGAGGTCCGACAGCGGGCTGCGACTCGTCGCCGACGGCCCCCTGCCCGAAACGGGCGCCATCGGCACCCTGCTGGTGCCCGGCGGCTCCGGGGCACGGGCCATGACGGCCGGCCACCCGCACGTCACCTGGCTGCGACGAGCCGCGCAGCGAGCCGAGCGGGTCGTTTCGGTGTGCACCGGCGCGTTCCCGCTGGCCGCTGCGGGCCTGCTCGACGGTCTCGCCGCCACCACGCACTGGCGCCAGGCCCGGGCCCTGGCCCTCCGGTATCCGTCGGTCGAGGTCCGATCCGACCCGATCTACCTCCGGCAGGGCCGGATCTGGACCTCCGCCGGCGTCACCGCCGGCATCGACCTGGCCCTGGCGCTCGTCGAGACCGACCACGGCGTCGGCGTCGCCCAGGCGATCGCGCGGGAGCTGGTGGTGTTCCTGCGCCGCCCCGGCGGCCAGAGCCAGTTCGCCGGCCCGATGTGGACGCCACCCGCGCGGCAGCCCGCCGTCCGGGCCGCGCAGGACCTCGTCCACGCCGACCCGACCGCGGACCTCCGCGTCCCCGTCCTGGCCGCCCGCGTCGGCATGAGCGAACGGCACTTCTCGCGCGAGTTCACCCGTGAGCTGGGCTCCCCGCCCGGCGACTACGTCGAGCAGGTGCGCGTCGACACCGCCCGCCGGCTGCTGGAGGCGGGCCCGGTGCTCGTCACCGCCGTCGCGTCCCGGGCGGGCTTCGGCACGGCCGAGACGATGCGCCGCGCGTTCCTGCGACGCGTCGGGGTCGCCCCCGATCAGTACCGGCGGCAGTTCACCGCTGGCCCGTTCGACGGAAGGACATGACCGTGCAGGTCGCCATCACCCTGTTCCCCCGCCTGACCGCGCTCGACGCGATCGGGCCCTACGAGGTGCTGCAGCGCGTCCCGTCGCTGGAGCCGGTGTTCGTCGGCGAGCGCCGCGGGGAGGCACGCACCGACAACGGATACCTCGGACTGAGCGTCGACGTCGCCTACGACGAGGTGCCCGCCCCGGACATCGTCGTGGTGCCCGGCAGAGCCGGTACCCGGGAGCTGCTGGCCGGCGACCCCCTGCTCGACTGGGTGCGCGCGGTCCATCCCGGCACCCGCTTCGACGGTGTGAGGCCGCGGGTGGCGACGGGCTCGCGGTAGGTGGGCTCCCGCTTCTCGGCGACGATGTGGCCGCCGGCGAAGTGCTGCGTGAGGTTCGACGCGTCGGTCTTGCGCTGCTGCTCGTCGGTCTGGGCCTTGGTGAGCAGCAGCAGCTCGTGGCGGGCGCCGAGCTGGGCGAGCGTCTC
This sequence comes from Pseudonocardia sp., assembly GCA_043716935.1. Taxonomy (GTDB): domain Bacteria; phylum Actinomycetota; class Actinomycetes; order Mycobacteriales; family Pseudonocardiaceae; genus Pseudonocardia. The sequence goes on from JAYSXW010000286.1 coordinate 4,058, forward strand.
CTCGACACCGGGCATCAGTTCCACCTCGCGGTGCACCAGTGCCGTGG
>JAYSXW010000287.1:0-4090 GCA_043716935.1 Pseudonocardia sp.
GGCTCCGTCCCCGCTGCCGCACCTGCGTCGTCGACCCAGGTATCAGCAGCGCCGCGACGGCGCTCCCTTGACCGGCCGCACCACACGTCGCGTCCGGCACCAGGCGGGGCGACACGCATCCGCATCACGCCGATGGTGACATCGGCGCACGGAGGGGAACCTGCCATGACCGCTGCTCGCACCACGCCCACGACCCGATGACCGCGCTCGCGCAGATGCCGCCCGAGCCCGACGACCTGCCGGCCCAGTCGTTGCTCGAAGGTTTCGTCGGCGCCGCCGTCGCCGGCGACGCGCTGGCCCGCGACCGGCTGCTCGGTGAGATCCATCCGATGGTCCTGCGCTACTGCCGGGGCCGCCTCGGTCGCCAGGAGACGGTGGTCGGCTCGGCCGACGACGTCGCGCAGGAGGTCTGCCTGGCCGTCGTCAACGCGCTCGCCGGCTACCCGGTCAAGGGGCTGTCGTTCCGGGCCTTCGTCTACGGAATCGCGGCGCACAAGGTCACGGACGCGTTCCGGGCGATCGGGCGCAACCGGTCCGACCCGGTCGCCGACCTGCCCGACACCCAGCTCGTGCACGACGGGCCCGAGGCCCGCCTGCTCGCCGCGGAGCTCACCCAACGGCTCGGTGGGCTGCTGCACCGCCTCACCCCCCGCCAGCGTGAGGTGCTGGTGCTGCGCATCGCCGTCGGCCTGAGCGCCGAGGAGACCGCGACGGCCGTCGGATCCACCCCCGGGGCCGTGCGGGTCACGCAGCACCGAGCCCTCAATCGGCTCCGCGAGGTCCTCGTCGGGGGCGGCGTCGGGGGTGGTGTGCCCGAACCGGGTGACGAGCTCGACCGCGCCTTCTGAGCACGGACATCCGCGCACGCCCCGGCCCCGCGCCGGGACGGGCGGGCCAGTATCCTCACCGTCACCTCCCGCACCCCGCGTGAGGGGAATCCAGGAGGTTCCGTGTCGGCCGGCCAGATCGCCGCGTTGATCGCCGCCATCGCGTTCGTCGTGCTGGTGGTACTGCTGGCGGTGCCGCTGCTCAAGCTCGGGCGTACCCTCGACGAGGCCACCACCGCGATCCGCAAGGCCCACGAGGGCAGTGCGCCCCTGCTGGACAATGCGCAGACCACACTGCACCAGGTCAACACCCAGCTCGAGCGCGTCGACAGCATCACTTCCAGCGCGCGCATGGTCACCAGCAACGTCTCCGTGCTGACGTCGCTGTTCACCGCGACCCTCGGCGGCCCCCTCGTGCGGGCCGCGGCGTTCTCCTACGGTCTCAACCGGGCCGTCAGGGCTCGTCGCGCGGGACGCCGCGCGGGCCAGCACTCGCGACGGACGCGGCCGGGCCGGCTGCGTGGTCGGGGCTTTCGGTGAGCCGGGTCGTCCGTACCGTCCCGCCGGCATCCGGCCGGACCGCCGGGGTGGTCTGCGGGTGTCCCGCGTCGTCCGGACCGCAGGCCACGGCCGGGCCGGACCGCAGCGGAGGTCGGCGATGAAACGCCTGTTCTGGCTGGGTCTCGGGGCCGCGGTCGGTGTCTACGCCACGCGTCGCACCCAACGGGCCGCGCACAGCCTTACGCCGGCCGGGGTCGGGGCCAACCTGGCCGACGGGCTGCGCGAGCTGGGGGCCGGACTGGGCTCGTTCGGAGCCGAGGTTCGGGCCGGCATGACCGCCCGCGAGCAGGAGCTCACCGACCTCGTCGAGCGCCGCACCGGCGCCGTGCTGCCGACGGTGGCCCGATCGTTCGCGGCCCAGACCGTGTCGGCCCAGACCGTGTCGGCCCAGTCGTTCGCCGAGCCGGCTCCCGCCCGTCGCCCGTCGCCGACGCCTCGCGCGCGAGCGCCCCGGGCAGGGGCCTGACGCCCGTCGCGGCGCCCGCCCCTGCCGTCCCCGCCGTCGCTGTCTCGCGCGCCACCACCCCTCCGGGAACCCCAGTGCAGACCCACGAGATCGTCCGCCGCTTCACCGACCACTTCCTCGCCGCTGGGCACACGCGCGTGCCCAGCGCGTCGCTCATCCTCGACGACCCCAACCTGCTGTTCGTCAACGCCGGGATGGTCCAGTTCAAGCCGTACTTCCTCGGCGAGGCCCCGGCGCCCTACCGCACGGCCACGTCGATCCAGAAGGTCGTGCGCACGCCCGACATCGACGAGGTCGGGATCACGACCCGGCACAACACGTTCTTCCAGATGGCCGGCAACTTCTCCTTCGGCGACTACTTCAAGGCCGGGGCGATCGAGCACGCCTGGCAGATCGTCACCGGCCGCCAGGTCGACGGCGGATACGGCTTCGATCCCGACCGGATCTGGGTCACCGTCTACCACGACGACGACCAGGCCGCGCAGCTCTGGCAGCGCATCGCCGGGCTGCCCCCGGAGCGCATCCAGCGGCGGGGGATGGCCGACAACTTCTGGTCGATGGGCATCCCCGGCCCGTGCGGGCCGTCGTCGGAGATCTACTACGACCGCGGCCCGGAATTCGGCGCCGAGGGCGGCCCGGTGGTGGACGAGGACCGCTACCTGGAGATCTGGAACCTCGTCTTCATGCAGAACGTCCGCGGCCAGGGCGGCACGAAGGAGAGCTTCCCGGTTGTCGGGGAGCTGCCGGCCAAGAACATCGACACCGGGATGGGTGTCGAGCGCGTCGCCTACCTACTCCAGGGCGTCGCGAACGTCTACGAGACCGACCTCGTGCGCCCGGTGATCACCCGGGCCGAGGAGTTCAGCGGGCGCGCCTACGGTGCCTCGGTGCCCGACGACGTCCGGTTCCGGGTGATCGCCGACCACGCGCGGTCCGGCGTCATGATCGTCGTGGACGGCGTGACGCCGTCCAATGACGGGCGCGGGTACGTCCTGCGCCGGCTGCTGCGCCGCATCGTGCGCTCGTCCCGGCTGTTGGGCGTGAACGAGCCGGTGCTGGGGGCGTTCGCGGAGGTCGTGCGCGACACGATGAGCCCGGCCTACCCCGAGCTCGTCACCGACTTCGAGCGGATCTCCGCGGTCGTGCGCGCCGAGGAGGAGGCGTTCCTGTCCACGCTGAGCGCCGGATCGCGGATCTTCGACGTCGCCGTCGCCGAGACGAGGCAGGCCGGGCGCACCGTGCTGCCCGGTGACCGCGCCTTCGCGCTCCATGACACGTTCGGTTTCCCGATCGACCTGACGCTGGAGATGGCGGCCGAGGCGGGCCTCACCGTCGACGCCGACCGGTTCCGCGCGCTGATGGACGAGCAGCGCACCCGGGCCAAGGCCGACTCGGCCAAGCACAAGGTCGGGCCCGGCGACGGGTCGATCTACCGCACGGTGCTCGACGCCCACGGCTCGACGGAGTTCTCCGGCTACACCTCGCTGTCCGGGGAGGCGACGGTCGTCGGGCTGCTCGTCGACGGCGTCCCGGTGCCCGCCGCCCGCGAGGGCGACGCGGTCGAGGTCATGCTCGACCGCACGCCGTTCTACGCCGAGGCCGGCGGCCAGCAGGCCGACCGGGGCGAGCTGCGCGGCGCGTCGTTCACCGTGCACGTCGACGACGTCCAGTCCCCGGTCGTCGGGCTGCGGGTGCATCGCGGCACCGTCACCGCCGGCGAGGTGAGCCTCGACGCCGCCGTCGTCGCGGAGGTCGAACCCACCCGGCGCGCGTCGATCTCGCGGGCCCACACCGCCACGCACCTGGTGCACGCCGGCGTCCGGGGCGCGCTGGGTCCGACGGCCGCGCAGGCGGGGTCGCTCAACGCGCCGGGGCGGCTGCGGTTCGACTTCACCTCCCCGTCGGGCGCCGTGGCCCCGGCCGCACTCGCCGACATCGAGGACGAGGTCAACTCGCGACTGCAGGAGGACCGCCCCGTCGAGACCTACGAGACGACGATGGACGAGGCGCGCACGCTCGGTGCGATGATGTTGTTCGGGGAGAAGTACGGCGACCGGGTGCGCGTGGTCGACATGGGCGACTACTCCCGCGAGCTGTGCGGCGGCACGCACGTCGGTCGCACCGGGGAGATCGGGATGGTCAAGGTGCTCTCGGAGGCCTCGATCGGCTCGGGGGTGCGCCGCGTCGACGCGCTGGTCGGGCTGGATGCGTTCCGGTTCCTCTCCCGCGAACACGT
>JAYSXW010000288.1:0-4085 GCA_043716935.1 Pseudonocardia sp.
CATCTCCGCGGCGGCGGTATCGAGGTCACCGACGCCCCCGGTGGGGGAGTGGCGTTCCGCGTCACGCTCCCGCCGGCCGACTGAGGCTCGGCGACAACACAGCGTTCGTGCCGCCCGACGCTCGCTCGACTTCCATCGCGTCGATGACGCCCGGGGAGATCGAGGTGGGCCGGGCGCCGAGCCGTGGGAGGTCTACACCGTCAAGGCCGACACGTCGGACGCCACCAGCATCCGCCCGTCCGATCTGGCCGAGTCCGATCCCTGCGGATGTGGAGCGCCGACCGGTGCTGATGGCGAACCGTTCGCTCCCTGTTGCTGACGACCGTCGCTGCCAACAGCGCAGCCGTCAGTGGCGCTCAGCAGCAGCCAGCTCGTCGAGCAGCGCGGTGACCCGTCGATCGATGTCGTCGCGGATCAGACGCATGCGTTCCATGCCCTCGATCCCGCGTTGTGCCGGCTCGTCGGTGTCCCAGTTCCGCAGTTCTACGCCGGCGGGTGCCGCGAGCCGGACCTCGCGGCCGAGGGTGACGACAAGGTCGACCGCACCCAGCAGCGCCGGATCGACCGCTGTCGGGCGCTCGGCCGAGATGTCCGCGCCGACCTCGGCCAGCGACGCCACCGACCGTGTGTTGAGCGCCGTCCCGGGGTTCGTGCCAGCCGAGTGAACGGCCACGCGGTCTCCGGCGGCCCGGCGCATCAGGCCCGCGGCCATCTGGGACTTGCCGCCGTTGCGGATACAGACGAAGAGCACCGACGGAAAATCTCTTGACATTCATCTATATTCACAGCAGTCGATTCGCGCTGGCAAGCGGACGGCGGCGGTGTCGGTCTCGCCGGGTGGCGGGCGCCGCTGCATCCACCGCACTGGACCTTTCCGCCGAGGCGTCGACGATGGGCACGGAGGGATGGATCTCGTGCACAACTGCTGACCATCTCGGTACGGGCCACACCCACGCGGTACCGACGCTCGTTTTCGCCGTGTGCGGGAGATCCACCGGCCACGGCCCGGCCACGGCCCGGACATGGCGGGGTGATCGGCCGCCCCGCGTACTACGGGACTGGGCGTTCGGCCTGCTGTTGGTCTGCACCGGAAACATCTGCCGTTCGCCGTTCGCCGAGATCCTCACGCGGCACCTGCTGCGGGGGCGCCTGGGCGGCCGGGCTGCGGCGGCGTTCGAGGTGTCGAGCGCCGGGGTGCGCGCCGTGGTCGGCTCACCGATGCACGACGACACCCGCAACGAGCTCGCCCCCTGGGGGCTCGACGGGCCGGCGGGCGGGTTCGTCGCCCGGCAGCTGAGATCGGCGCAGGTGCAGAGGGCCGATCTGGTGCTGGGGGCCAGTCCACGGCACCGCTCGGCGGTGCTGGGAACGGGCCCCGGTGGGGCTGGGGCGGGTGTTCGCACTGCGCGAGTTCGCCCGGCTGGCCGCCCCGGTCGACCCGGCCGCGCTGCCCGCGCACCCGGTGGCGCGCACGCACGCGATGGTGGAGCAGGCTGGGTTGCGACGTGGGCTGCTGCCGCCCGGTGACCCCGACGACGACGACGTGGTGCCCGACCCGATGCGCCACGACGAGGACGCCCACCATCGCGCGGCGGTGCTGATCAGGGCCGCGGTCGAGGCGATCGTCGACGTGATCGCCCCGCCGGGGCGGGTGCCGCACCGACCGCGACGCTCAGAGCACCCCGCGCCCGCGCACCATCGCCCCGAGCGATCTCCACAGGATCGACACGTCGAGGGCGGCCGACCAGTTCTGCACGTACCGCAGGTCGAGGCGCACCCGCTCGTCGAGCGTGCGTTTCCCGCGGCCGCTGATCTGTGACAGGCCCGTCATGCCCGGCTTGACCTGCAGTCCGCGGTGCCCGACGGTGCCGTGCAGGTCGACCTCCCGCGTCAGCGTGGGCCGCGGCCCGACCAGTGACATCGCGCCGGTGAGCACGTTGACCAGCTGCGGCAGCTCGTCGAGCGCGTGCCGGCGCAGTACGGTGCCCGCGCGGGTGGGCCGCGAGCGGTTGCCGTGCACCGTGGTGCGGAACGTGAGCATGCGGAACGTACGGCCGCCCAGCCCGAGGCGTTCCTGCACGGTGAGCGCGGGACCGCCGTCGGCCCACACGACGAGGGCGAGCACGAGCAGCGGCAGGGCGAGCAGCACCAGCAGCACGGCTGCGGCCGCCCGGTCGAGGACGTCCTTGACCAGGTGTCCCGTCCCGGTGAGTCGAGGCTTGCTCAGCCGCAGCAGCGGCAGGCCGTCGACGGGGGTGATGTGCAGCAGGGGACCGGCGACCTCCACGAGACCGGGGTCGACGGCGAGCTCGGTGCCCGTGCCCTCGAGCTCCCAGGCCAGTCGGTGCAGCCGGGGCGGTCCCCAGCCGGGTGCGGGAGCGACGGCGACGATCCGGTGGTCGCCGCGGCGCGCGAGTCCGGCAACGGCGTCGAGGTCGCCGACGACCGGGACTCCGTCGAGGGTGGGGCGGCCGCCGGCCGCGGTGCCGGTGGGTGTGCAGACGCCGGTGACGCGCCAGCCGTAGTGCGGGTCCCGGCGGGTGCGGTGGATCAGGTCGGCGACGAACTCGTGACTGCCGACGGCGAGCACGGGCAGCATGCACCGCATGTCGCCGCGTCGCCGGTGCAGCAGCCGGCGCAGCGCGTAGCGGGACAGCAGGCACAGCGCCGCGCACAGGGGCAGGACACCGAACACCCACGGCCGCACCGAGCTGATCTGCAGGGCGAGCCCGCCGAGGCCGACGACGACACCGCTGCCGCTGAAGGCGCGCGCCATCCGGCGCAGCTCCTCGGGGCCGTTGCCGAGGATGTGCTCGTCCCACACCCTGGCCATCGCCAGGCCGGCGACGACGAGCAGCCCGGTGGCGGCGCCGCTCGACGCGCGGGCGTGGTCGGCGACGTCGGCGGTGGAGCCGATGCGCAGTAGCAGCCCGGCGGCGACGACGACCGCCACGATGGTGAGGTCGCAGACGTGCACCGCCAGGACGTAGTGCCGCTGCCACCGCCGCGCCGCATCGGCGGGGCGGAGCGGCGGCGACGCGGTGGCCGGGTCAGGCGAGCGGGGGGGACGGGACCGGCCCGTCGACGACGGGCCTCTCAGCTCGTGCTGGGTGCTCATGGCGGGGGTCCTCGCCTCGTCGCTCGGGTGGTGCCCCGCCGGTGGGGGCGACATCGGCGATTTCGGTCGCCCACGCGGGGCTGTTACGCGACGGGCTCGACGCTCTCGGCGAGTATTGCGGCGACCCCCACGACGGCTCGCCGGCCCTCGACCCGACGCAAACCCTTTGCTGCCCGCCGTAACGCCTCGGGCGGTGGCGGACATGGGCGTGTCGAGCAGGGGTCCGGGTGGGACTCCGCCGTGGACCGAGGAGTGTGGCGTGCGTGGACCCGAGCCCGACCGGGACTACCGAGCCCGGGGCGCCGGTGGCTGACCGCCGCCACCGGTTCGAGCGGCTGTACCGCGAGCACTCCGCCCCCATCCTCGGGTACGTGTTGCGGCGTACCCGAGATCCGTACGATGCCGCGGACGTCGTCGCCGAGGTCTTCGTCGTGGTGTGGCGACGGCTCGACGACGTCCCGGCCGGGGACGGCGCGCGGCTGTGGCTCTACGTCGTCGCGCGCAACACGCTGGCCAATCACGTCCGCGGGCACCGCCGCCAGGACCGGCTCGCCATGCGGATCGGCGCCGAGCTGGACGAGCTGACCGCCCCGCCGACCGACGCGGGCGTCGACCGCTCGGCGATCACCGCGGCGCTGGCCGCACTCGGCCCCGTGGACCGCGAGGTGCTGGGGCTGATCGGCTGGGAGGGGCTCGACCACGCGCAGGCCGCGGCCGTCCTCGGATGTTCCCGGGCGACCCTGCGGGTGCGGCTGCACCGCGCACGGCGACGCTTCGCCCGGGAGCTCGGTGATCGCGGCGTCCCGAACCCGGGAGGCGGCTCCCCGCAACGATCCGCCGCGGCGGGACATGTGTTCACCGGATGGGCGATCGCCGATCCCGACGAGGAGGGCGTGACATGAGCGACGACTCGGACCCGATCGACCGGCTGGTGCGCCGGGCGGCGACGGCACACGACGACGAGCTC
>JAYSXW010000289.1:0-12406 GCA_043716935.1 Pseudonocardia sp.
TAGCCCCCGGCCGCCAGCACGCCGTCGGCGCCGACCTGCACGTAGAGGCCGCCCACCGTTGCGCCGCAGTGGGACTTGTAGGGCGTCTTGTCACTGGAGAACCGGACGTCCCGGTACGGCCGAAAGATCTTCCCCGGCCCGAACTCCGCCTCGCAGGCGGTGACGAGCTCCTGCATCGGAACCCGGACGTGGGTCTCGTAGACCCCACGGTGGTCGGTCCAGTAGGCCTTGGAGTTGTCGACCTCCAGGCCGTCATAGAACTCGACCGCAGCCTCGCCGAAGCCCTGGAAGCCCGTCCCACTCATCAGTGGCGCTCGCCCTGCTCCGCCGCCACACGCTCCTTGCCCGGCGGCGGCCGGTCCTCGCTGGCCGCTGCTCCAACGGGCGTTTCGGGGCCGCCGGACGGCTCGGTCGGAGACGTGGCGGATTTCTCGGGAGGGGGCGCGGCCGCCGACGCCCCGTTCCTCGGCGTGACGTTCTCCGGTACGACGTCCGCTGCCGCGGCGGCGGGGCTGCCGGTCGTCGCAGCGGCGGCGATGACGGTGTCCTCCGCCGTACCCGCGGCCGGCTCGGACGTCGGTGCCGGTTCCCGCTCGCCGACAGCCTGATCGTCCGCAGCCTGATCGTCCGCAGCCTGATCGTCGGCCTGCTCCGGCCTCGACGCGGCGGCGGGTCCGGCCGCGGCGACGGGCCCGGCCGCCCCGGATTCGACCGCCACGGGCCCGACCGTGGCAGCGAACTCCGCCTCGGTTGCGGGCACGGTGGTGTCGGCCCGCTGCTGCGCAATGGGCTCTGGGACGACAGTGGACTCCGGAACGCTGACGGACTTTGGAACGCTGACGGACTTGGGAACGCTGACGGACTCCGGAACGCTGACGGACTCCGGGATGGGAGCCGGCCGTGCGGTCGGGGATGGCGGCCCGGGGGGGGCCGGATCGGCCGGCCGAACGGTCTGCTGATCATCGGAGGTGGCCGGGGCAGGATCGGCGAGCGTCGAGTCGGCCGGCACGTCGACGTCGTGGTCGACGGACGTGCCAGATTCCCCAGCCGTGCCAGATTCCCCAGCCGTGCCGAGATCTGCCGCGGCGCCCGTAGGACCGCCGCCGGTACCGGCCGAACCGGCGGAAGCACCCGCCGTCGCCCCGACGCGCTCCGACGCGGCATCAACGGCCGAACCGTCCGCCCGGGCCAACCGCGGCAGCACCTCGCGGGGCTTGCGCATCAGCGCGAGGTAGGCGACGGCCGCCACGAACACGACGACCGACACGACGACGTTGATCCGCAGGTCGCCGAACACACGGGTGGCGTAGTCGGTGCGAAGCTGCTCGATGAAGAACCGGCCCAGCGTGTAACCGGCCACGTAGAGCGCGAAGGCGCGGCCGTGGCCGAGCCGGAACCGCCGGTCGGCGTACACGACGACGGCGGCCACCACGAGGTTCCAGATCAGCTCGTAAAGGAACGTCGGCTGGACGATCTCGATCGGCGTGTGGTCCAGCGCGACGCCGCCCAGCGAGTCGGGCACCCCCGTCGCGGGGTCGACCCTGCGGTAGATCTCCAGGCCCCAGGGCAGCGTGGTGGGGCCACCGTAGAGCTCCTGGTTGAACCAGTTGCCTACGCGGCCGACCGCCTGCGCGGTGACGATGCCCGGCGCCACGGCGTCGGCGAAGAACGGCAGCGGGACACCCCGGCGGCGGCAGCCGATCCACGCCCCGACTGCGCCGAGCGCCACGGCGCCCCAGATGCCGAGGCCGCCCTGCCAGATCTTGAGCGCGTCGACGGGGTTACCACCGGGACCGAAGTAGGTCTGCCAGTCGGTGAGGACGTGGTAGAGCCGCCCGCCGACCAGCCCGAACGGCACGGCGAACACCGCGACGTCGGTGACCGTGCCGGCCTCACCACCCCGGGCGACGAACCGCCGCTCGCCCCACAGGACGGCGATGACGATGCCCGCGATGATGCAGAGCGCGTACGCCCGGATCGGGATCGGCCCGAGGTACCAGACCCCCTGGTCCGGGCTCGGGAAGGAGGCCAGCACGATGGCGGCGACGGCGGAACTCACGGGCGCACGGTAGCGCGGGCCTCCGACAACCCCCGGCGCGGTCGACGCCAAGCGGGTCATGATCACCGGTTCGGCGCATGACCGGCCGATTTCGGCCACGGGAGCACCCGGACGGCGATCACCGCGCCACCGCGGGCCCGGCCCGGCCCGGCCCGGGTCCGAACTACAGCGGCTGCACCGCGCTGCGCACGCCCGCCGCCAGTTCCTCGGTCATAGCCCTGACCCCGGCGGCGCCGCCCTGCTCCGCCGCGGTGACGATTGCCGACCCGACGATCACCCCGTCGGCGAACCCGGCCACCTCCGCGGCCTGCTCCCCCGACCGCACGCCCAGGCCGACGCCGATCGGCAGGTCGGTGTGCGGGCGGCAGCGGCCGACGATCTCCGGGGCCGCGGAGGCGACCGCGTCGCGAGCGCCGGTGACCCCCATCGTCGAGGTGGCGTAGAGGAATCCGCTGCTCGCGGCGGCGGTGGCGGCGATCCGGGCGGAGCTGGACGAGGGCGCGACCAGGAAGATGCGGTCCAGACCGTGCTCCTGCGACGCGGCGAGCCAGTCGTCGGCCTCGTCGGGGATGAGGTCCGGGGTGATGATGCCCAGCCCGCCCGCTGCGGCGAGATCGCGGGCGAACGCATCGATGCCGTAGCGCAACAGTGGGTTGTAGTAGCTCATCACGACCGCGCGGCCGCCGGCGACCGTGACCCGCTCGACGACCGACAGCACGTCACGCAGCCGGACGCCCGCCCGCAGGGCGGTCTCCGCGGCACCCTGGATGGTGGGGCCGTCCATCACGGGGTCGGAGTAGGGCACGCCCACCTCGAGCAGGTCGGCTCCGCCCTCGACCAGCGCTCCCAGCAGCTCCACCGACCCGTCGACGGTGGGATAGCCGGCCGGGAGATACCCGATCAGCGCGGCCCGGTGCTCAGCGCGGCACTCCGCGAAGACGTCGGCGACGTCGCTCACGACGACCACCGGATTGCAGGAAAGCCACTTTCACGCAACGACGTTGCGGAAAGGTGGCTTTGCTGCAACAGGGTCGACGCGGTCATGTCTGCATGGCCCCCGTGTCGCTGGCCGCCGGCGACTCCGCGACCGCCGTGCCGTCCGCCTCGTCGGCGCTCTCGCCGACGATCATGCCGAACCACGCCGCCGCCGTGTCGACGTCCTTGTCACCGCGCCCGGACAGGTTGACCAGGACGATGCCCCCGGGTCCGAGGTCGCGGCCCAGGCGCATCGCACCGGCGAGGGCGTGAGCGGTCTCGATGGCGGGGATGATGCCCTCGGTGCGGCACAGCAGCGAGAACGCCTCCATCGCCTCCCGGTCGGTGACGGGCTGGTAGGTGGTGCGGCCCAGGTCCTTGAGCAGGGCGTGCTCCGGGCCGACGCCGGGGTAGTCGAGCCCAGCGGAGATGGAGTACGACTCGGCGGTCTGGCCGTCGGCGTCCTGCAGCAGGTAGGACATCGCGCCGTGCAGCACCCCGGGTGTCCCCTCGGTGAGGGTGGCGCCGTGCCGCCCCGTCTCGACGCCGTCACCGCCCGGCTCGAATCCGACCAGTGCGACGCCCGGGTCGTCGAGGAAGGCGTGGAAGATACCGATGGCGTTGGACCCACCGCCGACGCACGCCGCGATCGCGTCGGGCAACCGGCCTGTGCGCGCGAGCACCTGCTCGCGCGCCTCCAGGCCGATGATGCGGTGGAAGTCGCGCACCATCATCGGGAACGGGTGCGGCCCCGCGACCGTGCCGAGCAGGTAGTGCGTGTCGTCGACGTGGGTGACCCAGTCGCGCAGGGCGTCGTTGATCGCGTCCTTGAGCGTGCGGGAACCGGTCGTCACCGGGATCACGGTGGCGCCGAGCAGCCGCATGCGGGCGACGTTGAGCGCTTGGCGCCGGGTGTCGACCTCGCCCATGTAGACGACGCACTCCAGGTCCATCAGCGCACACGCGGTGGCGGTGGCCACGCCGTGCTGGCCGGCTCCGGTCTCGGCGATGACGCGCGACTTGCCCATCCGCTTCGTCAGCAACGCCTGGCCCAGCACATTGTTGATCTTATGGGAGCCGGTGTGGTTCAGGTCCTCGCGTTTGAGCAGGATCCGTGCCCCGCCGGCGTGCTCGGCGAACCGGGTGGCCTCGGTGAGGGGCGAGGGGCGTCCGGAGTAGTCACGGTGCAGCCGGTCGAGCTCGTCGAGGAACCCGCGGTCGGTTCGGGCCTTCTCGTAGGACGTGGTCAGCTCGTCGAGCGCGGCGACCAGCGCCTCGGGGACGAACCGGCCGCCGTAGCGTCCGAAGTGGCCGCGATCGTCGGGCTCGTGCCCCGAGGGCGTCGCGATGGCCTCACTGGCCTGGACCGACGTCTCGGCGGCCGATCTCCCACTGGCCGATCTCCCACTGGGCATCAGCGGACCATACGTGAGCAGGACGGGTGGAACCCTGCCGCGACCAGGCTCCGGACGGCGGCCTGCGGGTCGCCGTTGGTCACGAGGCTCTCGCCGACCAGCACGGCATCGGCGCCCCAGCCGGCGTAGGTGAGCAGGTCGCCCGGCCCGCGGACGCCCGACTCGGCCACCCGCAGCACGTCGCTGGGCAGTCCGGGGGCGATCTGGCCGAAGATCGACCGGTTGACCTCGAGGGTGTGCAGGTTGCGCGCGTTTACGCCGATGACCTTGGCCCCGGCCTCCAGCGCGCGGTCGCACTCCTCCTCGGTGTGCACCTCCACCAGCGCCGTCATCCCGAGAGACTCGACGCGGTCGAGCAGGGCGTCGAGGGCGTTCTGCTCCAGTGCGGCGACGATCAGCAGCACCAGGTCGGCGCCGTAGGCCCGCGCCTCGTGCACCTGGTAGGGGCTGACGACGAAGTCCTTGCGCAGCACCGGCACGTCGACGACGGCGCGCACCGCGGCGAGATCGGCGAGCGAGCCGCCGAACCGGCGCTGCTCGGTCAGGACGCTGATGACCCGCGCCCCGCCTTCGGCGTAGGACGCGGCGAGGTGGGCCGGATCGGCGATCGACGCGAGGTCACCCCGGGACGGGCTGCGCCGTTTGACCTCGGCGATCACGCCGATCCCGGGGGCCCGCAGCGCCGCCAGCACATCCCGCGGCGCGGCGGCGGCGGCGGCGCGGCGCTTGATCTCGGTGAAGTCGACCTCGGCCTCGCGGACCGCGAGGTCGGCCCGGACGCCCTCCACGATCGAGTCGAGGACGCTGCGTCCGTTGTGCTCCATCGGTGGTCCTCCTCTTCCGTTGGGGCGGCACCGGTCGGAGACTCATGCTAGAGGGGCCCGGAACGCGCCCTGCCGTCAGGATCGTCCCCCCTGTCCGCCGGGGTGTCAGCGGTGGGGTCCCGGCCCGAGTCGAGGTCCCGCCAGGCCGCGCGGTCCGGATCGGGGTCGGGCGGGCGGGCGCCCGGGGCCGCGTAGTGCGCCCCGACGCGGGGCAGCCGCGGCTCCCGCAGCGCGACGACCAGGCCCACGAGCAGCAGCAGCATCGCCCCGAGCGCACCGAGCAGCGGCGCGGCGGTGACGTCGGTGGGCTGATGGCGCAGGGCCTCGATCCCGACACCCGCCGGCGGTTGCGGGAGTCGCGACGCCGGGGCGTCGGAGGAGAAGGGGTCTCTGCCCAGCAGGGTGTGCAGCACCACGGCGCCCGCCGTGACCCCCGCCCCGCCGAGCAGTGCCCCGACCAGCCGGCGGACCACCCCGCCCGTGGCGACGACGCCCGCGACACCGGCCAGTGCGAGCAGTGCGACCCCCGTCAGGGATGGTGAGACCGCGGCCCCGGAGATCGTCACGGGCCCGCGTCCGACGGGGGTGACCACGAACCAGTCCAGTGCAGATGCGGCCCACAGGGCCACCGCAGCGAGCCCGAGACCGAGACACACCACGCCCAGTGTGCGCGGCGACCGCCGGGCCGCTGTCCCGACGGTCACGACGGGCAGGGCGGGGCGAGGGTGCCCGCCGTTGCGATCGCCGAGAGCACCGCGCGGGCCTTGTTCAGGCATTCCGCGTCCTCCGCGACCGGGTCCGAGTCGGCCACGATCCCCCCGCCCGCCTGCACGTACGCCACACCGTCGCGGACGAACGCCGTGCGGATGGCGATCGCGGTGTCGGCGTCGCCGGCGAAGTCGAGGTAGCCGACGATGCCGCCGTAGAGGCCGCGGCGGGTGGGCTCCAGTTCCTCGATGATCTCCATCGCCCGCGGCTTGGGTGCGCCCGAGAGCGTGCCGGCGGGGAAGCAGGCCGTGACGGCGTCGAACGCGGTGGCGTCGTCACGCAGGGTGCCGGTGACCGTCGAGACCAGGTGCATGACGTGGCTGTAGCGCTCCACGGAGAAGAAGCTGTGGACCTTGACGGAGCCGGGGCGACAGACCCGGCCGAGGTCGTTGCGTCCCAGATCGACGAGCATGACGTGCTCAGCCCGCTCCTTCTCGTCGGTCCGCAGGTCCTTCTCCAGCAGGGCGTCCTCCTCCTCGGTGGCGCCGCGCCACCGCGTGCCCGCGATGGGGTGGGTGGTGGCCTGGCCGTCACGCACGGTGACCAGGGCCTCGGGGCTGGAACCGACGATGTCGAACCTCTGGGTGGGCTGGGTGGACGTCGCCGCCGACTCCAGCCGCAACAGGTACATGTACGGGCTGGGGTTGGTCGCCCGCAGCACTCGGTAGACGTCGAGCGGATCGGCGTCGCAGTCGGCCTCGAACCGCTGCGACAGCACGACCTGGAACGCCTCGCCGCCGCGGATCTGCTCCTTCGCGACCTCGATCGCGGCGTGGTGCTGCGCCGGGCTGCGTCGCCGGGTGAAGGCGGGCTCCACGGGCCGGAACACGGCCACGGTCGAGGCGGCGGGCGCGGTGAGCTCGGCCGTCATCCGGTCGAGCCGGGCCACGGCGTCATCGTAGGCCTCATCGACGCGTTCGTCGCTGGAATCCCAGTTGACGGCGTTGGCGATCAACGTGACGGTGCCCTCGTGGTGGTCGAGCGCCGCCAGATCCGTGGCAAACAGCATCACCAACTCCGGGACGTGCAGATCGTCGACGGCCAGCTCGGGCAGCCGCTCCAGGCGTCGCACGACGTCGTAGCCGAGGTAGCCGACCATCCCGCCGGTCAGCGGGGGCAACCCCGGCAGGCGCTCGCTGTGCAGGCGCTCGACGACGACGCGCAGGGCGTCGAGCGGATCGCCCGCGGTCGGCAGCCCGGCGGGGACGTCACCGGTCCACACCAGCTCGCCGTCCACCGCCGTGAGCGCGGCGGCGCTGCGCGCCCCCACGAACGACCACCGCGACCAGGACCGCCCGTTCTCCGCGGACTCCAGCAGGAACGTGCCCGGACGGTTCCCCGACAGCTTGCGGTAGACGCCGACGGGGGTCTCGTCGTCGGCGAGCAGGCGCCGGGTCACGGGGATCACCCGCCGGTCGGCGGCCAACGCCCGGAACTCCTCGCGACCGGGGGTCACCGTGCCCAGGGTGCTGTCGACGTGCACGGTCATGCCAGGGACTCGCCGGCGGCCGCGAACGGCGTCGTGGCGGTGGGCGGCGCAGAGGTGGGCGGCGCAGAGGTGGGCGGCGCGGTCATCCGGCCATCCTCTCAGCCCCCTGGGAGGATGGCCGGGTGGCCGCACCCGAGGAGATCCCCGTCGCGGTTCGCCGATCCGGCGGCCGCCGCCGCGGTCGCCGGCCCGGCGGTACCGACACCCGTGGGGAACTGCTCGACGCCGCCCGCGTCGTCTTCGCCGAGCGCGGCTACGAGGGCGCCACGGTCCGGGCCATCGCTGAGCGCGCGGGCGTCGACGCGGCGATGGTCAACCACTGGTTCGGGAACAAGGAGGCGCTGTTCACAGCCTCGCTCGACATCCCGATCGACCCGACGACCGTGTTCCCCGAGATCGTCGGCGGCGATCCGGATCATCTCGGCGAGCGGCTCGTCGGCCGATTCGTCAGCGTCTGGGACGCCACCGGCGGCGCCCCGCTCGCCTCGCTGATCCGCAGCGTCGCCACGCACGATGCGGCCGCCCGGATGCTGCGCGAGTTCGTGTCGCAGGTCCTGCTCACCCGGATCGTCAGCGCGATCGCGCCCGATCAGGCCGACCTGCGCGCCTCGCTGGTCGGCTCCCAGCTCATCGGCCTGGGCATGGCCCGCTACGTCGTGAAGCTGGAGCCTCTCGCCTCGGCCGACCACGCCACGATCGTCGGCGCGGTGGCGCCGACGGTGCAGCGCTACCTCACCGGCCCACTCACCTGACCCGGCGAGTCCGCCGATCCGACACACCGATGTCGCGATCTCGACACAGCGACCCACGCACAGGCGTACGCGGACGGCACACCCGGTGTGCCGGGATCGCGAACTCGCGGGAGGTGGTCGGGTCGCCACCACCCGTGCGGACGCGCTGGGCGTGGCGGCTCAGGCGGGCGCCCGCCCGACCAGGACGCCGGCATCGAAGCACGTGCGGGTGCCCGTGTGGCAGGCCGGACCCGTCTGGTCGACGATCACCAGCAGTGCGTCGCCGTCGCAGTCGAGCCGCACCTCGAGCACCCGCTGGGCGTGCCCGGAACTCTCGCCCTTGACCCAGTACTCCGCACGGGAGCGCGACCAGTAGGTGGCGCGGCCGGTGGTGAGCGTGCGGTGCAGGGCCTCGTCGTCCATCCAGGCCACCATCAGCACCTCGCCGGTGCCGCGCTGCTGCGCGACGGCGCAGACCAGCCCGTCGGCGTCGCGCTTGAGGCGGGCGACGATCGCCGGGTCCAGCGCCGAGTCGAGCATGCGGGTCATCGCACCTGCACCTCCGCGTCCTTGAGCGCCTGCTTGACGTCGCCGATCCGGAAGTGGCCGAAGTGGAACACCGTGGCGGCGAGCACGGCGTCGGCCCCCGCTTGGACGGCGGGCACGAAGTGCTCCACCGCTCCCGCCCCGCCGCTGGCGATCACCGGTACGTCGACGGCGGCGCGCACGGCCGCGATCATCGGCAGGTCGAAGCCCGCGCGGGTGCCGTCAGCGTCCATGGAGTTGAGGAGGATCTCCCCGACGCCCAGCTCCTGGCCCCGCGCAGCCCATCCGACGGCGTCGATGCCGGTGCCGCGCCGGCCGCCGTGGGTCGTGACCTCCCAGCCCGACGGTGTCGGCTCCTGGCCGGACGGCACCGTGCGCGCGTCGACGGAGAGCACGATGCACTGCGACCCGAACCGGCGGCTCGCCTCGTGCAGCAGTGCCGGCCGGGCGATGGCGGCGGTGTTGATGCTGACCTTGTCGGCTCCGGCGCGCAGCAGGATGTCGATGTCGTCGGTGGCCCGGATGCCGCCGCCGACCGTCAGCGGGATGAACACCTGATCAGCCGTGCGGCGCACCACGTCGAGCATCGTGGCCCGCTCTCCCGAGGACGCCGTGACGTCGAGGAACGTCAGCTCGTCGGCACCCTCGGCGTCGTAGAACCTGGCCAACTCGACCGGGTCGCCGGCGTCGCGCAGGTCGGCGAAGTTGACGCCCTTGACCACACGGCCGCGCCCGTTCTCGTCGGCGGAGACGTCGAGGCAGGGGATGACCCGGACCGCGACGCTCACCCGGCCGCCCGCGCCGCCGGCACGGTGACGGCCCGGACGGCGGCCAGCGCGTCGGGGAGTGTGAACCGGCCTGCGTAGAGCGCCTTGCCGACGATGGAGCCCTCGATCGTGCCCACCTGCGCCAGCGTGACCAGGTCGGAGATCTCGGCGATGCCACCCGACGCGATCACCGGCGCGGGAGTGGCCGCCGCGACGTCGCGCAGCAGCTCGACGTTCGGCCCGCGCAGGGTGCCGTCCTTGCCGACGTCGGTGACGACATAGCGGGCGCAGCCGTCGGCGTCGAGGCGGGCGAGGACCTCCCAGAGGTCGCCGCCGTCGGTGGTCCACCCGCGAGCGGCCAGGCGGTGGCGGCCATCGACGATCCGCACGTCGAGGCCCACGGCGATGCGGTCGCCCTGCTCCGCGATCACCCGCGCGCACCACACCGGGTTCTCCAGCGCCGCCGTCCCGAGGTTGACCCGCCGGCAACCGGTGGACAGTGCCCGCTCCAGTGACGCGTCGTCGCGGATGCCGCCCGACAGCTCCACGGCGACGTCCAGCTCGCCGACGACCCCGGCCAGCAGCTCGGCGTTGGAGCCGCGCCCGAACGCCGCGTCGAGGTCGACGAGATGGATCCACTCCGCGCCGTCGCGCTGCCACTGCTGGGCCGCGTCCCGGGGGGCGCCGTAGGTCGTCTCGGAGCCGGCCTCGCCCTGCACGAGGCGGACGGCCCGGCCGTCGGCGACATCGACCGCGGGCAGCAACGTGAAGCTCACGCGAGCCAGCCTACCGAGGCGGCGGGGGTCCCTCCGACGGGGCAAGATCGACCCGCTGGTGTGTCGGGCGGCCCCGGCGGCGTGCACCCGGTGCATCCGCTCGCGATCACCCCCGAGGGCGGCCGGGCGGGGCGGCCGCCGCGCGCCGCGCGACGTCCGGTCCTACCGTCGGTGCCATGGAACTCTCCGGGGCTCGAGCACTGGTGGCCGGCGCGACGGGTGTGCTCGGGGCGGGCATCGCCCGCGAGCTGCATGCCCGCGGCGTGCGGCTCGCGCTGGCCGGGCGCGACGAGAAGAAGCTCGCCGTCCTCGCGGCCGAGCTCGGCCACGCCCCGACCTACCCGTTCGACGCCCTCGACCTCGATCGCTGCGCCGCGCTGGTCGACGAGGCCGCCACCGCCTTCGGGGGGCTCGACGTGCTGGTCGTCGCGATCGGGGTGGCGGCGTTCGGGCCCGGCGAGGAGACCGACGACGTGATCACCGAGCACCTGCTGACCGTCAACACGATGGCGCCGATGGCCCTGGTCCGCGCGGCCGTCCCGCTGCTGGCGGGCGAGGGCACGGTCGCGGTGCTCAGCGCCATCCTGGCCGACCACCCGACGGCGGGCATGGCCGCCTACACCGCCAGTAAGGCCGGCCTCTCCGCCTGGCTCACGGCCCTGCGCCAGGAGCAGCGCCGGCGCGGCGTCACGGTGTTCGACATCCGCCCACCGCACATCGACACCGGCCTGGCGGAGCGCGCGATCGCCGGCGAGGCGCCGGGGATGGCCGCGGCGGCCACCGCGGACGAGGTGGTGGGGCTGATCGTCGACGGCATCCGCGACGGACGCCGCGAGCTGCGCTACGACCTGCAGAAACGGGAGTTCGCGGGCCGCTGAGCCCGTCAGGCGACGATGTCGCGCAGCCAGTTCTGCAGCACCGTGGCGCCGGCGTCGCCGGACTTCTCCGGGTGGAACTGGGTGGCGGCCAGGGCCCCGTTCTCGACGGCGGCGACGAAGTCCTCGCCGTGGTGGGCCCACGTGACCAGCGGCGGTGCCAGCACGTCGGACGGTTCCAGCTCCCAGCGCCGTACCCCGAAGGAGTGCACGAAGTAGAAGCGGGTGTCGGCGTCGAGGCCGCGGAACAGCGCGCTTCCCGCCGGAGACCGCACGGTGTTCCAGCCCATGTGCGGCAGGACGTCGGCCTTGATCCGCTCGACGGTGCCGGGCCACTGCGCGCAGCCGTCGGTCTCCTCATCCCACTCGACGCCCCGGTCGAACAGCACCTGCATGCCGACGCAGATGCCCAGTACCGGGCGGCCGCCGGCGAGGCGTCGCTCGATGACCCGTGGCCCGCCGACCGACCGCAGCCCCGCCATGCAGGCCGCGTACGCCCCGACCCCGGGCACGACGAGCCCGTCGGACTCCAGGGCGACCGCGGCGTCGGCGGTGACCGTGACGTCGGCGCCGACCCGCTGCAACGCGCGTTCCGCGGAACGCAGGTTGCCCGATCCGTAGTCCAGCACGACGATCTGCGCCACGTTGTCACCCTAGCCCGCGCCGGCCACGTCCCCGACCGCGACGGGCGCGCGGCGGCGGCCCAGGGGACCGGCCGGCCGGTCGCCTACGCCCGCGTGGCCCGGACACCCGTGCCGGGCGCACGCTGTAGGAGATGACGACGACCGGATCGCAGCACCCCCGCACGCTCACGGTCGGGGCGGTGGCCCTCGTGTCGCTCGCCGCGTTCGAGGCCATCGCCGTCGCCACCACGATGCCGACCGCGGCGGTCGCGCTGCACGACGTCGCCGGGTACGCGCTCGCGTTCGGGCTGCCGCTGGCCACCAGCGTGGTGGGGATGGTGGTGTCGGGGATCTGGAGCGACGCGCACGGTCCGGGCATGCCGATCCGGGCCGGTGTCCTGGCGTTCGTCATCGGGCTGGTGCTGGCCGGCTGCGCCCCGACGATGACCGTGCTCGCCACCGGGCGGGCGGTGCAGGGGCTCGGGTCGGGGCTGTTCAGCGTGGCGCTCTACGTGGTGGTCGGGCGAGCCGTGGCCGCGGAGCACCGGCCGCGGATCT
>JAYSXW010000290.1:0-4072 GCA_043716935.1 Pseudonocardia sp.
GTCCCGGCCGGTACGCGGGTGCGGCTGGGCAAGAAGTCGTCGAACCTGTTCCGCTTCGGTGGGTCGGTGTCGGGCGCGGCCGGAACGCACGTCGGGACAGCGGCGGCCCAGCGGCTCGACACGACCGGGCTGACCGGCGTGATCGGGGTCGACCCGGTCGCCCGCACCGCGCAGGTGCAGGGCATGACCACCTACGAGGACCTCGTCGCGGCGACGCTGCCCCACGGGCTGATGCCGATGGTCGTGCCCCAGCTAAAGACGATCACGCTGGGCGGCGCGGTCACCGGGCTGGGCATCGAGTCGACGTCGTTCCGCCACGGCCTGCCGCACGAGTCGGTGCGGTCGATGGACGTCCTCACGGCCGACGGCGAGGTGATCACCGCGACCCCAGAGGGCGAGCACGCGGACATCTATCGCGGTTTCGCCAACTCCTACGGCACCCTCGGCTACGCCCTGGCGCTCGAGATCGACCTGTTGCCGGTACGCCCGTACGTGCGGCTGGAGCACCGCCGCGTGTCCGACGCCGACCTCGCCTCGACGATCACCGAGGTCTGCACGGGCGACGAGTTCGACGGCGTCGACGGGGTCGTCTTCGCGCCCGGCGAGCAGTACCTCACGCTGGCCACGTTCACCGACGACCCCGGCCCCGGCCCGAGCGACTACACCGGGCAGCAGATTTTCTACCGATCGGTTCGCGAGCGCGCGGTCGACCACCTGACGATCCACGACTACATCTGGCGCTGGGACACCGACTGGTTCTGGTGCTCCGGCGCGCTGGGCGCCCAGCACCCTCTCATTCGCCGGCTGTGGCCGAGCCGCTACCGCCGTTCGGACGTCTACCGGCGGATCGTCGCGCTGGACCGGCGCACCGGTTTCAGCGGCCGGGTCCGCCGGCTCGCGGGCCGGCCGCAGGAGGAGCCGGTGATCCAGGACGTCGAGATCCCCGTCGACCGGCTCGTCGAGTTCCTCGACGCCTTCCACCGAGACCTGGGGATCGAGCCCGTCTGGCTCTGCCCGGTGCGGCTGCGCGGCGGCACGACCTGGCCGCTCTACCCGATGGCCAGCGGCGAGCTGTACGTGAACGTGGGCTTCTGGGCGTCGGTGCCGGAGACCCCGGGGTCACCGGAGGCGCACAACCGGCGGATCGAGGAGCTCGTCGCGGAGCTCGGCGGGCACAAGTCGCTGTACTCCACGGTGCACTATGGCGAAGCTGAGTTCTGGGACCACTACAACGGCCCGGCCTACCGCGCGCTGAAGGAGCGCTACGACCCGCGAGGTCGGCTGGGCGATCTGTACTCGAAGGTTGTCGGGTGATCGCGGACAAGGAGCGGTGAACGGGATGCAGGTAGCGGAGATCATCTCGGGGGCGGTCGGTCCGGACGTTCCTGTCCGGATCATCGGCTACGACGGCAGCAAGGCGGGTCCGGACAGCGCGGAGGTGGCACTGCGCATCGTGTCGCCGCGCGCTCTCGCCCGGCTCGTCACGGCACCCGGCACGCTGGGCCTGGCCCGGGCGTACGTGACGGGTGAGATCGAGGTCGAGGGCGAGCTCTACGACCTGCTCGACGCGATCGCCGATGTCGCGTTGCACGACATCTCGCGCGCCCAACAGGTGCGGCTGGCGCGCTCGCTGGCGCCGGTGTGGGTGCGGCACCGGCAGTCGCCGCCCGAGCTGGAGTACCGGCCGCCGGGCCGGCTGCACTCGAAGGCGCGCGACCGGAAGGTGATCTCGCACCACTACGACGTGTCGAACCAGTTCTACGAGTGGGTGCTGGGCCCGTCGATGTCCTACACGTGCGCGGTCTACGACACCGCCACCGCCACGTTGGAGCAGGCGCAGGCCACGAAGCACGAGCTGGTGGCGCAGAAGCTCGCGCTGGCTCCCGGGATGCGGCTGCTCGACGTCGGGTGCGGCTGGGGCGGCATGGTCATGCACGCCGCGGCCGAGCACGGCGTGAAGGCCCTGGGCGTGACGCTCTCGCTCAACCAGGCGCAGTGGGCGCAAGCCGAGATCACGCGCCGTGGCCTCGACGGACTGGCGGAGGTGCGGCACGTGGACTACCGCGACGCGCCGGAGTCGCAGTTCGACGCGATCAGCTCGATCGGGCTCACCGAGCACATCGGTAAGGATCAGCTGCGCAGCTACTTCACCTCGCTGCACGCGAGGCTGCGGCCCGGGGGCCGGCTGCTCAACCACTGCATCACTCAGCCGCACACGCCGCCCAAGAAGCGGCTCGACCCGTTCATCGCCCGGTACGTGTTTCCCGACGGGCAGCTGGAGCCGATCGGTCAGCTGGTGTGGGAGATGAACGAGGCCGGCTTCGAGGTCCGCCACGAGGAGAACTTCCGCGAGCACTACGCCCGCACCCTCGCCGGGTGGGGCGACAACCTGGAGGCGCACTGGGACGAGGCCGTCGCCGACGTCGGTCTCGGGCGCGCCCGGGTGTGGCGGCTCTACATGGCGGCGTGCCGGCTCGGGTTCGAGCGCAACAACATCCAGCTGCACCAGGTGCTCGGCGTTCGCCTCGACGACCACGGCCGCTCGGGTTTCCCGCTGCGGGGCTGGTGACCCGCCGTGAGTGGATAACAGCGCTCTGACACTGTTGTCTCCTCACGAGCCGACGAAGGAGGCCGCGTCGGGTGTCTGATCGACTCTCCCCGCTCGACGCGTCGTTCCTGTTCGCGGAGCACCGCACCGCGGCGATGCACATCGGCGCGGTGATGACGTTCGCCCCGCCGACCGGCGGTGCGTTCGACGGCGACGCGTTCGTCGCCCTCGTCGAGCGGCGTCTCAGCCTGGTGCCGCGCTACCGGCAGAAGGTGCGGGAGGTGCCGGCGCGGCTCGGCCTGCCCGTCTGGGTCGACGACGCCGACTTCGACCTCGACTACCACGTCCGGCGCTCCGCCCTGCCCGCTCCGGGCACCGAGCACCTGCTGAACGAGCTGGTCGGGCGCCTGCTGTCGCGGCAGTTGGACCGCTCGCGGCCCCTGTGGGAGGTCTACCTCGTCGAGGGCCTGGCCGACGGGCACCTCGCCGTGGTCACCAAGACCCACCACGCCATGGTCGACGGCCTGGCGTCGATGGACATCGGAGCGGCCCTGCTGGACGTCACCCCGGAACCCCGCACCACCCCGGATGACGACTGGCGGCCCGCACCGGAGCCCTCGAACCTGAGCCTGATGGCGTCGGCGGCGGTGCACGCCCTGCGCCGGCCGCGTGCGGCGCTGGACGTCGCCGGCCGGGCGGTGTCCGACGCGCGGGAGGCCGTGGGGTCGGTCGGGCGCACCGTCGGCGGGATCGTCGAGGCCGGTCTTGGCGCCGCGGCCGTCCGGCCGGTCTCGCCGCTCACCGCCGCGGCCGGCCAACAGCGCCGCTACGCGACGGCCCACGCGACGCTGGCCGACCACCGCGCGGTCCGGAAGGCACACGGCGGCACCGTCAACGACGTCGTGCTCGCGGTCGTCGCCGGGGCACTGCGCCGTTGGATGATCAGCCGCGGGGAGCCGTTGACGGCCGGCACGTCCGTGCGGGCAATGGTGCCGGTGAGCGTGCGGGCCCGGGCTCGCAACGGGGGAGCTCCGGGCAACAGCATCTCCGCCTACCTGGTGTACCTGCCGGTGGCCGAGCCCGATCCGGTGGCGCGCTACGCGGAGGTCCGGGCCGCGATGGAGGCCCACAAGCGCAGCGGGCAGGCCGTCGGCGCCGCGGCCCTGATCGGGCTGGCGGGACTCGCCCCGCCGATCGTGCACAGCCTGGGGGCGCGGCTGGCGAGCCAGTACTCCAACCGGATCTACAACGTGCTGGTCACCAACGTGCCCGGCCCACCCCGCCCGCTCTACGCCCTGGGCGCGCGCATGCTCGACATGTCCCCGATCGTCCCGCTGGCGGGCGGTCAGGCCGTCGCCATCGGCATCACCTCCTACGACGGCGGGGTCCACTACGGCTTCGTCGCCGACCGCGATGCCGTCGGCGACGTCGAGATCCTGGCCGACGCCGTCACCGGCTCCCTCTCCGAGCTGCTGGCCACCACCTGACGCCCCGCGAGTCGGGCCGTGAGCGTGCGCGAGTCGG
>JAYSXW010000030.1:0-6320 GCA_043716935.1 Pseudonocardia sp.
GTCAACGAGAGCTCGCTCAAGGAGACCGAGGCGCTGGTCGGTGAGGGCGTGACCAGCTTCAAGCTGTTCATGGCCTACCCCGGCGTCTTCTACTCCGACGACGGCAGGATCCTGCGCGCGATGCAGAAGGGCGCCGAGACCGGCGCGCTGACGATGATGCACGCCGAGAACGGCATCGCGATCGACGTGCTGGTGGAGCAGGCGCTGGCCCGCGGCCACACCGACCCGCGATACCACGGCGAGGTCCGCCACGAGCTGCTGGAGGCCGAAGCCACCAACCGGGCGATCAAGCTCGCACAGGTGGCCGGCGCACCGCTCTATGTCGTGCACCTGAGCGCCAGCTCGGCGCTGGCGGAGATCACCAAGGCCCGCCACGAGGGTTGGAACACCTTCGCCGAAACCTGCCCGCAGTACCTGTTCCTCTCCACCGACGATCTCGCGCGTCCCGACTTCGAGGGCGCCAAGTACGTCTGCTCGACGCCCCTGCGGCCCGCCGAGCACCAGGCGAACCTGTGGCGCGGGCTGCGAACGGACGATCTGTCGGTGGTCTCCACCGATCATTGCCCGTTCTGCTACAAGGGCCAGAAGGAGATGGGGATCGGAGACTTCTCCAAGATCCCGAACGGTCTGCCGGGCGTCGAGAACCGGATGGACCTGCTGCACCAGGGCGTCGTCGACGGGCACATCTCGCGCCGGCGCTGGATCGAGATCGCGTGCGCCACGCCGTCGCGGATGTTCGGGCTCTACCCGCGCAAGGGCACGATCGCACCCGGCTCCGACGCCGACATCGTGATCTACGACCCGACCGCCACGCAGGTGCTCTCCGCCTCGACGCACCACATGGCCGTGGACTACTCGCCCTACGAGGGGCGCCGCATCGCCGGGAAGGTCGAGACCGTGCTCTCCCGTGGGCGGGTGATCGTCGATGGCGGGCGCTACCTCGGCCGGCCCGGCGACGGCGCCTACCTGCGTCGCGACACCTGCCAGTACCTGCGCTGAGGAGCACGTGATGGACATCGGACTGGTGCTGCAGACCGACCCGCCCGCCCAGGCGGTCATCGACCTGATGGTGCGCGCGGAGGAGCTGGGCTTCAGCCACGGCTGGACGTTCGACTCGCACGTGCTGTGGCAGGAGCCCTACGTCATCTACCCGCGCATCCTGGAGCGCACGTCGCGGCTGATCGTCGGGCCGATGGTGACCAACCCCGGCACCCGCGACTGGACGGTCATCGCCTCGCTGCACGCCACGCTGAACGAGATGTTCGGCAACCGGACCATCTGCGGCATCGGCCGCGGCGACTCCGCGATGCGTGTCCAGGGCCGCCCGCCGACGACGCTGGCCCGGCTGGAGGAGTCCCTGCACGTGATCCGCGAGCTGGCCCGCGGGAGGGCCGTCGACCTCGGCGGTACGACCGTACGGATCCCCTGGGTACCCGAGGGCGCCGACCTGCCGGTGTGGATGGCCGGCTACGGCCCGAAGGCGCTCGACCTCGTGGGTCGGGCGGCCGACGGGTTCATCCTGCAGCTCGCCGACCCCTACCTCGTGGAGTGGACCGTCAAGACCGTGCGCGCCGCGGCAGCGGCGGCGGGCCGCGATCCGGCGTCGATCACCATCTGCGTGGCGGCCCCGGCCTACGTCGGCGACGACCTCGGCCACGCCCGCGACCAGTGCCGCTGGTTCGGCGGCATGGTCGGCAACCACGTGGCCGACCTGGTGACGCGCTACGGGTCGGAGTCCGCGATGGTCCCGGCCGCACTGACCGACTACATCACGGGCCGCGACGGCTACGACTACAGCCACCACGGCCGCGCGGGCAACGTGTCCACGAACTTCGTGCCCGACGAGGTCGTGGACCGCTTCTGCCTGCTCGGTCCGCCCGCGGCCCAGCAGGAACGGCTCGCCCAGCTCACCGAGCTGGGCGTCGACCAGTTCGCCGTCTACGCCATGCACGATGCGAAGGAACAGACGATCGAGGCCTACGGAGCGTCGGTGATCCCGGCGCTGTGAAGCGACGAATCGTGATCGGGGACCGCCAGGCGAAGGCCGCGTGGCCACCACGGTCTCGACGCCCGGGACGCCGAGCGCAGCAACCCGCTCCGGGCTGCGGACGGCGGCGCGGACGGGTACACCCAGCTCGACGACGTGCCGCAGCACGTCACCGCCGATGGTGCCGGTGGCACCGAAGATCATGACTATGAACGGCTCCTCGGTCGGGGGCGACCAACCTGGCACCGCCGCGCGATCACCGCACCCCGGACGCGGACGGGCGCCGCGACCGGGGTCACGGCGCCCGCCACGTTCCGCTAGGCCAGGCCCTGCGCCTTCAGCCAGGTGGTGGCGATCTCGGCGTCGGACTGCGCCTTCTTGCCCTGCTCCACGTTGAGGTTGAGCAGCTCCTGCTGCGACATCTTCGCCGACACGCCGTTGAGCGCCTCCGCCGCGGGGCCGACGGCCTTGGCCTTGTTCATCAACGGCAGCACGTTCTGGGCCGGGAAGTTGTTCTTCGGGTCCTTGAGCGTGACGAAGTCGTTGGCCACCAGCGCGGGGTCGGTGGTGAACAGGTCGGCGCCCTGGATGGTGCCGTCCTTGAGCGCCTGCACGGTCAGCGGTCCGCCGGTGTCGAGCGCCTTGAAGCCGGCGAACGTGCAGTCGTAGTTCTTCTTCATGCCCGCGATGCCGTAGGCCCGCTCCTGGAACTGGGTCGGACCGCCGAACGTGATCTCCCCGCAGTGCGCGACGATGTCGTCGATCGAGGTGGCGTTGTACTTCTGCGCCGTGGCCCGGGTGACGGTGAACGCGTCCTTGTCCTGCGCCTCGGCCTGGTCGAGCACCGTGAGGTTGGCGGGCAGGGCGGCCTTGAGCGCGGTGAGAACGTCCTCGGGGGAGGACTGCGTGGCGTCGGTCTTGACGAAGAGCAGCAGGTTGCCGTTGTAGTCGGGAACCACGTCGATCGAGCCCTGCTGCAGGGCGGGGTAGTAGGTCTCGCGGGAGCCGATGCTGAACTTGCGCTCGACCTTGACCCCCTTGGCCTCCAACGCCTGTGCGTAGATCTCGCCGAGCAGCTGGTTCTCCGGGAACTGCTCGGAACCGACGCGGACGACGTCGGAGGCGGCGGCGGGCTGATCGCCGGCCGGCGGGGCGAGGGGGTCGCCCCCACCACCGCAGGACGTGAGCAGCAGCAGGCCGGCGAGGCCGGCTGCGAGCATGCCGAGGGTGCGCTTCATGGAGAAGGTCAGCTCCTTGCCATCTCTGGAACACGGGGGGCGCCCTCGGGGAGGGCGGGGGAATCGGGGGAAGGAACGTCGATGACCGCCCGCTGGCGCGAGCCGGCCGACGCGGTGCGGAGGCCCGGGGAGACCACCAGCCGTTGGACGCCCGCGAGCACGGCCTCCACCACCAGCGCGAGGACGGCGACCAGCACGGCGCCCGCGGCCATCTGCGGGTAGTCGCGGATGCCGAGGCCGTCGAGGAGGAATCGGCCGAGACCGCCCAGGGTGACCACTGCGGCGATCGCAGTAGTGGCGATGACCTGCAGCGTGGCGTTGCGAAGACCACCGATGAGCAGCGGCAGCGCGTTGGGCAGCTCCACCTTGAGCAGGATCTCCCGCTCCCGCATGCCCATGCCCCGCGCGGCGTCGACCACGGACCGGTCGACGTTGCGCACGCCCGAGTAGGTGCCCGCGAGCAGCGGCGGGATGGCGAGCAGCACCAGGGCGAGGGTGACGGGCACGTAGTAGCGCAGCCCGACCGGCAGCGCGGGGTTGATCAGGATGACCAGCAGGATCAGCACACCGATCTCGGGCAGCGCCCGCAGGCCGTTGGCGACGCCGACCACGGCGACCCCCCCACGCCCGGAGTGCCCGACCGCGGCCCCGATCGGCACGGCGATCAGCGAGGCGACGAGCACGGCCACCGCGCTGTAGCTGATGTGCTCCAGCAGGCGGGCGGGCACACCGCCGGTACCGGACCAGTGCGCGGGGTTGGCGAACCAGCCGACGACGCCGGAGATGACGTTCACGCCCTGCTCCCTTCACCGGCGGTGACCCACGGGGTCGCTCGCCGCCCGATGGCCACCAGCACCAGGTCGAAGACGAGTGCGATGACCAGCACCAGCACCAGCCCGGTGATGATCTCGATCGTGTTGGCCCGGATGAACCCGTCGGTGAAGAAGAATCCGAGCCCCCCGATGCCGATGAGCGCACCGACGGCCACCAGGCTGATGTTGGTGACCATCGCCACCCGCAGGCCCGCGATCAGCACCGGTACCGAGAGCGGCAGCTCGACCTGGGCAAACCGGCGGCCTGACTTGTAGCCCATCGCGGTGGCGGCGGCGATCACCATGCTCGGTACGGCGGCGAGCGCGTCGGCGACCGAGCGGACGAGCAGCGCGGTGGTGTAGATGGCGAGCGCGACCACGACGTTGATCGGATCGAGGATCTTGGTGCCCAGGACGAACGGCAGCGCGATGAACAGCGCCAGCGACGGGATCGTGTAGAACAACCCCGCCGCCGGCACGAGCACCGCTCGCGCGATGCGCGACCGCGTCGCCAACCAGCCCAGCGGCACCGCCAGCACCAGCCCGATCAGCACCGGCAACAGTGCCAGCACCACGTGCTGGCCGAGCAGGCCGATGATCGGGCCGGTGTTGCGGGGGATCCACCCCCAGTTCACGCGGCTGCGTCCTCGCGGCGGGCGGTGGCCAGGGCGGCGAGGACGTCGTCGGCCGTCACCGACCCCACCACGACGCCGGAGCCGTCGACCGCCACTCCTCGCCCGGACGGCGACGACAATGCCGCGTCCAGCGCGCCGCGCAGCGAGTCGGCCTCGGTATCGTAGAGCGAGCCACCGGCGATCAGGTCGGCCTCACGGCGATCGGCGTGGCGCCAGCCCTGGGGATGCCCGGCATCGTCGACGACCAGGGTCCAGCCGTCCCGGGAGGCGGCACGAACCTGGTCGGCACTCGCGCCGACGGGCACGGTCGGCAGCTCGCCCACGGGCAGCCCGGCGGCCGGCACGAACCCGAGCCCGCGGTAGCCGCGGTCGCGTCCGACGAACCCGTCGACGAACTCGTCGGCGGGCCGGGACAGCAGTTGGCCCGGCTCGTCGAACTGGGCCAGGACGCCGCCGGTGCGGAAGACCGCGACCTTGTCGCCCAGCTTGACGGCCTCGTCGATGTCGTGGGTGACGAACACGATCGTCTTGCCCAGCTCCGACTGCAGCCGCAGCAGCTCGTCCTGCAGGTTCTCCCGCACCACCGGGTCGACCGCGCTGAACGGCTCATCCATCAGCAGGATCGGCGGATCGGCGGCCAGTGCCCGCGCGACGCCGACGCGCTGCTGCTGCCCGCCCGAGAGCTGCGCGGGATAGCGCTGCGCCATCTCCGGCACCAGCCCGACCAGCTCCATCAGCTCCGCCGCCCGCTTGCGCGCCTTCGCCTTGCCCCACCCCAGCAGCAGCGGCACGGTGGCCACGTTGTCGAGGATGGTGCGGTGTGGGAACAGGCCCGACTGCTGGATCACGTAGCCGATACCGCGCCGTAGGTCGGCGGCGTCACCGCCGGTGATGTCCGTGCCGTCGATGAGGATGGTGCCTCCGGTGGCCTCGACCATGCGGTTGATCATCCGCAGGGACGTGGTCTTGCCGCAGCCGGACGGACCGACGAAGACCGTGATCTTCCCGTCGTCCACGGTGAGGTCGAGCGAATCGACCGCCACCGTGCCGTCGGGGAAGCGCTTGGTCACGCCCCGGAACTCGATCATCCGAGGGACCTCCGTGTTTGCCGACGACCCCTTGCCGGTCGCCGCAGTGCTGAGAGGTTAACCCGATACCCCGACAACGGCGAACGCCGTGATCGATCAGAGACCCGCGTCGCGGCTCGCGGGAATGGGCAACCGCCCGCCCTGCAGCAGTGCGCGCAGCTGCTGCGGGGGGAGTCCACGGGAGAACAACCAGCCTTGATAGGCGTCCACGCCGATACCGCACAGCACGTGGAACTGCTCCGCTGTCTCGACGCCCTCGGCCACGGTCGTGCGGCCCATCGCCCGGGCCATGTCGACGACGGCGCGGGCGACGGCGAAGTCGCCGGGGTCGTCGGCCACCCCGGTGACGAACGCGCGGTCGACCTTGACCGTCTGGGCCGGGAGCGACTTGAGCCGGGCCAGCGAGGAATACCCGGTGCCGAAGTCGTCGACGGCGAACTCGACGCCCCGGTCGTGCAGCTCCTCCATCGCGGCGAGGGCGTGCAACGGCAGCTCCACCAGGCTCGTCTCCACCAGCTCCAGCACCAGCCGGTGCCAGGGCAGGCCGCTCGCGGTGATCA
>JAYSXW010000291.1:0-4070 GCA_043716935.1 Pseudonocardia sp.
CACGGGTGTGCCGCGTACCACAGCTCCGTGGTCCCGGACGCCCGGTACTCATCGCGCTTGCGGCCGATGTCGAGGCGCCGGGTCTTGGGTGAACGCACCTCGACCGCGAGATCGGGCGGGCCGTCGTGCCGAGCACCCTCCGGTGGGACGGCTACCCACCAGACGTCGGGCTTGTAGACCTGGCCGTTCGAGAGGACCCAGTTGCCGCCCTGCCCGGACTCCCCGCTGCCCGGGCCTTCGGTCCACCGGTTGAGGGCGAGGTCGATGCGCTTGCACAGTCGATTGTGCGGGAATGTCGGATCGTTCATGTGGACCACCCCGTCGATCAGCTCGGAGCCCGTCGGGTGGTCGCCCGAGAGGAACTCGTCCGCCGAGATCAGGGAGGTCGTCACGGCTGTCATGGTCGCACCCCGACACGGCCCGCCGACAGTTCTGCGAGGCTGCCCTCCATGAGCGCGGAGCCCGTCCCCAACCCGCACGCCACCGCCGAGCAGGTCGAAGCGGCGCGGCACGACCGCAAGCTGGCGAACGTCCTCTACCACGACTGGGAGGCCGGCTCCTACGACGAGAAGTGGTCGATCTCCTACGACGAGCGCTGCATCACCTACGCCGCGGACCGGTTCCGGACCGCCGTGATCGGTTCCCACGACGCCGATTGGCCGTACGGACATGCGTTGGAGCTGGGCTGCGGCACCGGGTTCTTCCTGCTCAACCTCATGCAGGCCGGCGTGGCGACGCGCGGCTCGGTCACCGACCTGTCGCCGGGCATGGTCGCCGCCGCGCTGCGCAATGCCGAGCACCTGGGCCTCGGCGCCGACACCGTGGACGGCCGGGTCGCCGACGCCGAGCGTCTCCCCTTCGACGACGCCACGTTCGACGTCGTCGTCGGGCACGCAGTGCTGCACCACATCCCGGATCTGGACGCGGCGTTCCGCGAGGTTCTGCGGGTGCTCAGGCCGGGCGGGCGGTTCGTGTTCGCCGGCGAGCCGACCCGGATCGGCGACGCCTACGCCCGCCGCCTGGGCGCGCTCACCTGGAAGGCCACCACCACCGTCACCCGGATTCCGACGCTGCGTGGGTGGCGGCGTCCGCAGGCCGAGCTGGATGAGTCCTCGCGGGCCGCCGCATTGGAAGCCGTCGTCGACGTCCACGTGTTCGATCCCGACGGGCTGGAGCGGATCGCCCGGGCCGCGGGGGCGCGCGAGGTCCGCGTCGTCACCGAGGAGTTCACCGCCGCGATGCTCGGCTGGCCGGTGCGGACGTTCGAGGCCGCCGTGCCGCCAGGGAAGTTGGGGATGCGCTGGGCGATGTTCGCGTTCCGCGGCTGGCAGCGCCTGTCCTGGCTCGACCGGCACGTGCTCGCCCGCGTGGTGCCCCGCGGTTGGTTCTACAACGCGCTGATCACCGGTACGCGGTAGTCCTACGGAATCCGGATCGCCCGAACGGGTGACGCCCGATCGGGTCGGCGTGCCGCCGACGGCCTGCTCCGCAAGGATCGGTCCATGAGCGTGCTGTGGGTCGCCGGATGCACAGCGTGAGCGCGGTGGTCGTCGACGGTCCCGCCCCCGACCCCCACACGGTGGGCGCGCTGACCGGCGGTCACGTCGACGTCCTGGGCCGCACCGCCGATACCGACGAGGCGGTGCGTCTGGTGGGCGAGCTCGCCCCGACGCTGGTGGTGGCCGACCGGGCCGGCCCCGAGGTGATCGAGGTCATGGCCGCCTGTACGCCGCAGGTGCCGGTGCTCGCCCTGGTGGCCGACGCCGACCAGGCTCTCGCCGCGGTCCGCGCCGGCGCCACGAGCCTGCTCGTCGCCCCCGACCCGCTCGGCGAGCTCGCCGCCGCCGCGCGACGCACCGCCGCCGGTGAGGCGGTGTTCAGCCCGGGTCTCGCCGACGTGGTGCTGGCCGCCTTCGGTGCGCCGCCGGCAGGTGGGGCCCGGCTGACCGACCGGGAGTCCGACGTCCTGGCGCTGATCGTCGAGGGGCTCACCGCCCGTCAGATCGCGACCCGGCTCGGGCTCTCCCCGCGCACTGTGGAGAACCACGTGCAGAACATCCTGCGCAAGCTCGGCCTGCGCAGCCGCGCCGCCCTCGTCCGGTACGCGATCGAGAACGGCCTGGCCTGACCCCCACGTGAGTGGATATCGGAGCCCGGCCACCGATATCCGCTCACGAGTGATGGGGCACGGCTCCGTCCAGACTCGTCAGGCGCCGCAGGATCTCGGCCAGGACGGCGTCGGGGTCGGCGTCGAGGGCCACGGCGACGGGCGGGCCGTCGGGTACCCCAACCGTCGCGCCGCGGGCCGGGCCGAGGTCGCACGCCACCGCCATCGGGATGGCGGTCGTGCGCAGCGTCCCGGGCACGATCGCCTCCAGCACCGCGACGGCGTCGTGGACGGCGACGGCGTCACGGCCGTGCCGGGTGCAGAAGGCCGCCCGGTAGTGCTCGATGATCCGGGCCAGCTCCCCGCACCGCGGCCCGGCCGCGGCGAGGGCGTCGATCCAGGAGGGTCCGGCGGGGCAGCGCATTGTGAGATCGAGCGGCACCATCGTCACCGGCACGTCGGACTGGGTGAGCACCCGGTGGGCCGCCTCGGGGTCACAGTGGGCGTTGAACTCCGCGACGCCGGTGACGTTGCCGGTGCCCAGCGCCCCGCCCATCCAGACGATCCGGGCGATCCGCGGGGCCAGCTCCGGGTGCAGCGCGAGCAGCAGGGCGACGTTGGTGAGGGGGCCGATCGGTGCGATCGTCACCGGCTCGCTCGATGCCGTGAGCACAGCGGCCATCAGCGCGACGGCCCCGCGCGGGTCGGGTTCCGTGGCGGGCGCGGGCAGGTGTCCGGCCCGGCCGCCGAGCCCGTCGTTGCCGTGCCAGGCCATCGCCCGCTCGCGCTGCGGGTGCACCAGCGGGCGGGCGGCGCCAGCGGCGACGGGCACGTCGGAGTGGTCGCACAGAGCCAGGATGCGCCCGGCGTTGGCCGTCGTGTCGGACAGCGCCACGTTGCCGAACACGGTGGTCACGGCGCGCAGCTCCACCTCCGGTGACGCGAGCGCGAGCATGATCGCCATGGCGTCGTCGACGCCCGGGTCGGTGTCGATGATCAACTGCTGGGTGCGGATCACCGGGCTGCCTCCACGTCGGCGGCGGTCGGGAGGGAGGGCTGGGCGCCCGCACGGGCGACGGTGAGTGCGCCGACGAGGCAGGCGTGGCGCAGGGCGTCGCGGTCGGGCTCGCCGCGCAGCAGCGCGAGGGTCAGGGCGGCGGTGAACGCGTCGCCCGCGCCCGTCCCGTCGACGGTGGTGGTGGCCGGCGGCGCGGCCCGGGCGACCTCGCGTCCGTCGCGCAGCAGCACCGCACCCTCGGCGCCGAGGGTGACGGCGACGGCGCGGGCGGCGTCCAGTCCGGGGACGGCGGCGTGCTCGGCCCGGTTCACGACCACCAGATCGACCCGCGCCACGATCTCCGGCGCCACCGGCCGTGCCGGAGCGGCCGTGAGCACAACGAACCCCCGCGCGGGCCCGACCGCGGCGGCGACGGCCGCGTCGGGCACCTCCAGGACGGTGAGCACGGCAGCGGCGTCGCGGACGTCCTGCGGGGGCACGCGCACGGCGTCGTTGGCGCCCGCCGCGACCACTATGGTCGTCTCGCCGGCGTCGTCGACGGTGATCAGGGCGTGGCCGGTCGGCGTGTCCGGCGAGATCGTGACGGCGTCGAGCCGGACGCCGTCACGTCGCAGCAGCGCCAGCGCCTCGTCCGCAGCGGGGTCGTCGCCGACGGCGGCGACCAGGGCGACCTCGGCACCGAGACGCCGGGCGGCCAGGGCCTGGTTGGCGCCCTTCCCGCCGGGGACGCGGCGCAGGGCGGTGGCGGCCAGCGTCTCGCCCGGCTCGGGCAGGCGCGTGACGCGGGCCACGAGATCGAGGTTGACGCTGCCGACCACGACGATCCGGGGAGGGGGCACGGGACGACCCTGCCCACCTCCGCCTTCGTCGGCAACCTCGGTCACTCCGAGCGCGTCGGCTCGCTGTCGCAGTTCGTGTCGCCATCGCCATCGCCATCGCCATCGC
>JAYSXW010000292.1:0-4064 GCA_043716935.1 Pseudonocardia sp.
TCGGGCTCCGAGCGCAGGACGACCGCCCCGGGCAGCGCCGCCTCCAGCTCCGCAGCGGGGTCGCGGTCCGGGTCGCCCGCACGCTGGTTGGACACGATCACCAGGCCGTCGCCGCGGGGCAGGACCGGTACCGCGTCCACGGGACGCGCCCGAGCCTCGTCGGCCGGTCGGACCGGCCACCAGCGGCGGGTGGCAAGGGCGACACCGGTGCCCAGGGCGGCGCCGGCCAGGACATCGGAGGCCCAGTGCACGCCGACGTGCACCCGCGAGTACGCGACCGATGCGGCCAGCGGCACCACGACGGCTCCGAGGCGCGAGCTCTCCATCGCCACGGCGGTGGCGAACGCGGCGGCCGACGCGGCGTGGCCCGACGGGAACGACGATGACGTCGGCGGGTTCGGAATGGTCTGGTAGGCGCACGGCTCCGACGCCGCGGGCCGGGGCCGGGGCAGCAGTGGCTTGAGCCCGGCGTTGGCGAGCACGCTGGCGCCCCCGATCGACAGGACTCCTCGAAACGCCGCCTTGCGTCCCGCCCCGCGCCGCGCAGCAAGGACGGCGGCGATACCGATCCACAGGAGGCTGTGGTCCGCCGCGGTGGACAGGCCCTTCATGACCTCGTCGAACGGCGAGGGCGGGATCCGTGAGACGGCCTGGGAGATCCCACGGTCGATATCGTTCACCCCGTCGGCGGAGCACCGCAGGTAGGAGGGCACGGCGGGGACCCTACGACGCATGAGCCGGCCGTCGTCGGGGAACCTGGAGTCGTGGCCGATCAGATGTGTGTCGCCGTGCTGCGCACCGGGATCGTGGAAGCGGTGCGGGCACGCGATCTTCTGCGGCCGGGCGCGACGCGCCGGAAACCGTCGGTCACAGGCGGCGCGCGTCCGACCGTTCTCCGCCTACGCTGAGGAGATGCAGCGGCGGATCTACGGTGTGGAGACCGAGTTCGGGGTCACGTGCACCTTCCATGGTCAACGACGCCTCTCCCCGGACGAGGTGGCGCGGTACCTGTTCCGGCGGGTGGTGTCGTGGGGGCGCTCGTCGAACGTGTTCCTGCGCAACGGCGCGCGGCTCTATCTCGACGTGGGCAGTCACCCCGAGTACGCGACGGCGGAGTGCGACTCCCTCGCGCAGCTCGTGGCGCACGACAAGGCGGGCGAGCGGATCCTGGAGGACCTGCTGGTCGACGCCGAGCGGCGGCTGATCGACGAGGGCATCGGCGGTGACATCTACCTGTTCAAGAACAACACCGACTCGGCGGGCAACTCCTACGGCTGCCACGAGAACTATCTCGTGGCCCGAGCCGGGGAGTTCTCCCGTATCGCCGACGTGTTGCTGCCGTTCCTCGTCACCCGGCAGCTGATCTGCGGCGCCGGCAAGGTCCTGCAGACCCCGCGCGGGGCGGTGTACTGCCTCTCGCAGCGGGCGGAGCACATCTGGGAGGGCGTCTCCAGCGCCACCACCCGCTCGCGACCGATCATCAACACCCGGGACGAGCCGCACGCCGACGCGGAGCGCTACCGGCGCCTGCACGTCATCGTGGGCGACTCGAACATGTCCGAGGTCACGATGCTGCTCAAGATCGGGTCGGCGCACCTGGTCCTGGAGATGATCGAGGCCGGGGTCCAGTTCCGCGATTTCACCCTCGACAACCCGATCCGTGCCATCCGCGAGATCAGCCACGACCTCACCGGCAAGCGCACCGTCCGGCTGGCCGGCGGCCGCGAGGCCAGCGCGCTGGACATCCAGCGCGAGTACTACGCCCGGGCGGTCGAGCACGTCGCCGCCCGGGGCAGCGAGGATCCGATCACCCAGCGGGTGTTGGACCTGTGGGGTCGCACCCTCGATGCCGTGGAGAGCGAGAACCTGTCACTGATCGACCGCGAGATCGATTGGGCGATCAAGCACCGGCTCATCGAGCGCTACCGCGCCCGCAACGACATGGACCTGGCCAACCCCCGTATCGCCCAGCTCGACCTGGCCTACCATGACATCCGCCGCGGTCGCGGGCTGTTCGACCTGCTGCAGCGCAAGGGCCTCGTCGACCGCGTCACCGATGACGGCGAGATCGAGCTGGCCAAGGACACTCCGCCGCAGACCACTCGGGCCAAGCTGCGCGGTGACTTCATCGCCGCCGCCCAGGCCGCCGGGCGCGACTTCACCGTCGACTGGGTGCACCTCAAACTCAACGACCAGGCCCAGCGCACCGTGCTGTGCAAGGATCCGTTCCGGTCCGTCGACGAGCGGGTGGACCGGCTGATCGCGTCCTTGTAGCGGCTCCGCACGACCTCGGGTCAATGCTCCCCGAGCATCGTCGTCCGGATCCGGGTCAGTTCGTCCTGCACCGTCGCGGACGACACCGTCTCGTCGTTGCGGCCCGGCTCGATCCCCAGTGCGCGCAGCAGAGCGGTGGCGGGCCCGGCCGGGTCACCCGCTTCGCCGAGCACCGGGTGCAGACCCTGATCGGCGAGATGGTGGAACACCAGGTTCACGACGGTCCACGGGTTGAACGTCTCGGCTGTCTCGTCCACCCAACGAGCCTCTGCGCGGTTGGGACGCCGGTCAAGGGCACCCGACGCATCGTCGCAAGGTGAGACAGTCGCGGAGCACCGGTGCGGGCGGTTCGCCACGCGGACGGGCGGGTCGGGCCTACGATGCCCGGCGTGTCCTCCGTACGGGCCGAGCGGCTGGTGAACCTGGTGCTCTGCCTGCTGTCCACCCGCCAGTTCCTCACGGCCGAGCGGATCCGTTCCATCGTCCCCGGATACGCCGATGCGGGAGGGGACTCGTTCTTCCGCATGTTCGAGCGCGACAAGGCCGAGCTGCGCGAGCTGGGGGTCCCGCTGGAGACGGGACGCGGATCGGCGTTCGACCTCGCGGACGGCTACCGCATCGCCCGGCAGGACTACGAGCTCGGCGAGATCGACCTCGAACCGGACGAGGCCGCGGCCGTCGCGCTCGCCGCCCGGCTGTGGGACGCGCCGGAACTCGCCGACGCGGCTCATGGCGCGCTGGTGAAGCTGCGGGCGGCCGGCGTCGAGGTCGACGAGGACCAGGGCCGCGTGCAGCCGCGGGTCCGCGCCACCGACCCGGCGTTCGCGCCGCTGCTGGCCGCCGTGCAGGCCGCCTCTCCCGTCACGTTCACCCATCGACGCGGCGGACTCGACGGGGAGCGGCAGCGCCGCACGCTGGAACCCTGGGGCGTCGTCTCGTGGCGCGGCCGCTGGTACGTCGGCGGTTTCGACCGCGACCGGCGCGCGCCCCGCTCGTTCCGGATCTCCCGGATCGACGGCGACGTCACCGCGGCCGGACCGGCGGGCACGGTCGTGATCCCGGCGGGCGTCGACCTGATGGGAATGGTGCGTCGTGGCGTCGACCCCCCGCCGGTGTCCGGTACGGCCCGAGTCCGGATCGTGCCCGGCCGGGCCCACGGGCTGGCGAGGACGGGCCGGATCGTGGAGTCGGGCCCGGCCGGCGACGTCGTGCAGCTCGACCTGCGCAGCGTCGAGGTCGTCGCCCGCTGGATCGCGGGCCACGGCCCCGACGTCGAGGTGCTCGACCCCCCCGAGCTGGCCGCCGCGGTGCGGGCCAACCTGCTCGCCGCGGTGGCGGCGCATTCGCCCGCGGCCGTCGCTGCTGCCGGAGCGGCCCCGTGAGCGAGCGTGCGAGCGAATCAGGGTCACAGCGCCCCGCGCAGCGCTCGACCGGGTGCAGCGACGGAGTGCGCCGATCACGTGTCACTGCGCTCGCGCAACGCTGGATCGAGTGCGGCACGGGGGTGGCGCGATGAGCACCGGGGGCGTCACCGAGCGGCTGCCGCGGCTGCTCTCGCTGGTGCCCTACCTGCTCGCCCGGCCCGGGATCCCGGTCGCCGAGGCCGCCGCCGACTTCGGCATCTCCGAACGGCAGCTGCGTCGAGACCTGGAACTGCTGTGGATGTGCGGGCTGCCGGGCTACGGGCCCGGTGACCTCGTCGACCTCTTGTTCGCCGGCGACACCGTCACCGTCACCGAGGACGCCGGCATGCGCCGCCCGCTGCGCCTGACCACCGCCGAGGCCACCTC
>JAYSXW010000293.1:0-4060 GCA_043716935.1 Pseudonocardia sp.
GCCTGGTTGCTGCCCGTCCCGAACGTCCAGCGCAGGAACAGCACCATGACGCCCATCAGGAGCAGGCCGCCGAAGAGTACGGAGAACCGGGTCACCTGATCGGCCATCCACCCAGTGTCGTCCCTCCGATGTGACGGCGCTCCCGGGGAACCGAGCCCGTCACGGCCGTAGGATCGTCTCCACCCCACGATGGCCCCACTCCACGACGGCGAGGTGTCCGGTGCCGTACCCGACCGACCGTGAGCGCGACCGGCCCTGGGTGATCCGCACCTACGCGGGCCACTCCTCGGCCGCGACGTCCAACGCGCTCTACCGGCGCAACCTCGCCAAAGGCCAGACGGGCCTGTCCGTGGCATTCGATCTGCCCACGCAGACCGGCTACGACCCCGATGACGAGCTCGCCCGCGGGGAGGTCGGCAAGGTCGGGGTGCCGGTGAGCCATATCGGCGACATGCGCACGCTGTTCGACGGCATCCCGTTCGCCGAGGCCAACACGTCGATGACGATCAACGCGCCGGCGATGTGGCTGCTGGCGCTCTATGTCGCCGTCGCCGACGAGCACGGCGCGCCTCGCGCCTCGCTGGCCGGCACCACGCAGAACGACATCGTCAAGGAGTACCTCTCGCGGGGGACATATGTGTTCCCGCCCGCGCCGAGCATGCGGCTGATCACCGACATGGTGGCGTGGTCGGTGGCCCAGATCCCGAAGTGGAACCCGATCAACATCTGCAGCTACCACCTGCAGGAGGCCGGCGCGACGCCCGCGCAGGAGCTCGCCTACGCGCTGTCGACGGCTATCGCGGTGCTCGACTCCGTCCGCGACTCGGGCCAGGTGCCGCCCGAGAATTTCGGCGACGTCGTCGCGCGCATCTCGTTCTTCGTCAACGCCGGACTCCGGTTCGTCGAGGAGATGTGCAAGATGCGGGCGCTCGGGCAGCTCTGGGACGAGATCGCGCTCGATCGGTACGGCGTCGAGGACCCGAAGCGGCGCCGGCTGCGCTACGGCGTGCAGGTCAACTCGCTGGGGCTGACCGAGGCGCAACCCGAGAACAACGTGCAGCGCATCGTGCTGGAGATGCTCGCCGTCACGCTGTCGCGAGACGCCCGGGCCCGCGCGATCCAGCTCCCCGCCTGGAACGAGGCGCTGGGGCTGCCGCGGCCATGGGACCAGCAGTGGGCGCTGCGGATGCAGCAGGTGCTCGCGTACGAGACCGACCTGCTGGAGTACGAGGACCTGTTCACCGGGTCCGTGGTGGTCGAGGCCAAGGTCGCCGAGCTCGTCGCCGACGCGCGTGCGGAGATCGACCGCGTACAGGAGATGGGCGGGGCCGTCGCCGCCGTCGAGTCCGGCTACATGAAGGGGCAGCTCGTCTCGTCGCTCTCGGAGCGGCGGCGCCGGATGGAAACGGGCGAGCACGTCGTCGTGGGCGTCAACCGGTTCGACACCACCGAGCTCAGCCCACTGCAGGGCGAGGGGGCGGTGGCGATCGAGACGGTCGACCCGGCGGTCGAGGCCGCGGCGGTGGCGTCGATCCGCTCGTGGCGCTCGTCCCGGGACGCGGGGGTGGTGGACAGCGCCCTGGGGGCACTCCGCGACGCCGCGAAGGCCGACACCAACCTGATGGACGCCTCCATCGTCTGCGCCGAGGCCGGCGTCACGACCGGGGAGTGGACAGGCGTGCTGCGCGAGGTGTTCGGCGAGTTCCGGGCACCGACGGGAGTGTCCGCCGCCGCCACCGGGGGCGAGGTGGCCGGGGAGATCGGCGCGGTGCGGGAACGCGTCAGGGCGGCGGGCGAGCAGATCGGCTCGCGGCTGCGCATGCTCGTCGGGAAACCCGGCCTCGACGGGCACTCCAACGGCGCCGAGCAGGTGGCCGTGCGGGCGCGGGACGTCGGGTTCGAGGTCGTCTACCAGGGCATCCGGTTGACGCCGGCCCAGATCGTCGCCGCTGCGGTGCAGGAGGGCGTGCACGTCGTCGGCCTGTCGGTGCTCTCGGGCTCGCACCTGGAGGTCGTGCCGGCCGTGGTCGACGGGCTGCGGGCGGCGGGCGCCGACGACGTGCCGGTGATCGTCGGCGGCATCATCCCGCCCGAGGACGCCGCTGTGCTGCGGGCGAAGGGCGTCGCGGCGGTGTTCACCCCCAAGGACTACAAGCTCACCGAGATGATGGACGAGATCGTGACCATCGTGCTGGCCGCGCACGCCTGACCGTCACCGCTCCTCGGCCGCGTCGGCCTCCTTCTCCTCGCCGCGGCGGCGCAGCAGCCCGAATCCGGGGATGCCCTGGATGGCCTGACGCAGCTCCTGGAGCTGGTTGAGCAGCTCGTGTACGTCCGGACCGACGCGGTCGAGAGTGGCCAGGATCGGCATGATGTCGGTGGTGACGTGCTCGGTGAGCTGCGGGAGCTGGTCGATCAGCGTGATCGCGGCCTGCAGCTCCGCGCCCGAGAACTCCGAGACGAACGCCTGCGCCAGCGGGGCGGCTTCGCGGGCTATGGGCTGGTAGACGGCGAGGATCTCGCTCGCGCCGTCGGCGGCGGCTCCGGCCGTGGTGACGATGCCGGACGCGTTGTCGGCGACCTTGCCGGCGCGGTCGACCAGCGACGCGGCCCCTTCGGCAACCTGGCCGGCCCGGTCGACGAGCGAGGCGGCCCCGTCAGCGACGGTGCCCGCCTGGTCGACGAGCGACCCCGCTCCCCCCGCGACCCCGTCGGCGCGGGCCACCAGCGACGCTGCCCCCTCGGCCACCCCGTCGGCGCGGGCGACGAGCCCGGCGGCGCCGTCGGCCACGTCACCGGCCCGGGCGACGAGGGACGCGGCGTCGTCGGCCACGGCGCCCACGGCGCCCAGCAGCGGGTGCACCCGTTCGACCAGCGCGTCGGCGTCACCCAGGACCTCGTCGACGCGTGCGACAGCCGTGCGGACCCCGGTGAGCACGGCGTCGACCTCGCCCACGACGGCGTCGGCGCGGTCGACGACCGTCTCGATCCGGTCGGCGATCGTCGTGACACGTCCGACCAGACCCTCGACCTCGTCGAGCAGCCCGGCCGCCCGATGCGGCAGGCCGGCGACGAGTTCCACCGCGTCGTCGGTCCAACCCATCACCGCCCGCGCGCCCGCGATCATGTCCGTGGGTCCGACCCACACGGGAAGCCCCCCGATGCGCAACACCATGGCCGAATGCTCCCGCAGACGCCGGCGCCCTGCGCGATCAGTCCGTCCAGACCGCCGGCCGCTTCTCCAGGAACGACGCCCTGCCCTCGCGCGCGCCAGGGCTCTTCGACATCGACGCCATGACCTCGACGGCGATCGCGTACGCATCGGCCTCGGGGCGGTCGAGCTGGGCGTAGAGGGTCTGCTTGCCCACGCCCTTCCCGAACCGGCTGCCCCGTGTGGCGCGGGCGAGCAGGTCCTCGACGCGAGCGTCCAGTTCGACGTCCGGCACGGCGTGGTTGATCAAGCCCCACTCCGCGGCGGTGGTGGCATCGATCGCGTCGCCCGTCAGGGCCAGCTCCATCAGCCGCTTGCGGCCGATGCTGCGCGCCACCGGCACGGCCGGGGTGTGGCAGAACCATCCGCCCTTGCCGCCGGGCAGCGCGAACGCGGCCGATTCGGC
This sequence comes from Pseudonocardia sp., assembly GCA_043716935.1. Classification (GTDB taxonomy): domain Bacteria; phylum Actinomycetota; class Actinomycetes; order Mycobacteriales; family Pseudonocardiaceae; genus Pseudonocardia. Next base: position 3,618 of record JAYSXW010000293.1, read on the forward strand.
GGCGACGGCGAGGTCGCACGACGCCACCAGCTGGCAGCCCGCCGCCGTCGCGATCGCCTGCACCCGGGCGATCACCACCTGCGGCACCTCCTGGACCGTCCGCATCACGCGCGTGCACAGCCGCAGCAGGTCGCGGACACCACCGAGGTCGCGGGCGGCGACGTCGGCGAAGTCGTGCCAGGCGGAGAACGCCTTGCCTTCGGCGCCGAGCACGATGCCGGTGGCGTCGGAACGGCCGGCCACCTCGAACGCGTCGAGCAGCTCCCGCAGGTGCCCTTCGGACAGGGCGTTGCGCCGCTCGGGGCGGTTCATCGTGATCCGGACCGTGTCGCCCTCGTGCTTGACCAGCAGGTACTCGTGGTCGGCCATGCCCTCGACGGTAGCCGGTGCCGTCAATGTCCGGAGCCGGTCACGGGTGACGCAGGGACCGGTTACGGTCGCGG
>JAYSXW010000294.1:0-1363 GCA_043716935.1 Pseudonocardia sp.
CCGCCATCGCCGCCGAGCTGGGGCTGTGCGTCGATACCGCGCGGCGGTGGCGGCGCCAGTTCGTCACCGGGCGTGTGGAGGGCTTGGCCGACCGGCCCCGCTGCGGACGGCCGCGTCGGTTCACCGCGGGCCAGGTCGCTGCGCTGACCGCGTTGGCCTGCACGCTGCCCGCCGAGACCGGGATCCCGTTGGCGCGCTGGAGTAGCACCGAGTTGGCCGCCGAGGCCATCACCCGCGGCGTGGTCGAGACGATCTCGCCGTCCACGGTGCGTCGCACCTTGGACCGGGCGGTGATCAAACCCTGGCAGCACCGCTCCTGGATCTTCCCGCGCGACCCCGACTTCGAGACCAAGGCCGCCCGCGTCCTGGACCTCTACGCCCGCACCTGGCAAGGCGACCCGCTGGGCCCGGACGATTACGTGATCAGCGCCGATGAGAAATCTCAACTTCAAGCCCTGCACCGGCGCCACCCCGGACGACCCGCGGGGCCCGGCCACACCCGCCAGGTCGAGTTCGAGTACCGCCGCGGCGGGACCCTGGCCTACTTCGCCGCCTACGACGTCCACCACGCCCGCGTCATCGGCACCATCGCCCCCAAGACCGGGATCGAACCCTTCACCGGGCTCGTCGCCAAGGTCATGAGATGCGAGCCCTACGCCTCGGCGCGGCGGGTGTTCTGGGTCGTGGACAACGGCTCCTCTCACGCAGGGAAGGCCTCAGTCGACCGCATGAGCACGGTCTGGCCGACCGCGGCACTGGTGCACCTGCCGATCCACGCCTCGTGGCTCAACCAGGTCGAGATCTACTTCTCGGTCCTGCAACGCAAAGCCATCACACCCGTCGACTTCGCCGATCTCGATGCCCTCGCTGAACGCATCCTGGCCTTCCAGGGCCGCTACAACCGGTCCGCGACCCCGTTCGACTGGACCTTCGACCGCAGCGATCTCCGCGTCCTGCTCGACCGGATCGGCCCGACCGAGCAGAACACAGCGCTCACAACCGCCGCATGACCCCCGAAGAACAAACGAACTCAACCACTAGCAGATCACCGTGCCACCTCGCGTCCCCGACGACGTCCAACGCCTAATCGACGACCTTCGGGGTGGTCACTAAACCGACACAACTCAGGTCCGAGGCGGGCGTGCGCACCGTCTCGCTGGACGCCTTCACAATCGCGGCTCTACGGGCTCACCTGGCCGTGCTGGACGTGGAGCGCGAGGCGTTCGGGCGGGCGTACCCCGCGGCCGGCTGGCTGTTCGTCTGGCCTGACGGTGGCCGCCCGCATCCGGATTCCGTCACCGACCGGTTCAACCGCCTGGTCGACGCCGCCGGGGTGCGCCGCATCCGGCTCCACGACGTGCGA
>JAYSXW010000295.1:0-4053 GCA_043716935.1 Pseudonocardia sp.
CCCGCATCCCGGACCTGATATGGCCCATGAGGAACAACGGAACGGGATCCATCGGCAGAGGCCCGGAACTCCCGAAGCTGACCCGAGGTGCAAGGTAGGGCGTCAGGACTCGGATGGCGCTGCTGGGCGTGCGCGCTCGATCGCCCGGTAGACAGTGGAGCGGGCGACGGAGAACTGAACCGCCCTGACTTCGCGAGAGGCTGGGGTTCAAGCCACCTCGCCCCGTTGGGCGATGGTGCCAGCGTACGTGTGTTCCCGCTCGATCAGTGTCAGATACTCGACGGGGGAGTAGATCCTTTCGCAATTGTATCAACGCACCCACTCAGCGGTTTCCCGCTCAACTTCCCGTAACCCGTTCCAGTTCGGACCCGCCGAGTATGGCATGATCAGCTCGGTCTTGTACAGCCCGATCGTCGACTCCATCAACGCATTGTCGAGTACATCACGGACCGTGCCGATCGATCCGGCGATACCAGCTTCGATGAGTTCCTCGGTGAACGCCAGCGCCGTGTAGTGCGATCCGGCGTCGGAGTGATAAATCAGTCCCCGTGGAGTGAAGGAACTGCGCGCCCGCGGCCCGTCGGCAGCGCCTGAGCAAGAGTCGAGGACACCATATCCGTTGTCTTACGCATCGACACCCGCCATCCCAGAATCCTGCGCGAGTACACATCGGTGATGAATGAGACGTAACAGAATCCGCTGGCGGTCCACACGTACATGAAATCCGCAACCCAGACCGCATCCGGCCGGTTCGGCGTCTTCCAGGCGCATCTGAGCAGGTCAGGATGCCGCGGAGCCCGCTCGTCGCGGCTGCTGGTGGTCGTGTGGTGCGCCCCGCGGCGCTCACCCTGCACGCCGGAGATCCGCATCAACAGGCCGACCTGGTCGCGACCAACTGCGAGACCAGCACGGCGCGCGGCATGCCACATCTTCCGCACCCCGTACACGCACTTGTTCCGCCGATACAAATTCGTTCTCCATACGGAGTTCCCGTAGTTCGCTTTGCGCTTCGGCAAGCTGGATACGCTCGGCCGGCGTCAGGGGAGGCTCGTCGTCAGCATGCTTATTGTGGTAGAGGTTGAGTCAGTTCCCTGGGTTCTTTCACGGACGCCGAGTTCCCGTACGACCTGGGCGGCCGACGAGATGTAGATCACCAGGCGCACGGTTTCGTTGCGAACTCAGGACTGAACTTGCGGTACTTCCGCCGTGAGTCGAACGGCGCCGGTGATCTCCGTGATCTCGGCGATCCAGTGGTACCGGCGGAGCGGTCCTGAGGTCTGGCTGCGCACCCCCACCTCCTGCTTGTCGCTTCAAGTTACGGGTTGACTTCTTGGAAGGCGCCCAACACTGTGTATTCGTGGCGGTCGCGACGTCATCGAAAGCAACAACTCTCGGATCCCTGTGTGATACCTGCACTCGGTGGACCCGATCGCCGGGCCGTACCCGGCAACGGCATGGCCCTACCTGCCTGCCGGCGGATCGATGTTCCGCGTGCCACCAGCTTCAGACGGCCCTGGCGCCGGTCGGGATCGCCACAACACTTCCGTGCGCTTCGGCCTGACTCGCACCATTTCCGCACACAGACCGCCAGGCGGAGCGACTCGTGATACCCGGCGACTGCCGATCACGAACATGACGGGGCCAGCGGGCCCCTGAGAAAAGGAATGCAATGTGAAAACCCAATTCAGGCGACTGGTCATGTCTACGGTCGCCGTCGGAGCGCTCACGTCTGGACTCCTCGCGGTCGGCGCGTCGGAGGCATCGGCGGCGCCATGCGGCCTTAGCTACACCGTGGGCGACGTGCCCCTCGGGCCTCTGAAGATCGTGTACTACGACATCCGCAATTGCCACGACTACACGGTCAGTCGCAAGTTGGACATCGCCGGAACCACGGATGAACCGTGCCTCACCATCGGCGCGGGGCAGACGGTCTCGAGGTCACGCATCATCCCGGGCTGGGCGGGCGTCCGAGGCATGGTCCCCTGCTAGCCCTGGCTCATTCCGGCTCGGTCGGGCCTGTCGGCGCCCGGTTGGACGAAAGGGCCTCCTGGTCAGGAGAAGCTCGGCCTGCTGAAGGCCAGCTGATTCAGATCAGGAGGCCTTGTCTAGCGCAGGTTGCCGGCCGGGCGGCGACGAGACGACTGCCGCGCCCCCGCTCGACGGACACGGCATGGACCGATCCCACGTAGGCCACCGCGGACCCGGCTGCGCAGGTCGCCATGGTGACGCTGGGTACGCCGAGGCTTCCCGGGCGGCAGCGATTCTCGATGCCGACCTGACGGCAGCACCCGATCAGCCACTGGGCGGCTGCCGGCGACCGGTGCGCGCTGCGATCCGTGATGCGCAGGCCATCGCCACCGCACACCGGTGGACGGCACCGAGGCAAATTCGTCATGACTGCCAGAATGTGCTGGTCAGCGTGATGGTCCGGCTGAGGGGCCGCAGCGGCCTCGGCGCGTTTGCGGAGCCGCGATGTCGGAAGACTTGGCGTCCTACCGCTGCGCCGGACCCGGCCCGAACGCGGGCAACCCGGTGAGGCCGTCACTCCGCGGACGGGTCACGGGCCGTGCCTCGTCCGAAGGACCGATGGGGGTCCCCGAGCGAGAGCGCTACCCTCGCGTCCGGTGCCGGGGTCGTCCCGCGCAGTCGCCTCTCGCCGACGACGTCGCACCACGAGCGGAAGGACCAGTGTGCTGGACGTTGTCGCCGGTCTCGGTGCTCTCACACACAGTGCCTGGCTGCTGCCGCTGCTCCTCGTCCTCGTTGCCCTGGACGGGCCGTTTCCCGTGCTGCCGAGCGAGATGCTGTTGATGTCGGCCGCGGCGGTGGCGTTCGGTGGGCACCGGTTCGGGATGGTCGGCGGGCTGTTCGTCGTCTCCGTGCTGGGGTCGGTGGCGGGGGACCTGCTCGTGTTCTGGCTCGGCCGCACCTCGCACCGGCTGCTCGCCCGCCACGTCGACGCGGAGTGCGGGCTGTCCGCGTGGGTGCGCGGCCATCTGCGGTCACGGCCCGGCGTCGCCCTGGTCGGGGCCCGGTTCGTACCCGGTGGACGGCTGGTCAGCACCGCCGCGGGCGGCCGGTGCGGGCTGGCGCTGGGCCGGTTCCTGCCGTGGTCGTTCGCCAGCTCCACCATCTGGGCCGTCTACATGCTGCTGGTGGGCCTAGCGCTCGGGCCGGTCACCGGGGGGAGCCCGCTGCTGAGCCTCGCCGCGGGTGCCGTGCTGGCCGTACTGACCGGCGGGATCTTCGCGCTGATCCGCCGGGTACGTCGGCGGCCGGCGGTGGTCGAGCGACCGGACCTGGTCACCGCCGCCTGAGCGGAGCATCCTGCTGTGCGTGCGCATGCAGAAGTGGGTGGCGGAGGTCGGCGACGAGAAGGCGGCGTGGCTGGCCACCGAGAGCCGTACGGCGCGCCTGGCGCGTGAGTACCGGCCCCTCGACATGGGGTCCGGCCGGATCGAGTTCAACGCTCTCGCCCTCGGCGCCTCCCGCGAGCTGGGCGAGGAGGAGGACGGGTACATCACCGACGACGGTGACGGCCTGCGGGTGTGGATCGGTGAGGACGCGTTCGAGCTGGAGCTCACCGAGGAATGACGGGCAGCTCAGCGAGTCGGCGAACTCCGCGATCGCCGCGGTCACCTCGGCGGGCCGTTCCTGCTGCGTCCAGTGCCCGCACCCCGGCTGCGGGACCGCTCCCCGCAGATCCGTGAGCGAGCGACGCAGGGTCGCGACGAGAGCGTCGAACGGGACGCCCGCGACGACGATGTCGCGATCGCCCGCCAGGTAGAGCGCCGGCACGGTGATCGGCGCACCGTGCCAGGCGGCGGTCAGCGCGTGGTTGCGGTCGAGTTGCGGTACCAGTTGAGGCCGCGCCGGCCGCCCCGGCCGTGACGGCGGGCCAGGCCCCTCGGCCGGGCGTCCGGAGCTGCGCGGCAGGAACGGCACCGACAGCCCCACGACGCCGCGGACGCGGTCGGTCCGTAGCAGCGCCGGGTGCCAGGCGACCGAGGCGCCCCAGTCGTGCCCGACCACGATCGCCCGCTCGGCCCCTAC
>JAYSXW010000296.1:0-1357 GCA_043716935.1 Pseudonocardia sp.
CCGCAGCCCGGCGCGGCGCGCGACGTGCATAGCGCCCATCGCCATCTCGTCGGACGCGGCGAACAGGGCGGTCAACGGCGTGTGACGGGCCAGCACGCGCTCCATCGCTGCCATCCCGCCGTGGACGGTGAAACCGCCGTCCTCCTCCAGGGCCGGGTCCGGCGACACACCCGCCATGGCCAGCTCGGAGCGGTAGCCGGCGAGGCGGTCCGAGGGGGCCCGGGAGTGCAACAGGTCACCCGGCTCACCGCCGATGAACGCGATCCTGGTGTGCCCGAGATCGAGCAGGTGCCGCACCGCGCAGCGGGCGGTCGCGATGTCGTCGATGGCGACGCTGGACCAGCCCGGCACCATGACTCCGACGATCGCGACCGGGCCCCCGGCCGCCGAGAGGGCCGCGATCTCGCCCGGGTCCGGATTGAGGCCCAACACGAGCATCCCGTCGACGCGCTTGCGCAGCAGGTTGCCCGACAGGGCGCGGTGGCGCTCGGGCGTGTGGGTGCCGAGGCTGTAGAGCAGCAGGTCGTACCCGGCGGCCCGCAGCAGTTCTTCGGCACTGTGCACCACGGTGGCGAAGAACCACCGGTTGACGAACGGCGTCACGACGCCGACCGCCATCGTCTGTCCGCTGGCCAGGCTCGCCGCGCTGGGCGACGCGACGTACTCCAGGTCCGCGGCGGCGGCGAGCACGCGTTGGCGCGTGCTCGCCGACACCCGGGGCAGACCGTGCAGGGCGCGCGAGACCGTCGCTATCGAGACACCGGCGGCGTCGGCGACGTCCCGGATCGTGGTCACGACGGCCCCCCGCCCGGCATCCTCAGCCCTTGACGCTGCCGGCGAGCAGTCCTCGTACGAAGTAGCGCTGGCCGAACAGGAACACACCGAGCGGCACGATGATCGAGATGAACGCGCCCGCGGACAGCAGGTGCCAGTCGGAGCCGCGCGTGCCCGCGAGGTCCGCCACGCGCACGGTCAGCGGGGCCACGTCCGCCGTGCCTCCCGCGAACACGAGCGCGACGAGCAGGTCGTTCCAGATCCAGAGGAACTGGAACACCGCGAACGCGGCGATGGCGGGCCTCATCAGGGGGAGCATGATGCGCGTGAAGATCCGCACGTTACCGGCCCCGTCCACCCGCGCTGCTTCGACCAGCTCGGACGGAATCTCCCGAATCGAGTTGTGCAGCAGGAAGATCGCGAGCGGCAGTCCGAACGTCGAGTGGGCGATCCACACCGTCCAGAACGTACCGTTCAGGCCGGCGCCGACGAAGATCTCCAGCAGCGGTAGCAGCGCCACCTGCAGCGGCACGATCTGCAACGCGAACACCGCCACGAACAGCGTGTCCCGGAACGGGAACTT
>JAYSXW010000297.1:0-12255 GCA_043716935.1 Pseudonocardia sp.
GCGGCGCTGCGGTCCGACGGCACCGAGCTGCTGCCCGACGAGCCGGTGGCCGCTGCGCTGGCCACCGGGGTGCGGACGTTCGCGGAGGTCCTGGCTCAGCACGCCGACGAGCTGCGCGTTCGCGTGACCGGCCCGGCACAGCGTGCCCTCGTGCAGGTGCACTGCCACCAGCACGCCGAGCTGGGCACCGATGACGACCGCACGGTGATGGCCGCCATCGGCGTCGACGCGGAGGTGCTCGACTCGGGTTGCTGCGGCCTTGCGGGCAACTTCGGGTTCGAGAAGGGACACTACGAGGTGTCGATGGCCTGTGCGGAGCGGGTGCTGCTGCCCGCGGTGCGGGCCGCGGACGCCGACGTGGAGGTCCTCGCCGACGGCTTCAGCTGTCGCACGCAGCTGCGCCAGGCCGGCACCCGCGAGCCCGTGCACCTGGCGCAGCTCGCAGCGCGAGCGCTCGGTGTCGGTGTGGATCGCGCGCCGCTACGGTGAGCAAGTACGGATGATACGTCATGGGGCGCAGGAGGCCGGATGTCACCGGATCGTGGAGTCGGGTCGTCACCTGAGGCGATCGATACCTCAGTACCGCAGTCAGCGCGGGTGTACGACTACTGGCTGGGCGGAAAGGACAACTATCCGGCCGACCGCGCGATGGGGGAGGCTCTGGCCGCGCAGATCCCGACGATCCGCACGATGGTGCGGGCCCAGCGCGGCTTCCTGGCCCGCGTGGTGCACCACCTGACCGCCGAGGCGGGGGTGCGCCAGTTCCTCGACGTCGGCACGGGCATCCCGACGTTCGGCAACGTCCACGAGGTGGCGCAGGAGGTCGCACCCGAGACGCGCGTGCTCTACGTCGACAACGACCCGGTCGTGCTCGCCCACGCTCGCGCGCTGATGACCGGCACCGCCGAGGGTCGCACCGCCCTCATCGCCGCCGACCTGCGCGAGCCCTCGACGATCCTCGACGACCCCGCGCTGACCGCGACCCTCGACCTCGACCGTCCGATCGCCCTCATGCTGATCGGAGTCCTGCACCACCTGCGCGACGAGTCCGACCCGTACGGCGTGGTCGCGACGCTGCTCGACGCCCTGGCCCCGGGCAGCTACTTGGCGATCACCCATCCGGCGTCGGACTTCGATCCGGCAATGGTCGGGATGGCGGCGACGGCGGAGGGCGGCGGTATCCCGTACGTGCCCCGCGACCACGGGGAGTGTGCCCGTTTCTTCACCGGCCTGGAGATGGTCGAGCCGGGCCTCGTCCCCATCCTCGGCTGGCGGCCGGACGCCGGGCCCCAGGACGTGGGCGGGGAGCCCGACGTCGACAGCGTGTGGGGCTGGGCGGGTGTCGGCCGAAAGTCGTGATCGATCGTCGGCGCGCAGATCGGTCATCCGGCACCCTCCGGCGCCCGTACCGCGGCGATGATCAACGCGAGCAGGCCGTCCCGACGTTGGGGTTCCTGCAGGACGCCGGTCTGGATCGCCGCGAGCAGGATCGAGAGCACGATCGTGTGCAGCCCGGTGGCGATCAGGGCGGGGTCGATGTCGGCCCGCGCGAGACCCCGGCTTTGAGCTGAGCGAAGACCCTGTTCCAGCGCGTCGCGCAGCCGTCGGGCCGAGGACAGTTCGAGCCGCCTGGGGGTGGTGGCCGGTTCGCGGCCCTCGAAGACGCGTTGGGCCAGCGGATGGTGGGATAGGGCGGCGACGATCCGTGGCAGCAACCCGATCCACGCCTTCAGGTCGGCGACATCGGCGGGGAGCGCGGCATCGAGCAGGGCGCCGGCGTCGAACGCCGCCAGGAACAGCCACTCCTTGTCCTGGAAGTAGGGGTACACCGCAGCGGGGCTCACCGCGCAGTCGAGGGCGATCCCCGACAGCGACGTGGCGCGGAAGCCGTTCTCCGCGAACCGACGCACCGCTGCGTCGAGCAGGCGCTGGCTGCCTCTGGTCGATGCCGTCGATCGCGACGGCCAGGTTGCCGCGTTCTCCGACTACGGCGATGCCCGAGCCGTGGCCGCCGCGGGCGTGGACATCGTCTCGACGGCGCCGCGGCAACCCACGACGTCCTTCCCGTCCGGAACGGATGGCTACGCGGTGTTGTCGGGAACGTCGATGGCCGCACCGCTGGTCGCCGCCGAGGCCGCGCTGCTGCTCGCGCAGGGTCGGTCGGCCGCCGAGGTGCCCGACATCATCACCCGGACCGCCCGCAACCCCACCGGTGATCCGCGCCTGGGAGCCGGGGTGGTCGACGCGGCGGGTGCTGTCGATCTCGCGGTGGACCCGGACCCGGCGGCGGTGCCGACCGCGCCGGCTCAGCACCCGGACCGCAACGCTGCCGGTGGCTCGGCCGCCGCAGCCGACCGCGTGCCCGCCGCGAGATCCGCGGACGGATCTGGGCCCGGACCGGCCATCGGCCTACTGGCCGGCGCGCTGGTGGTGGGCGCCGTGTTCGTGGTCGGCCGCAGGACTCGCGGCCGACGTCACCGGTAGTGACCCGTGGACCCCTCTCGACACCCGCCTTCCGGCGAGTGCCCGAACCACATGGAGAAATCGATGACACGTACCCGGACCGCGGTGTCGCCGCCGACGTCTCGGCCCCACGTCGTCGTCGTCCTCGTCGACGATCTCGATGCCGTGACCAGCCCGTTCTGGGACGCGATGCCGCAGACCGCGAGGTTGATCCGGGATCGAGGGAAGCAGTTCACCCGGGCGTCCGCGCCGGACCCCGTCTGCTGCCCGGCTCGCTCCATCCTGCTGACCGGCCTGTACGCCCACAACACCGGTGTGCTCACCAACGAGGGCGACCAGGGCGGTCGGGACGATTTCGTCGCCGGCGGCAACGAGGAGCGGACCTTTCCGCTCGCGCTGCAGGAGGCCGGCTACTCCACGGCCCCGCGTACGTGTCCGACCCGCGAGGGCGTCATCATCACGTCGTGACGGAACGGGCGCTCGTGCTGGGTGGCGGCGGCATCACCGGGATCGCGTGGGAGCTGGGGATGCTGGCCGGGCTCCGGGAGTGCGGCGTGGACCTCACCGGTGCCGACCTGCTGATCGGCACATCGGCCGGCTCGGTGGTCGGGGCGCAGGTCGCCACCGGTGTGGACGTGGAGGAGCGCTACACCGCGCAGCTCGCGCCGCCGACCGGTGAGATCGCCGCGGTGCTGTCCCGGGTGACCCTGCTGCGGTTGGGGCTGGCCGTGCTCGGCAGCCGCGACCCGCAGCGCAGGCGGGCCCGGCTCGGGTCGGTCGCGCTGCGCACACGGGCCGGGCCCGAGTCGGAGCGGATCGAGGTCATCGGAGCGCGGCTGCCGGTCCACGAGTGGCCCGAGCGCGCCCTGCGCGTCACCGCTGTCAACGCCCACAGCGGCGAGTTCCGGGTGTTCGACCGCGATTCCGGGGTGCCGCTGGTGGCGGCCGTGGCCGCCAGCTGCGCGGTGCCCGGGGTGTGGCCGCCCGTGACGATCGGTGGCGAGCGCTACGTCGATGGAGGCATGCGGTCCACGGTCAACGCCGACCTCGCCGCCGGCGTGCCGCGGGTGCTGGTGCTGGCGCCGATCGTCCGCGGGTTCGGGACGCGGGTGGCGGCGCAGGTGGAGACGTTGCGGGCGGGCGGCGCCGAGGTCGCGCTCCTGCACCCCGACGCGGCGGCACTCGCCGCGATCGGGCGCAACGTGCTCGATCCGGCCCGCCGGGCGGCGGCGGCCCGCGCCGGCTGGGCCCAGGCAGCGGTGGTGGCCGGCGAGGTGGCCGCGATCTGGCCCGCGTGAGCCCGGCCTGCTCGGGGTACCCGCACGTCATGACTGTCGTGCCGAACATCACCTTGAACAACGGCGTCGAGATCCCGCAGTTCGGGTTCGGCGTGTTCCAGATCGGGCCCGGCGACACCGCGGCTGCCGTCCGGGCCGCCTTCGATGCCGGCTACCGGCACATCGACACGGCGCAGATGTACCAGAACGAGGAGGGGGTCGGCGAGGGCGTCCGCGCCGTCGGGATCCCCCGCGACGAGCTGTTCGTCACCACGAAGCTCAACAACGACAAGCACGGCCACGACTCGGCGATCAGCGCCCTGGACGAGAGTCTCGGCAAGCTCGGGCTGGACGCCGTGGACCTCTACCTCATCCACTGGCCGCGGCCTGCCGAGAACCGGTACGTCGGGACGTGGAAGGGCTTCGAGAAGCTCGCGTCGGACGGGAAGGCGCGCTCGATCGGCGTCTCGAACTTCACCGTGGCGAACCTGGAGCGGCTCGCGCAGGAGACCGGCACGGTCCCGGCCGTGAACCAGATCGAGCTGCACCCGCGGCTCCCGCAGGACGAGCTGCGGGCCTACCACCGCCAGCACGGCATCGCCACGGAGGCGTGGAGCCCGCTCGCGCAGGGTGGTGAGCTGCTGGCCGACGAGCGCCTCGCGAAGCTGGCGGCGCAGTACGGCAAGACGCCCGCTCAGGTCGTGCTGCGATGGCACATCGAGCTCGGCAACATCGTGTTCCCGAAGTCGGTGAACCCGGAGCGCATGAGGGAGAACATCGATGTGTTCGACTTCTCCCTGACCGACGACGACATGGCGATGATCGCCGGGCTCGACACCGGCACGCGCACCGGCCCGGATCCCGACCAGTTCGGCTGAGCGTGCTCCATCAGGCAGGGTGACTCCGCTGACGCCCGACGTCAGCGGGGCCATCCCGTACCGCCTACCGTGGCGACATGGAATTCCGTTACCTCGGTGAGTCAGGACTGAAGGTCTCCGAGATCACCTACGGCAACTGGTTGACCCACGGCTCCCAGGTGGAGAACGACGCGGCGATCGCCTGCGTCCGCGCCGCGCTCGACGCCGGCATCACCACCTTCGACACCGCCGATGTGTACGCGAACGGTGCGGCGGAGGCCGTGCTCGGAGAGGCGTTGGCCGGGGAGCGCCGCGAGTCGCTGGAGATCCTCACCAAGGTCTACTGGCCCACCGGTTCCGCCGGACCGAACGACAGTGGCCTGTCCCGCAAGCACATCGCGGAGTCGATCGACGCGAGCCTGCGCCGGCTGCGCACCGACCACGTCGACCTCTACCAAGCCCACCGTTACGACGCCGACACCCCGCTCGAGGAGACGATGCGGGCGTTCGGCGACGTCGTGCGGGCGGGCAAGGCGCACTACATCGGGGTCAGCGAGTGGACCGCCGACCAGATCCGGGACGGGCAGGCGCTCGCCGCGCAGATCGGCTTCCGGCTGGTGTCCAACCAGCCCCAGTACTCGATGCTGTGGCGAGTCATCGAGGGCGAGGTCGTGCCGGCGGCACGCGAGTCGGGCCTGAGCCAGATCGTGTTCTCCCCGATCGCGCAGGGCGTCCTCACCGGCAAGTACCGGCCCGGGGCGGAGCTGCCGACGGGATCGCGGGCCACCGATACCAGGGGTGGCGCGAACATGATCAAGCGCTTCCTGAACGAGGACACCCTCACCCGCGTGCAGGAGCTCGCGCCGATCGCCTCCGACCTGGGGCTGTCGATGGCGCAGCTGGCCGTGGCGTGGGTGCTGCAGAACGACAACGTGGCGTCGGCGATCATCGGGGCGTCGCGGCCCGAGCAGGTCGTCGACAACGCGGGGGCCTCTGGCGTCCGGCTGGACGTCGACGTCCTCAAGCGCATCGACGAGGCCCTCGGCGACATCGTCGAGCACGACCCCGCCAGGACGGCGCAGAACGCACCGAAGAAGCGCCCGAGCTGACGCCGCCGGGATCAGCGCCGCCGGGATCAGCGCTGTACGAGCTTCCCGTCGGTCACTGTCCAGTGCCGGGTGGTGCGGACCGTGTCGAGCATCCGGCGGTCGTGGGTGATCAGCAGCACCGTGCCACCGAAGCCGTCGAGCGCCTGCTCCAGCTGCTCGATCGCGGGCAGGTCGAGGTGGTTGGTCGGCTCGTCGAGCACCAGCAGGTTCACCTCGCGGGCCTGCAGCAGCGCCAGCGCCGCGCGGGTGCGCTCGCCGGGGGAGAGCGACGCGGCCGGACGCGGCACGTGCTCGCCGGTCAGCCCGAACTTCGCCAGCAACGTCCGGACGTCGGACTCGGCCCACTCGGGCAGGGCGTTCCCGAACGCCCGCGCCAGCGGCTCGGGGCCGAGGAACAGTCCACGGGCCTGGTCGACCTCCCCGACGCGGACGCCTGATCCGAGACCGGCCGTCCCGGAGTCGACGGCGACCCGCCCCAGCAACGCGCCGATCAGCGTCGTCTTGCCCGACCCGTTGGCGCCGGTGATCACGATGCGATCGGCCCAGTCCACCCGGGCGTCGATCGGGCCGAGCGTGAAGCCGCCGCGCCGCACCACCGCACCCGTCATCGACGCCACGACCGTTCCCGAGCGGGGCGCCGCGGCGATCGTCATCCGCAGCTCCCACTCCTTGCGGGGCTCGTCGACAACATCGAGACGCTCGATCATCCGCGCCGTCTGGCGGGCCTTCGCGGCCTGCTTCTCGCTGGTCTCCGCCCGCTTGTTCCGGCCGATCTTGTCGTTGTCCTTGCTCTTGCGCCGCGCGTTGCGCACGCCCTGAGCCATCCAGTTGTGCTGCATCTGGGCGCGGTCCTTGAGGCCGCCGAGCCGGTCGTCGTACTCCTCGTAGGCGTCGCGGGCGTGGCGGCGGGCGACCTCGCGCTCGGCGAGGTAGGAGTCGTAGCCGCCGTCGTAGACGCCGACCTGCTGCTGGGCGAGGTCCAGCTCGACGATCCGGGTCACGGTGCGGGCCAGGAACTCCCGGTCGTGGCTGACGATCACCGCAGGCGACCGCAGGCCCTGCACGAACCGCTCCAGCCGCGCCAAGCCGTCGAGATCGAGGTCGTTGGTGGGTTCGTCGAGCAGCAGCACGTCGTAGCGCGAGAGCAGCAGCGCGGACAGCCCCGCGCGGGCGGCCTGTCCGCCCGACAGTGCCGTCATCCCCGCGGCGAGATCGACGCCCAGCCCGACGGTGGCGGCCACCTCGCCGGCCCGCTCGTCGAGGTCGGCGCCGCCGAGGGCGAGCCAGCGGTCGAACGCGGTGGCGTAGCTGTCGTCGGCGCCCGACACCCCGGTGCCCAGGGCCTCGGCCGCGGCGTCCATCGCGACCTGCGCGGCCGCGACGCCGGTGCGCCGGGCGAGGAACGCGGCCACCGTCTCGCCGGGCCGGCGGTCGGGCTCCTGCGGCAGGTGCCCGACCGTCGCCGTCGGGGGGGAGACGGTGATGGTGCCATCCTCCGGGGAGAGCTCGCCCGCGAGCATCCGCAGCAACGTCGACTTCCCGGCCCCGTTCGCCCCGACCAGCCCGACGACGTCGCCGGGGGCGATGACGAGGTCGAGACCGGAGAACAGGACGCGGGCGCCGTGGCCGGCGGCGAGATCGGTGGCCTGGACAGTGGCGCTCATGGCGCACGTCAGACTACTGGCCGGGTCACGACGGTAGATTCGTCCCGTGCGCACTGTCATCGACGCGGTCGGACGGTTGGTGGTCCCGGAGGCGGCCCGGGATCAGCTGGGTCTGGCGGCGGGCACCCAGCTGGAGCTGCGCGTGGTGGACAGCCGGATCGAGATCGAGATTCCCGCCACCCCCATGCGTCTGGCCCGTGACGAACACGGGCCGGTGGCCTTCGCTGGCCGGCTGGTGCGGCAGGACCCCGACGACCTGCCCGCCGCGGTGCGGCTGAACCGCATCCGGGCCGAGCGGGCCGTGCAGGCTCCGCGCAAGCGCGCCTCGCGAACGGTGCGCTCGTGATCCGCGCCGTGGTGTTCGACGTCGGCGAGTGCCTCGTCGACGAGACCCGCGAGTACGGCACCTGGGCCGACTGGCTCGGCGTCCCCCGCCATACCTTCGCTGCGGTGTTCGGAGCCGTGATCGCAGGGGGACTCGACTATCGCGACACCTTCCAGGTGTTCGCCCCAGGGTTCGATCTGGCCGAACAGCGCGAGGCGCGGGCCACGGCGGGGCATCCGGAGAACTTCGGCGAGGAAGACCTGTATCCGGATGTTCGTCCTGCCCTGGGGCTGTTGCGGGCCCGCGGGCCGTGGGTCGGTATCGCCGGAAACCAGACGGTACGGGCCGGGACCATCCTCAAGTCCATGAAACTGCCCGTCGACATGATCGCCACCTCGGACGACTGGGGGGGTGTCGAAGCCCAACCCGGCGTTCTTCGACCACGTGGTGGGTGCAGCACCTTGCGACGCCGGCCAGGTGCTCCACGTCGGCGATCGACTCGACGACGATATCCGCCCGGCCGGTGTCCGGGGCCTGCGCACCGCACTCACCCGGCGTGGGCCGTGGGGGATGATCCAGCAGAACGACGAGGCGGCGGCGACGGTGCCGACACTGCGTATCGACTCGCTCGGCGAGCTCCCGGATCTGATCGAGAAGTTCAACGCGACATCGCACTGAGCGACGCGTTCCAGCCGTAGAGGCGGTCGTCCAGGTCGCGGACGCACTGCTGCTCCTGCCACGGGCGCAGGCTCCGGCGGACCTGCCGGATGCGCTCCATCCCCGTCGCGAACCAGAGCTGGGCGAGGGCGTCGAGCGCGACCTCTGCCTGTGCGCACGCCGCGGCGTGAAGCGGTGCCAGTAACGCCTCGACCTGCCCGGCCTCGCCCTTCTTGTCCGGGATCTGGCGCTGGCCCAGGACCACCCCGGTGCCATGCGAGATCGCACCCAGCAGGAACACCCGCCCACCGGTGCCGGTGCGGGCCCCGCGCGGGGCCTTGCCGTCCACCGCGGCGGCGGGTAGCAGCCCCGAGGGTGCAGGCTGTTCGATCTTGCGCCGGGCCGCCCGTCGTTGCTCACGCTCGGCTGGGCCCACGATCGGCGGCAGCACCGGAACCGGGGCCGTGCCGCGAACAACATCGGCGGCGAATCCGCAGGTTTGAAGATCCAGGTCGTCACCGTCGAGATCACCCAACACCCGACGGAAGGTGCGTTCACTGGACACGACGAACCTGCCCCGCAGCGGGTCCCGCCGCGCACCCAACCGGGCCAGGACATCCTGCGAGGTGCCTACCGCCCACTGCCGGATCGCGGACACCGAGTCGTTGCCCACCACCAACGTCGCGCACGCCGCCAACGCCAAGATCACCACCAGCTCATGGCGACGCCCTCGCCGCTTACGCCGGTCGACCACCCCGCGCAGCCGTGTGAGCAGCGACGACGACGGACCGTCCGCACCCGGTACGACCCGGGCATCGCACCCGGCCAGCTCCGCCAACTGGCCAAGGACAGGACTGATCGACAAAGGTGAGGACACGAGCGCGGCTCCTGAGACGAACTTTCGGCCTTGACACCTGAAAGATCATCAGGAGCCGTGCTCGCCTCGACACCCGGGCCCACCCTCAGCCCCAGAACCGGACATATCACTCAAAGATCAACAACGCCAAGGCCCTGCGTTGGGGATGGGTTGAGAGCGCCCCGACGCTGGAGGTGCGGCGCATGGACCTGTTGGCGCAGGTTCACGACTGTGGCCCGCGGTACCGGTTGCTCTTCCCGCACCCGACTCCAGTGGTCGCGAGTCGCCCGAAGAAGGCGCTCGACCACCTCGAACGCTGGCTGGTCCGAGCGGGTAGCGACCACTCGATACCAGCTTCGACCGAGCAGTCCCGCCAGAAGCTGACGGCTAGTCTTGATCCGTTGTGTGAGCTGCGCGTGCTGCTGCCGACTGACGAGTACCCGATCCGGCTCGTCACGGACACGAACGTCCTCATCGACCACGCCGACGTTTCGATCTACACGGCCGAACTTGGTCCGCGCAACCGCGTCCACTCGCTGCCCGTAGTGCTGCGTGAGGTCGATGATCTCAAACGTTCCGGACGGACACCGGAGCTCCGGGACGCCGCCAAGCGAGCCGATCGTTGCTTGAAGGAGCTGCGTCGCCGTGGCGACCTTCGGGCTGGTGTCAAGGTTGCTGGAGATATGACAGCGGTCTTCGAGTTCGCCGACCCAGGAACCGATGGTCTTCCGACCTGGCTTGATCTTGATGTGCCTGACGACCGGTTCGTTGCCTCGGTGCTTCCCCTGCAGTCGGCTCACCCAGGGGCGGTTGTGTACGCCGCCACCAGTGACCTGAACGTCCAGAACAAGCTGGGCGCCGTCGGCTTGCCCTACATCGAGCCGCCGGACTCGTGACGCTTGCCGTCGGCATGCAACTTCACATGCCCTCATTCAGCTGCGATGCTCTGGTAGCAGCCTGCGATGCGATGAAGTGCAGCGCACAGGGCCAAGCAGCGTCTGGCGTGCCCGTGCCGGGCGTTGTGCAGCCCCGGCAGCGTCCGTGGTCGTCAGGTGCGTGGATTGCCAACAGCCGCTGAGGACCGCCGGCTTGAGCGGCCACGAATGCCACCACTGAAGTCACCGTCGGATCGTGCCTGCGCGGCGCATCGTTCGCTAATTCCATGACCGAAAGGTATGAGTTGCCGCGCTCGACCACCAAGGCGTATGCGCGAATCCGCATCATCCGACCGGCCGGAATTCGTCGGCGATCGATGCGATGAATGTGCAGGCCTCGTCGCCCCAGATGGCCCGCTTGCCGAAGAATTCGAATAGTGAGTGGTAGTGGTCGATGTCCTTGGGATCGCGTAGCACCAGCTGGCCGCTGAACAGTTCAACAGTCACCAGACGACGGTCGTAAGTCACAAAGGTGTGGTAGGCGCCGTCCGGCACCTGCTGACCCAGGGGGAGCACCCCGATTCTCACCGTCGCCAGTCGCGACAGCGACACCAGACGGTCGAGCTGGAGTGCCATGACCGGTGGCGGGCAGAGCCGCCAGCGCAATGCCGACTCGGTCAGCAAGAAGCTGAAGCGCTTGCCAGGCTCGTGAAGGACGGCATGGCGCTCCAGCTTGGCAACCACGGCTTTGCCGACATCCCCACTGGCCGGCTCGATGGGCGGGGCGATGGCGGCGCGCATGTACTCCGGGGTCTGAAGCAGCCCGGTGATCAGTGCCGGCAGGAAGTGCCGGATGTCGTTGGCGTTGCGCTCCATGGCCGCCAGCTCGCGCTGGCGGTGGTGCAGTCCGCGGCGGACCGACAGCCGGACGTCCTGGTACTCAGTATTGGCGACGCGGGCCAGCGACAGCAGCTCCTGCTTGGTCGGCGCGTCGACGCCCAGACCCGTCAGCATCTGCTCGACGTCGACGACACTCGGTAGCAGGCGACCGGTCTCGATGCGGCTGACCTTGCTCTGGCTCATGCCGCAGCGCTGGGCCAGCCGCTCACCCGACAGACCGGAGGCCCGGCGTAAGCGCAGCAAGGCGCTGGCCAGGTCCTCACGGTCGTCATCGCGCCGGCCAGGATCGAGCTTCACCTGATGACCTTGGCCTGGTACTCATGGAACGGCACGGCCAGCTCCAGCGTCTGCTGCTTCCAGGCGACATACGGTGCCGGGTCGGTGTCCTCCAACAGCTCACGTCCCAGCTGACGGCCGTTGGCGTCATAGTTCATGCGCACCACCCGGGTGTCGTCGAACAGCCAGAAGTCCTTACCGGGTAGGTCAATATCCGGGTGATCGGCAAGGTCGAGGATGCGTACGTCCTCGCCGGCCCGGACGGTGTGGCCGTAGACGGCGAACTCGTAGCGCAGGTAGTCGCTGAGCGGCTGCTGGAGCATATGTACACGGCCGACCCACCGATCCGTTGCCCGGAAGTGTCGTACCCGTGTCACCCAGGGATCGTCGTCCGGGATGTCCAGCTGTCCGGTCGACAGGAAGCTCTGCAGCTCCTCGTCTTCGCTTGCTACGCCGTAGCTCGGCAGCGTCTCCAGGCGGAAGGCCTCCTGGGCGTAGGAGTCGAAGAAGGGGCGCCAGGCCTCAGCCTCCAAGCGCACGGGCAGCGTCCTGCAGTACGGCCAGCGGAATCTCGACTACCGCTTCGCCGTCTGGCGTCGCCTTGTCGACGACGTTGCCCTGGACGGCGATGGTGCCGCGGTCGGTCGTGAAGATGGTCGGACAATCGTCACGGCCACAATCTCCGCCGGCGATCTGGATCAAGATCATCATTGGCCTCCATGGTTGTTATGCGAGAACGTGGTTTGAACCGTGACAGACAGGAAGGCGATCGTCAAGGGCGATGCGCGAAGCGGCATAATTAGAAGTGGCGCGCATGCAAGAGTCAAGGATCTTGTGATTACGATAATATCATCTCAACTCGCAGTCGATCCATGGAGCGTGGTCGCTAAACCAGCGGAATTGAGGTGCTCACGGGCACGCGATGATCGACCGCGGGCTATACCTCTCAGCATTCGTGAACCAGCGACGAGCCAATAGAATCGGGAACACTCCACT
>JAYSXW010000298.1:0-12252 GCA_043716935.1 Pseudonocardia sp.
CGCTGTGTGGCCAGCAACAGGTGCACGCCCAGGCTGCGGCCGCGCTGAGCAACGCCGACCAGCGCGTGCAGGAAGTTGGGCTGTTCTGCCACCAGCGCCGCGAATTCGTCGATCACCACCACCAGGCGCGGCAGCAGGACGTCGGGAGAGTTGGCGCGCAGCGTTGCGAGGTCGGCGGCTCCGTGGCCCCGCAGGATTCCTTCCCGGCGTCGCAGCTCTGCGTGCAGGCTGCGCAGGGCTCGATCGGCGAGGTGATCGTCGAGGTCGGTGATGACGCCGACGACGTGGGGCAGTGCGGCGCAGGCGTCGAAAGTGGCGCCGCCCTTGTAATCGACCAACACGAAGCTGAGGTGCGCCGGGCTTGCGCCGGCTGCCATGCCCGCCACCAGGCTGCGGAGCAGTTCGCTCTTGCCCGACCCGGTGGTGCCTGCGATCAGCCCGTGCGGACCGTCGCGCACAAGGTCGATGTCGACTGCTCCGTCCGCCGCCATGCCAATCAGCGTGCGCGGGCTTGGGTCGGCGCCGGCAGCGACCCAAGTGGCCACGATGCCGGCGGGTGTCAGCGAGGTGCCGCCTTCGGAACCGAGCAACGCGCCCAACGACAGATCGCGCGGCATGCCCGTGGCGACGCTCAACGGGTCCTCCGGGTCGATGAGTGTTCGAAGCCCGGCGGCGCACGCAAATGTGCTGCGCTCGCTCAGCCCGGCGAGACGCACGGGCACAGGAAGCATGGTCGCTTGAGTGTCGGCGACCCACCGACCGATGGGGCCGCTGGCGGTCGTGAGCACGCTGGTGCACAGATGCGGTACTCCGACGTCGGCGGGCAGGACGACGATCAGCGCGTGAGCGTCCGGGTCGGCGAGTGCTCGACGCAGCGGGCTGGTGCGAGTGGCGAGCAACGACGGTTGATCGGTCACGAACAGAAGGTGAGCATTGTGTTCGCCAAGGTCGGCCAGCAGCGTTGTCAGTTCCGGTTCGGCGATGATGGCGAACGAGCCATCGGGCTGGCCGAGGTGGGGTAGCCCGCGCACGCAATCCCAGTGGCTCGGCCGGTCCGTGACAACGACCAGCCGAAGGTCTGCGGGGCCACACGACGCCGTCAGTTGCACCAGTAGCGAGCGGGCGACGGCCATCGCCTGCGGACCCCGGAGCGCCAGTCGTGCGCCGCTGCCGAGGTCTGCTGCAATGGGGAGGTCACGTGCCTCGCGGTCGTCAACGACACCGGTCTCGTTTGCCGCATCGGGCCATGCGATGTCACCGAGGCCGAGTCCGGCGAGATACGCATCGCCGTGCGTGCCGCGCCGGGACCACAGCGACGCGTGCGTGGAGCGGATCGCGGCGTGGGCCATGGCGACGGTCGGCACGGTTGCAAACTGGAATCGGCGGAACGATTCGCGGTCCCGTGCAACCTCGTCGAGGTACCTGAGGTGGGCCTCCGCGTATGCACGCGTCGCGCGTTTCCGAGAACGCAGTGAGGCGATGCGCTGGGCGCCCCAGCTGCCGAGTGCGACCAGTCCTCCGAGCGCGCCGAACAGTAAGAACATCGGTTGCTGCAGCAACACCGCGATGGCACCCGCGCCAGCCAGACCGAGCAGCGCTGGCACGAGCCCGGCGGCGGACTCGTGGGCAGCGGCTGGTTCCGATGGGGGTGTTGGGTTGGCCGATTGCCACTCGGGGACGGCGCGCGGGCTACGGATGAGTGTGCCTTCCACGATGTGAGCCCCGAACCGGTCGCTCGCCGCAGTAACTCGGTGAAATTCGATGGTGCTGCCGCCCAGCTCAACGACAGACCCGTCGTGCACAGTCGCTTCGGCCAGCATCATCAGACCGTCGAGCAGGATCGGTGCCCGCCCGGTGAGTTGCGTGAGTACCAGATCCCCTTCGGCCGATACCTCGGCGAGGGCGTGGTGCGGCTGGAGCGCTGGGTCGTCGCAGCGCACCCCGGCGGTGTGTGCTCGCCCCACCAGATGCCGCCCCATCCGCAGGTCGTGCGTGGCGCCCGCGTCCGGCCCGGTCCGCCAGGTGCACCGCCAGGTCGAGCTCTTCTTGAGGTCGTCGCAGATGTCCATACACCTGTACTGGGCACGGTGAGTTGGTCGAATCGGCAAATACCGCCCGAGAATTTCGAAGAAATCCCAGGTCAGCGGATTGTGAGTCCCATGTGAGAGGTCCTGTGAGTGTCGCTGTGAGCCACGCGGTGAGGGCGCGCGCGGACGATCGGACCTATGAATCAGCGACTCCCCCTCGTCATCAACCGTCCACTCCTGCTCCGCCTCGATCGCGAGTGGCAAGCGCTCAATCACCGCCCGGCTGTCCTCTGCCGGGCGGCCGGCTGGGGGCTCGGCATCGAGTTCACCAACCTTGACGAGGTGGTCGACGCCACCGGCTTTCGCCTGCAAGCCGACGAGCGGGTGTGCAACGGTGGCCTGTCGGCGGCGGCGAACGAGGTATTGCACCGGCTGCTGGCGGCTGCCCGAACCGACGATGTTGCGGCCAGGGTCGTGCTGCAGCGGCTGCTGCCCGGCGTGGTGGCCACCGCCCGCCGGTGGGGTGCGCATCGCCAAGGCGGCTCGATGGATGCGTTCGACGAGATGCTGTCCGCTACGTGGATGGTCATCCGCGAGTTCCCCACCAATCGTCGGTCGCGCCACCTGGCCGCCAGTGTCCTGCGGGCTGGCGAGTACCGCGCCTTTCAGCAGGCAAGTCGGCGGATGATGGTGCACGAACTGACCGCTCCGAACCTGCTCGACCTACCCTTCGACACGGTGGTGACGCTCGATGTGGCCGATGAGTTAGCGGAGGTAGTGGCCTGCGCCGGCTGCCTCACCGAGCACGAACTGCAGCTGATCGAACTGATCGCCCGCGGGTGCAGTGCAACCGAGATGGCCGAGCAACTGAGCATCAGTGTGCGCACCGTCCGCAACCACCGCGACGCTGTGGTACACCGCCTGCGGGAGGCCGTGCTGGCAGCGTAAGACGTCAGGTCTCAGGAGGTCGTGGGCGAGAACCTGCGCAGGCGCAAGCTGTTGCTGACGACGAACACGCTGCTGAACGCCATCGCTGCGCCGGCGACCACGGGGGACAGTAGCCACGACATTGCCAGCGGGATAGCGGCAACGTTGTAGGCGAACGCCCAGAACAGGTTGCCGCGGATCACCGCGAGAGTGCGTCGAGCCAGCCGGATCGCGTCGGGCGCGGCGAGCAGGTCGCCCCGCACCAGCGTCAGGTCGCTCGCCTCGATCGCCGCGTCGGTGCCCGTCCCCATGGCGAGGCCGAGATCGGCCGCGGCCAGTGCGGCGGCGTCGTTGACGCCGTCGCCCACCATCGCGACGACCCGGCCCGCACCCTGCAACCGCGTGACGGTGGCGACCTTGTCCTCCGGCCGGACCTCCGCGATGACCTCGTCGATGCCCACCTGTGCGGCCACCGCGCGGGCGGCGGGGCCGTTGTCGCCGGTCAGCAGGATAGGGGTGAGCCCGAGCGCGCGCAGCCGCCGGACGGCCTCGGCGCTCGTGGGCTTCACGGTGTCGCCGACCACGATGACGGCCCGTGCGAGGCCGTCCCACGCCACCGCGACGGCCGTGCGACCCGTGCTCTCGGCCTCGTCGCGCGCCGCCACGAGCTCGGCGGGCAGGGCGATGTCGTGCTCGGCGAGCAGCGCGGTACGACCGACGAGTACCGCGCGTGCGGCGACGGTGTCGCCGTCGATCTCCGCGACGACCCCACGGACGCCCAGCCCGGCGTGGTTGTCGAACTCCGCGACGCCCGGGAGCCGGCCGTGCTCGGACGCGGCGGCGGCGATCGCGCGCCCGACGGGATGCTCGGACGCCTGCTCCACCGCTCCGGCCAGGCGCAGCGCGCCGGCCTCGTCGACGCCCTCGGCCCCGTGCACGGCGTGCACGGTCATCGCGCCGGTGGTGACGGTGCCGGTCTTGTCCAGCAGCACGGTGTCGACCCGGCGGGTGGACTCCAGCACCTCCGGGCCCTTGATCAGGATGCCCAGCTGCGCACCGCGGCCGGTGCCGACCAGCAGCGCCGTCGGCGTGGCGAGGCCGAGCGCGCACGGGCAGGCGATGATCAGCACGGCGACGGCGGCGGTGAACGCCACGTCCGCGCCCGTCCCGGACCCGAGCCAGAACCCCAGGGTGGCGACGGCCAGCACGATCACGACCGGCACGAACACGCCGGACACCCGGTCGGCGAGTCGCTGGACGGCGGCCTTGCCGTTCTGGGCGTCCTCGACGAGCCGGGCCATCCGGGCCAGCTGGGTGTCGGCGCCGACCCGCGTGGCCCGCACGACGAGCCGGCCACCGACGTCGACGCAGCCCCCGACCACTGCATCGCCCACGCGTACCTCGGCGGGCACCGACTCGCCGGTCAACATCGACGCGTCCACCTCGGAGCTGCCCTCGACGATCACGCCGTCGGCGGCGATCGTCTCGCCGGGACGCACCACGAACCGGTCGTCGACACCGAGCGTGCCGACGGCGATCCGGTACTCGACACCCTCGCGGAGCACCGTGACGTCCTTGGCGCCCAGGTCGAGCAGCGCGCGCAGCGCCGCCCCGGACGCCCGTTTCGACCGGGCCTCGATGTAGCGCCCGGCGAGGATGAACACCGTGACCCCGGCCGCGACCTCCAGGTAGATCGACCCGGTCCCGCTGCCGCGCACGACGGTCAACGTGAACGGGTGGGTCATGCCGGGCACGCCTGCGGTGCCCAGCAGCAGCGCGTACAGCGACCAGGCCAGCGCCGCGAGCACGCCGACCGACACGAGCGTGTCCATCGTCGCGGCGCCGTGGCGGAGGTTCGCCCACGCGGCGCGGTGGAACGGCCACGCCCCCCACACCGCGACGGGTGCGGCGAGCGTCAGCGCGATCCACTGCCAATGGACGAACTGCAGCGCCGGCACCATGGACAGCGCCACCACGGGTACGGCGAGGGCGGCGGAGATCACCAGGCGCTGGCGCAGCGGATCGGCCGGGCTCTCGTGGACGGCGGGCGGCACCTCGGGTGGGGTCGGCAGCTGCGCGGTGTAGCCGGCGGCCTCGACCTGGGCGACGAGCACGGCCGTATCGAGGTCGACGGGGAACCGGACGCGGGCCTTCTCCGTGGCGTAGTTGACCGTGGCGTCGACACCGTCGAGCTTGTTGAGCTTGCGCTCCACCCGGTTCGCGCACGAGGCGCAGGTCATGCCGCCGATGGTGAGTTCGAGCTGCTCGAGTGGGGTCTCGACGGCGGTCATGAGCCGCTCCGGGTCTCGACGGTGAACTCCGCGGTGTGCACGGCGCCGCCGCGGTGGAACTCCAGGAACAGCCGGTAGGTGCCGGCGGAGGGCACCTCGGCGGTGAAGGCGATGGCCGGCCCCGCTCGGTCGGTCGGCGCCGGTGTGGGGGCGTCGGGGTGGACGTGGAGGTAGCCGAGGTCGCTGGTGTGCAGTGCCACGAGCTGCCCGAACGTGCCCAGGTAGGGCTCCAGGTCGGTGACGGCCCGGCCGTCGCGGCTGACGGTGGCGAACACTTGCGACGGCCGGCCCGGCACGAGGTCGCCGTCGAGTCGCACCTGGTAGCCGTCCACCTGCGCCACTCGCGACGGACCGGACGTGACGGGCCGGAAGTCGCCGGGGACGAACAGGTCGGCGCCCAGCACGAGCGCCGGGCCTCCGGTCGGCGCGATGTCGGCGTACAGGCGATACACCCCGGCCGCCGGCAGCGTCAGCGGCGCACGCCACACGCCGCCGGCGTCGGAAAGGGGGTGCACGCGCTGGAACCCGGCCGCGTCCCGGCGTACGACGACAACCTGCATCGGCTCGCCGTAGCGGGCGTCGAACGCGGTGACGGGCGCGCCGTCGACACCGGTGATGGTGAACGTCAGCTGGCCCGGCCGGCCGAGCTGCGTCGGGGATGCGCCCGGCACCAGCGTGTAGCCCTCGGCCGTGGTGACCAGTCCCTCGGTGGGGGTGACGGGCCGGACCACGGGCACGGCGGCTGCCGGGTGCTCGTGATCCGCAGCGGGCGGCGGCGGGGCGGGGAACCCGACGGCCGTGCCCACCCCCCAGGCCGCGCCGAAGACCAGGGCCAGCACGGCCCCGTAACCCGACAGACGCACCACAGCATTCACCGTCGTCCACCTCCTGCCGGTTCAACGGCCGACCGCGAGCTTCGATGACGAACATACCACCGGGGGGTACCGGGCGCGACGGGTCGGTGTTGCGCCGGATGCGCTTCAGGTCATGCTGGAGCCATGTCGTCGGTGTCCTTCGTCCGTCCGTTCGCCACAAGGCCGGAACCCGCGCCCGTCGGCGCGGTGCTCGCCGACCCGGCCACGCTGCCGGTACGCGACCCCCGCGGGCGCCCCTGGCCGGGTCGGGAGATCACCTCCGGCGGGGTGACGCTGCACGTCCGTGAGACGCCGGGCCCGGACCGGGTACCGGCCGTCTACGTGCACGGACTGTCGGGATCGGCGACGAACTGGACCGATCTGGCCGGCCTGCTGAGTACCCGGGCCGCGGGCACGGCCGTCGACCTTCCGGGTTTCGGGCGGTCCCGGCCGATGTCGTCGCGGGACTGGTCGCCGTCCGGCCACGCCGACGCCCTGCTCTGCTTCCTCGCCGGCCGCGGCACCCCGGTACACCTGCTCGGCAACTCGCTGGGCGGCGCGGTCGCGATGCTCGTCGCCGCCCGGCGCCCGGAGCTCGTGGCGACGCTCACGCTCGTCTCGCCCGCCATGCCCGACCGGCGGCCCGATCCACGGCGCGTGTCCGATCCCCGGATGCTGCTCGCGGTGTTGCCGCGCGTCGGCGAGCGGGCGCGGGCCGAGCTGGCGGCGATGGACCCCCTGATGCGCGCCGAGCAGGTGGTGGCGCTGTGCTTCGGGAATCCCGGGCTGATCCCCGAGCACCGGCTCGCCGAGGCCGCGTCGGAGATCGAGGAGCGTGGACGCCAGGAGTGGGCACGCGAGGCCACGCAGGGGACGGGCCGGGCCCTGCTCGCGAGCTGGCTGCGCGGGGAGTCGCTGTGGTCGGTGGCCGCGCGGGTGACGGCTCCGACGCTGGTCGTCTGGGGCGGGAAGGACCGGCTGGTGTCACCACGGCTCGCCGCCCGCACCGCCGCCGTGCTGCGCGGCAGGCTGCTGATGCTGCCCGAGGTCGGGCACGTCGCCCAGATCGAGGCGCCCGATCTCGTGGCGCGCGCCATCGCGGCCTTCTGGGACGACCCGGCCGGGGAAGATCCCGCCTGACCGCCGTGTTGCAGGACTCAGGGTCACATCGATACCGAGGAGCTCATGTCATGGCGCTTGCGCCGCTCGTGGAGCCGGCCCCCGAACTGACCAAGGACGAGGTGGCGCGCTACAGCCGGCACCTGATCATCCCCGACATCGGGATGACCGGTCAGAAGCGGCTCAAGAACGCGAAGGTGCTGGTGGTGGGCGCCGGCGGGCTGGGCAGCCCCGCGCTGCTCTACCTGGCCGCGGCCGGCGTGGGGACGCTCGGGATCGTGGAGTTCGACGAGGTCGACGAGTCGAACCTGCACCGCCAGATCATCCACGGCCAGTCCGACATCGGACGGCCCAAGGGTGAGTCGGCACGCGACTCGATCAGGGAGATCAACCCGTTCGTCGACGTCGTGCTGCATCCCGTTCGTCTGGAGGCCGACAACGTCCTCGACATCTTCGCGGGCTACGACCTCATCCTCGACGGCACCGACAACTTCGCCACCCGGTACCTGGTGAACGACGCCGCAGTGCTGCTGGGCAAGCCCTATGTGTGGGGGTCGATCTTCCGGTTCGAGGGCCAGGCCTCGGTCTTCTGGGAGGACGCCCCCGACGGTTGCGGCCTCAACTACCGCGACCTCTACCCCGAGGCCCCGCCGCCCGGGATGGTGCCCTCGTGCGCCGAGGGCGGCGTGCTCGGCGTGCTGTGCGCGTCGATCGGCTCGATCATGGTGAACGAGGCGATCAAGCTGATCACCGGCATCGGCGAGACGTTGCTCGGACGCCTGGTGGTCTACGACGCCCTGGACATGACCTACCGGACGATCCGGATCCGCAAGGACCCGGACGCGGCCAAGATCACTGAGCTGATCGACTACGACGTGTTCTGCGGCGTGGTCTCCGACGATGCGCAGACAGCGGCCGCAGGCCACACGATCACGCCTCTCGAGCTCAAGGGGATGATGGACACGGGCAAGGACTTCGCGCTCATCGACGTCCGCGAGCCGCACGAGTACGAGATCGTGAAGATCCCGGGCTCGATCCTCATCCCCAAGGACCGCATCCTGTCGGGCGAGGCGCTCTCGGAGATCCCGCAGGACAAGCCGGTGGTGCTGCACTGCAAGTCCGGCGCCCGCTCCGCCGACGCGCTGGCCGCATTGCACCGGGCCGGGTTCTCCGACGCCGTGCACGTGGGTGGGGGCGTCCTCGCCTGGGCCAAGCAGGTGGACCCAACACTGCCGACGTACTGATTTTCGCCCACTTTCGCCCTCGGACGCCTGTTCGCTGCTCCATCCGGGCGGGCGTTGCGGATGTCGTTGGATGCTTCGGTCACACACCGTAGCAAGATCGGCGTTTCGATACTGATCGTGACGCTGACCTGCGGATGTTGTTCCAGTTGGAGCAGTGACAAATTCGTTGTCGGTCGAGTAACGTATCGGCCCGGAAGATCAAATAATGGTCGGCGTCGCAACGTCGGGGGGTGCAGCCCCGTCGGCGGCCCGATGGGGGACCGTGTGTCCCCACCGGCGGTGGGGGTCGCAGAGGTGGACGACGGAACGGTCGACAGCAGGGTGCCCGAATTCGTCCGGCGTTGCGGGCTGACCGGGTGCGACGTGCTCATCGACGACGCCCCCGGGCGGCCGTCGCGTCGCTACTGCACCGCCGCCCACCGTCACCTGGCCCGGCAGGCCCGCCGTGCCTCGACCCAGCCCGACCAGGACGCCCGGCTCGTCGAGACCCTGCCGTGGCTCCGCGAACCCGACGAGGGCCCCGATCGCGTCGCTGCCCGGTCGTCCGGCGCGCTCGCGGGTCGGCCGGTCGGGATGACCGGCCACCGCTCGGAGGGTCCACGGCCCGCCGCCGAGCCGGTTATCGAGCCGGGCCGGCGCCGCCCGGCCGGAATCCGCCGCCCGGCGCGGGGATCATTCCGCCGTCGGCGCGCCCTGGCGGTGCTCGGTGCGGCCGGCATCCTTGCCGGCGGCTACGCCGTCACCTCGTCGGACCCCGGTCCCCATGCCGTCTCCGTCCCGGCGCAGGCCGTGCCGCAGGCGGCGGAGACGGAGTGGGCGGCCCGTGCCCAGGTCACGCTCACGTCGCTGGACCGCCAGCTCGGCACCATCGCGCAGACCGAGGCGGCCTGGAGCAGCCTCCCCGAGGAGCGGCGGGCCGCGCCTCCGACGCCGGTGCGTCGGATGATGGAGCGCAAGCAGCTGCTCATGAGCCGCCGGACCGCGCTGCAGTCGCAGCTCGAGACCGTCAAGGAGCTCAGCCGCACCCGCACCGACCTGCGCCTCACCGAACAGCACCTCCAGGCCATGGAGAAGGCGCTGAGCGACGCGCCCGCCGGTCCGTCCCACACCGCCGAGCAGGCCATCGCCCTCGGGGGCCTCGAGGAGCAGCGCGACCTGCGGCTGCGTCAGCGCGAGGCCAAGCAGCAGGAGCTGCAGAACCTGCAGGGCACCGTCTCCACCGCCGTCGGCACGCCGCTGCCCGACGACGGTCAGAAGACCGCGCTGATCAGCGACGACGTCATGGAGGCCATGCGCACCGGCGGCCAGGACAAGCCCGATCCCGCCCCGACCCCGCTCCGGCCCGACCTGGTCGGCGGTCGCGAGGAGCAGGGCCAGGAGCGTCAGGACGCCGCGACGAGCGGCCCGCCCGACCCGCGCGGCCCCCGCGACCAGTCCGTCGACCACGGCGTCCCCGACCCGCGCGCTGACGGTCCCGGTCAGGCAGCGCCCGCTGCCGGGCCGGGCGAGCCCGCAGCCCCGACCCAGACCCAGCCCGCAGCGCAGGCGCCCACTCAGGCCCAGCCTGCGGCTGAGTCGCCCACTCAGGCCCAGCCTGCGGCTGAGACTCCCACTCAGGCCCAGCCTGCGGCTGACGCGCTCGCCCGGGCTCTGCCTGCGCCGCAGGGACCACCGACCGAACGGGGCGGGCCCCCGGACGGTGGCG
The DNA here is from genome assembly GCA_043716935.1 of Pseudonocardia sp. GTDB lineage: Bacteria > Actinomycetota > Actinomycetes > Mycobacteriales > Pseudonocardiaceae > Pseudonocardia. The sequence goes on from JAYSXW010000298.1 coordinate 10,168, forward strand.
AGGGCTCAGTTGTGCAGCGCTCAGGCGGGCAGGGCCGGGTGGACGCCACCGCTCCTGACTCGATGGAAGGCAAGGCAGCGGGGGAGGAGCAGAAGGGATCGCCGGGTCCGGCCGCCGAGACCGCACGCGACTCGGCCGGTCGTAGCGACGACCTCGTCGGCGGCCCTCCCGACTCCGCCGCCCGCGTAACGCCCGCCGAGGGCCTCCCGTCCGTGGGTTCCGACGCCGCTCCGGAGGCAGCGGCCGAGGCCGACCGTGCGGCCGGTGGCTCCGACCGCAGCGCCGGCTCCCGGTTCGGCAGTGCTGCTCCGCACGGCGCCGAGCCTTCCAGCAGCAATGACGACGGCTCCGGCCGGAACGACGGCTTGGGAGGGGACGACGGCTCCGGAAGGGACAACGCCGTGTCCGACGGGTCGCAGTCGGCCAGGGACGGGAGTCGGGGCACCGTCACCGGCACCGCCGAAGCGGTCGTCGTCGTCGTCGTCGTCGTCGACGACGACGGCCGGGCCGCCGCCTCCGCTGCGGTTCCTGCCGTCCCGGCCGGCTATGTCGCCGGGTCCGCGGTTCGGACCGCGACGCCGCCCAGCGCCGGTGTCGCCACGCGCGACCGCTCGGGCGGCGACGGGGCCGGATCGACGCGCCCGGGTAGCGACACGACGATTCTGGGCGGCGACACGAAGGGTCCGGGCGGTGATACGGGCCGGACAGCGCAGTCCGAGCGCTCGGCCGGCAGCGGCTCCATGCCTGGTCGGGCGCCGCAGGAGTGCAGCGCCGACGCGTCAGCAGGATCCGCCCGAACCGGCGGCGGCGAGCTCGCGACGAAGCCCGACCGCGCGTCCGACCTCGGCTCCACCGCGGTGGGCCGGACGTCCCGCGGCTCCGAGCACAGCCCGGCCGACGCGTCCGCCTCCGACCGGCCGGTCTCGGACTCCACGGTCCCGGTTGGCGACTACGACTACCGGGTCTCCGACCCGAACGGATCCGCAGTCACCAACCGCCCGGAGAGCAACGACTCGGGCGGCTCCCCCTCCGGCCGGTCGACGTCCACCGGATCGCACGCGTCGCACTCCGCGGAGCGGACCGGCAGCGTGTCCCACGCGTCCTCCTCCCACGCGTCCCCGTCGAGTGAGTCCTCCTCCGGCGCGGACTCGGTGTCGCAGGACTCGGTGTCGCAGAAGCACGTGTCGCAGAAGCACGTGTCGGAGCGAGCGGCGTCCCGCCATTCGGGATCCGACGCCGCCGGCTCAAAGGATTCGGGTTCGAACGTGGAGTCGACCGAGTCGGGATCGGGGCACGCCCGGAACCATGCGGGCTCGGCGTCGACGCATTCAGCGTCGAAGGACTCGTCCTCGAAGGACTCGTCCTCGACCGGCTCCAGCTCCTCGACCGGCTCCAGCTCCTCGTCCTCGCAGGCCGGCGGCTCGGAATCGGGATCCGGGAGTACCGGATCCGAGGACAACTCCGGGTCCGACGCGCATTTAAGCGGTTCGAGCTGATGCTCTCTCCGACGGCCACGCCACATCGACCCGTTCCTACGACTCACAGTGTGACGATCACCTTCTGTGCGGACATTCCGTGCCGTGCAGCATCGAGCCCGGCTTGTATGTGATCGAGGCCGTGCCGACGATGTGCGGCGGAGGAGCGGCGGTACAGCGGTCCTCGGCGAGAGCGCTCGGGAGGAAATCCGTGTAGGCGACCCTGCCGACCTCGTTGTTCGCCAGCGTGGTGCACGAAGATGAACTTCGTGCGGATCCCTGGCTCGAGACCTCCGTGGCAGCGCGACGTTGGCCGACACCAGCTGGGCGAGGGCCTGGGAGGTCACGCCGTTCTGGATGGAGGCCGACGGACTGGCCATCGCGACGAACTCGTTTCCCGCGCAGCGTCGCACGACGTCCAGGCAGCCTTCGGCCGACTCCGTCCCGATGGCGAGCGCACCCGCGAGTGTCGTGACCTTCTGATCCAGCGGAAAACGTCGGCGACCTGGATCAGGCATTCCAGCAGGTGGAAGAGGCGGGCCGGGCCGGTACTTCGCAGCTGCTCGGTGAGGAGGCCGCACGCTCCGCTGTGCGCGGGACGGCGGCGGCC